>CAZGVF010000010.1:0-22866 GCA_964528925.1 uncultured Paludibacteraceae bacterium | reverse complement strand
CTTTTATGAAAACGCTCATCTCTACACTCTTCGCACTGCTAGCGATAAGCGCTACTGCGGCGACCTACGTCACCATCGACGACATCCACTACCGCATCGACGAAACCGCAAAAACCGCCTGCGTGGTGTGCCGACAATACGATGGACAGTCGGAAGAAGATGGCTGGATGTACTACTACTATCAAGCCTACAACGAAATTTACGGGACAAATGGTCCATCAGACCTCTACGTAGGCAATGTGGTAATTCCGTCCTCTTTTGCTTATAACGAAACAACCTACTCCGTTACCGCCATTGGCGACAATGCGTTTTGTGGTAGCACACTGATGACTTCGCTCACACTGCCAGCCACGGTAACTACCTTTGGCACAGGCACTTTCACGATGTGCTATGCGCTGCAAACAATCACTGTCGATAGCGAAAATCCAAAATATTCGTCGCTCGACGGCATCATGTACACGCGCTCGCCAATTGGCATTTTCTTCGTGCCACGCGCCATCAGCGGCAACATCACACTGCCCGACGGTCTGACCGAAATCTCGAGTTCCGCCTTCCAAAACTGCACGCAAATAACCAGCGTGACCATGCCAAACAGCGTCACCACCATAAAAGATGCGGCATTCAGTGGTTGCACCAGTCTGATGGAGGTGAATTTCAGCACCGTACTGAAAAGCATCGAGCGCAACGCCTTCAACCAATGCACAAGCCTCGCGATGGTCAACTTTAGCAACACGCAACTCGAAACCATTGATTTACAAGCGTTCAACGGCTGCACAACACTCACTTACCTTTATCTTGGCAATTATCTGAAGACCATCGGCCGCTCGGCATTCGAGGACTGCGCCATGCAAGCGCTGCAACTGCCCGCCACGCTGCAATCTATCGGCGAAAATGCTTTCCGCGGCTGCACGCAACTGGCCTTCATTCAAAATCTGAGCGCACTCACGCTCGAAATTGGGTCGACCGACAACGGCTATGTGGCCTATTACGCTACGCAAATAACTGGAGCGGACACGCCTACCAATCTTACTAAAAATCAACAAAATCAGCCACAAATCAGCATCTGCGGCAGACAAATAGCCATCGCCTCGGCACAAAATTTGTCGATAAAAGTATACGCCGCTAGTGGAAAATTAGTTTACCATTCTGAAAATTCTGATAATCAGACAATTACATTACCAAATTCGGGCATTTATCTTGTAAAAATTGGCGAAAACATTCAGAAAATCGTGGTAAAATAGCCCTGAAATCGCAAAAAATTCTGCCAACCGCACGCAGATTTTTGAAAATTTTGTAATTTTGCAGATTGACTAAGACTATTGACAATGACTAAGACCGTCGGTAGCCAAATCCAACCGCCAAAAGTCGTGGATACCGCAATCTGAAATTTGAAATCTGAATTTTTGCGGTAAGCGAGAGCAGAGTCAACTTGTTTGCTATGCCGAGCGGAGCAAAAATCAAGTGAAATTTGAAATTTGAAATCATAAAAACATGGAAATTCGAGATCTAGAGCCAAAAGCTTTGTGGAACAATTTCTACAAGCTCACACAAGTGCCGCGTCCATCGCATCACATGGAGGCCATCACCAAATTTATGGTCAACTGGGGCAAAGAGCATGATTTGGAGACCATAGTGGACCCCACTGGTAGCGTGCTGCTGCGCAAACCAGCCACCCCGGGCATGGAAAATCGCACACCTGTGATTCTGCAAGCGCACCTCGACATGGTGCCGCAAAAAGAGACCAACAAAAAGCACGATTTCGTAACCGACCCAATCAGCGCCTACATCGATGGCGACTGGGTTACGGCCGACGGAACGACCCTTGGCGCCGACGACGGCATTGGCGTGGCTGCAGCCATGGCAGTGCTCGAAAGCAAAGAGCTGAAACATGGTCCAATCGAAGCATTCTTCACCATCGATGAGGAAACTGGCATGACGGGCGCATTCGGCATGGAACAAGGTTTGCTGAAAGGCGACATTCTGCTGAATCTCGACTCGGAAGACGAAGGCGAACTCTATGTTGGTTGCGCTGGCGGACTCGATGCCGACATGACTTGGAAATTCAATGCCGCGCCCGTTCCCGAAGACGACATCGCACTCGAAATTGTGGTAAAAGGCCTTAAAGGCGGTCACTCTGGTTTGGAGATAAACTGCGGACGCGCCAACGCCAACAAACTGCTCTTCCGTGTGCTGAAAGAGGCCATAATGCAATACGAAGCACGCTTGTCATCGGTCGAGGGCGGCAACATGCGCAATGCCATTCCGCGCGAAGCACACGCCATCATCACCATTCCCGCCGAAGGGCGCGACGACATCGAAAAATTGTGCGAAGAGTGGGCAGCCACCTTCAACGACGAATACAAAGCCACCGAAGATGCCATCTTGATTGACGTGAACGAAGTGCCAGTGCCTGAAGCATTGATTCCCGAAGAGATTCAAGACGATTTTGTGAATGCCATCACCGCTTGTCCCGACGGCGTTTTCCGCATGGTTCCCGATGTTGCCGACACAGTTGAGACATCGACCAACCTATCGATTGTAACCGCCAACAGCACCGACATTGCCGTGAAATGCCTACTGCGCAGCTCGGTCGACAGTCGCAAAGAAGAACTCGCCTCGATGATGGAGAGCGTGTTTGCCCTCGCTGGTGCCAAAGTGGAATTCTCGGGCAGTTACTCAGGTTGGGCTCCCGACATGAAATCGCCTATTCTGAAAACCATGGCCGATGTCTATCAAAAAGAATTTGGCAAACCAGCCGTGGTGCGCGTGGTTCACGCAGGTTTGGAATGCGGCATCATTGGCGCTACCGAGCCACGCTTGGACATGGTGTCGTTTGGTCCGACCATCCGTCACCCGCACACATCGAACGAAAAAGTACACATTGGCAGCATCGAACGCTTCTGGCGTTTGATTGCCGCCACACTCGAGGCCATTCCTGTGAAGGGTTAAGAGCATTTTAGCGTTTTTATGGTAGATGGTAGCACGTGAGTGTTGCCATCTTTTTTTGCCGAAAATTCTGGCGATATTCTTCAATTTTCGTAGATTCAAAAAAAAGTATTACCTTTGCATTTTGGTTAGAAATTTTTAATTCCATGAAACGAACCATCATAATCACAGGTGGCGCGGGCTTCATCGGCTCGCATGTGGTGCGCCTTTTCGTGAACAAATACCCCGACTACCACATCGTGAACCTCGATGCGCTGACCTACGCGGGCAACCTCGAAAACCTTGTCGACATCGACCAAAAACCGAACTACACCTTTGTGAAAGCCGACATCACCGACTACGAAGCCATAGTGCGCGTGTTCGATCAATACAAGCCCGACGGCATCATTCACTTGGCTGCCGAATCGCACGTCGACCGCTCCATAACCGACCCGTTCGCCTTCGTTCGCACCAACGTTTTTGGCACTTGCAACCTGCTGCACGCCGCCAAAGAGTTGTGGAAAGGAGATATGGAGGGCAAACGCTTCTACCATATCTCCACCGACGAAGTTTATGGTGCGCTCGAAAAAGATGGCACCTTCTTCACCGAACAGACAAAATATGCGCCACACTCGCCCTACTCGGCCAGCAAAGCTTCGAGCGACCATTTTGTGCGCGCCTATCACGACACCTACGGACTGCCCGTGGTGGTGTCGAACTGCTCGAACAACTACGGTTCGCACCATTTCCCAGAGAAACTGATTCCGCTGGCAATCAACAACATCAAACACCGCCGCCCAATTCCGATTTACGGCAAAGGCGAAAATGTACGCGACTGGCTCTATGTCGACGATCACGCGCGCGCCATCGACATCATTTTCCACAAAGGGAAAAATGGTGAGACCTACAACATTGGCGGCAACAACGAATGGACCAACATCGACCTGATTCGCCTACTCTGCAGTATCATGGACCGTAAACTCGGTCGCGCCGAGGGCGAATCGGCCAAACTGATAACCTTCGTAACCGACCGCGCTGGTCACGACTTGCGCTACGCCATCGATTCGTCGAAACTGCAACGCGAACTCGGCTGGCACCCGTCGCTGCAATTTGCCGAAGGACTCGAAAAAACCGTCGATTGGTACTTGGCCAACGAGGCGTGGGTCGACCGCATCACCAGCGGCGCCTACCAAACCTATTACGAACAACAATACGGAAATCGATAAAAAATTTTCTGAAAGATGAGACGACACCTTTCGTTCACAATGATTGTGGCAGCCGTGGCTCTGATTAGCCTCGGATCCTGCTCGATGCGCAAAAAAATTCCCTATTTCAACGGACTTGAGCCGACCGACTCGCTGGTTGGCGCCACACAGCACGAATCACGCATTTGTCCCGACGACATGCTGAAAATAGTAGTTTCGGCACTCGAACCCGAAGCCGTTGCGCCATTCAACCTGCCCGTGGTGGCATATGCTTCACCAAACACATCGCAAATTTACCAAACGCCATCGTTTCAACCCTATCTGGTCGATATCGACGGCTACATCGAGTTTCCCGTGCTTGGGCGCATAAAAGTGGGCGGGCTGAAAAAATCGGAAGCCATTGCCATGCTGCAAGATCAGCTGAAAGCCTACCTGAAAGACCCGATTGTAACCATTCAGTTTATGAACTACAAAGTGACGGTGCTCGGAGAAGTGCTGCGTCCTGGTTCGTATACCATTGGTAATGAGCGCATTACACTGATGGAAGCGCTAGGTTTGGCTGGCGACATGACTGTGTATGGTCGCCGCGACAATGTGTTGCTCATTCGCGAAAATTCGAATGGCGCCAAAGAGTTTGTGCGACTAAACCTGACAAAATCGGACATTCTGTCGTCGCCCTACTACTACCTGCAACAAAACGATGTTATTTACGTTGAACCAGGCAACATGCGCTACCACCAAACCGTATCGAGCAACGCCACAATCTACTTGAGCGCAATCTCGACAGTAGCAACCATGGCAACGGTTATCATTTCAATCATAAAATAGAAAAAATCACCACCAAATACACCATATATATTATGGCAGAAAAAATTAAAACTCAAAACGACGAGATAGATGTGATGGCACTGCTGCGTTTGTGCCTGAAAAAATGGTATATTTTCGCCATAGCCGTGGGCGTTTGCTGCGTGCTAGCCGTGGCTTACTACATGACCACCGAGCCGCAATACAAAACCACCGCCACGCTCATGCTGCGCAGTCAGGACATGACCAGCCCGCTCGCCAACATCTCGATAGGCGGATTCACGGCAGCCGACATCATGGGCGGCGGTCGCAACGTTGATAACGAGATTGAGGTGATGCGCTCGCGCGAACTGCTGCGCCAAACCATCGAAAGTCTGGATATGCGCACCATCAGCAAACGCAAAATGGGCCTGCGCAAAATCGATCAATATGGCAAAAGTCCGCTGCTAATGACCTGTCCCGAAGGTTTCGATAGCAACATGAAAGGCAGTCTGAAAGTGGAAGTGGAGCGCTGCGACGATGGACAGTACAAACTCTGGTTCAAGCGCAAAATTAAACGTTCCACCGAGCGCTACAAATGCACCGCTGCCGACATTGCGTCGGTCGAGACGCCATGGGGCATTTTCCATTTTGCCGAGCAGAAAGAGAACATCATCATGCCCAATGCCGACGACGTTACGGACAGCACCTACACCATGTTTTTCTATGTTGCCAACATCAAATCGCGCATCGACAAGATGAGCGAGGATCTGAGCATTACCTCGGTGAGTAAGAAAAACAACGCCATCAGTATAACCTACACATCGGGCAGCCCCGAGAAAAACGAGCAACTCATCAATCGCATTATCGACCTCTACAACCTTGGCGAACAGGACGACAATACGCATGTGCAGGGGCAATCGGCGCGCTTCCTTGCTACGCGATTGAGCCAAAGCAAACAAGATCTGTTGAACATTGAGCAAGATATTGAAGATTACAAAGAACGCAACAACATTGCCGACATTCAAGTGCAGGCCGAAATAAACCTGACCACCACCAGCGAATACGAAAAGCAGATAACCGCAGCCGACATTCAGTACAACCTCGTCTCGTTTGTCGAAGATTACCTGCGCAACGCCTCCGACGACGACCTGATTCCGAACAACACTGGCATAAACGACGAATCGCTCGGAACCATGATGGCGAACTACAACTCGTTGGTACTCAAATACTTGCGTATGAATCGCGCCACCAACGCCACCAACCCAATCGTCGACCGCACGCTGAACGAAATTCGTCTGCTGCGCCAAAACATTCTGCAGACCATCAGCAATGTGAAAGAGAGCCTCGTCATCACCAAGCGCGACCTGAAAGCCAAGAGCAAACGCTACGAAAATCAGGTTAGCCAAGTGCCGAGCATCGAGCGCGAATACCGCGAGTTGGTGCGCGAACGCGAAATTCGCCAAACCATCTACATCGGGTTGCAACAAAAATATGAACTTGCACTGCTGCAAGAGGCTTCAACCGTGGAGACCATGCGCATAATCGACCCCGTGTACACGTTCGAAAAACCCGTGAAACCACAAGCCAAAATGCTGCTTGTAGTGGCAGTCTTGCTCGGACTAATCATTGCCTCTGGATACCTCTACGTCAAAGAAAATTTCTTCACGAAAAAAGAAGAAAAATCGAGCGAAAATGTAGTCGCCGAAGAGGCGAAATAGAGAACTGAAAAATCGGCTGTTCAAAATTTTTTCTCAAAAAATGAGCAAACTATTTGACAGTCAACAAAAAAAGTAGTACCTTTGCAGTCCCAAAATATTATCCAAACCTTGTAACAAGTTCATACACAATGGTTTAAGGCTTTTTTGGCGTGAATTAGCCCGCGCTGGAGATATGAAAATCACTGGAAAATGAACGAATTTTGAAAATCAAAAAACAAAAAAAGTGGATACATTAAGCTACAAAACAGTATCGGCCAACGAGGCCACTGTAAAAAAAGAGTGGGTGCTTGTCGACGCCGCTGACCAAACTCTGGGTCGCATGGCTTCGATTGTCGCCAAATTGCTGCGCGGCAAATACAAACCCAATTTCACACCGCATGTCGATTGCGGCGACAACGTCATCATCATCAATGCCGACAAAGTAAAACTGACCGGCAAAAAATGGACAGACCGCATCTATCTGACCTATTCGCTCTACCCTGGTGGACAACGCGCGCAAACGCCCGAACAGTTGTTCAAACAGAGCCCTGTGAAACTGGTCGAAAAAGTTGTGAAAGGCATGCTGCCAAAAAACAAATTGGCTGCTAAACTGATGGACAACCTGCACGTTTATGTTGGTGCAGAACACCCGCACGAGGCACAACAGCCAAAAGTTATCGATTTAAACACTATTAAATAATGTCGAACATGGAAGTAGTAAATGCAGTAGGAAGAAGAAAAGCGGCAGTTGCCCGCGTGTTCGTCGCCCCGGGAAAGGGAAACATCGTTATCAACAAACGCGAACTGAATGCCTATTTCCCATCGGCTATGCTTCAATACATCGTTAAGCAACCGCTGAACACCGTTGAAGCCGCCGAAAAATACGACATCAAAGTGAACCTCGACGGCGGTGGCATCAAAGGTCAAGCCGAAGCACTGCGTCTGGCCATTGCTCGCGCGTTGGTGAAAATCAACCCCGAAGACAAAGTGGCTCTGAAACAGGCAGGTTTCATGACACGCGACTCGCGCGAAGTGGAACGCAAAAAACCAGGTCGCCCGAAAGCACGCAAGCGTTTCCAATTCTCGAAACGTTAATCGAACGAATCAACAACGTACACAACTGGGCTTCGCGCTCAGTTTGTGTATGTTTGAGATAAAATCTTGTTTAGTATCTAAATCATTTAGACTTGCCACGCGCAACTACTTGATGATTGCTTGACAAAAAGAGTAAAAAGAAGGTAAACAATCAAAAAAACAAAAAAAAATGCCAAGAACAAATTTCCAAGAACTTTTGGAGGCAGGTGCACACTTTGGTCACCTGAAACGCAAATGGAACCCCGCCATGGCTCCCTACATTTTCATGGAGCGTAACGGAATCCACATCATCGACCTGCACAAAACCGTTGCAAAAATTGACGAAGCAGCCGATGCAATGAAACAAATCGCAAAATCGGGCAAACGCGTATTGTTTGTAGCCACCAAAAAACAGGCCAAACAAGTCGTAGCCGAAAAAGCAGCCGAAGCCGGGATGCCTTACATCACCGAGCGCTGGGCTGGCGGCATGCTCACCAACTTCCCAACCATTCGCAAGGCTGTGAAGAAGATGGACACGATTGACAAAATGACCAACGACGGCACATTTGCCAACCTCTCGAAACGCGAAAAACTGCAAATCAATCGCCAACGCGCCAAACTCGAAAAGAACCTCGGTTCTATCGCCGATATGACTCGTCTGCCTGCTGCCCTCTTCGTAGTAGATGTACTGAAAGAGAACATCGCAGTGTCGGAGGCTCACCGTCTGGGCATTCCAGTGTTCGGCATTGTCGACACCAACTCGAACCCCAACGGCGTTGACTTTGTAATTCCAGCCAACGACGACGCAACGAAATCGATCGAGATCATCATGTCGGCTATGGTTGACGCACTTAAAGAGGGCGCACAAGAGCGCAAACTCGAAAGTGCCGACAAAGAAGTCGAGGCTGGTCCTGAGGTAAAGGAGCGTCGCACACGCGTAAAACGCGCTCCAAAAGAAGAAGGTGCTGCTGAAAACGCTGCCGCTGCTACCGAAGAATAATTTTTTCGCATTCACCAAATGACAATACGGAGAGCGTTGCGAGCACGGGCAAAACGGTGTTTCGTAACGCTCTCTTTTTCAAAAAACAGGAAATTAAACCACTAAAAAATAGAAAATTATGGCTGTAACAATCGCCGATATTCAAAAACTGCGCACCATGACTGGCGCAGGCATGATGGACTGCAAAAAAGCACTCGAAGAGGCGGGTGCCGACATGGAAAAAGCCGTTGAATTGATTCGCAAACGCGGTCAAGCCATCGCTGCAAAACGCTCCGATCGCTCGGCTTCCGAAGGTTGCGTATTGGCCAAAGCCGAAGGCGGATTTGCCGCTCTCGTGGCTGTGAAATGCGAAACCGACTTCGTTGCAAAAAATGCCGACTTCATCGCATTGGTACAAAAAATTCTCGACCTCGCCATGGCACAAAAACCTGCCAATGTTGAGGCTCTGAAAGCGCTCACCATCGACGGACGCACCGTGGCCGACCTCATCACCGAGCGCTCGGGCGTTACGGGTGAAAAGATGGAGATGGAAGACTACGCAACAGTCGAAGGCGGTACCGCTACCGCATACATTCACCCAGGCAACAAACTGGCTACCATCGTGGCTTTTGCCGAGAAAGATGCCGACTACGACACCATTCACGGTGTGGCTATGCACATTGCCGCCATGGCTCCTGTGGCCATCGACGAGGCTGGCGTGCCACAAGATGTGAAAGACCGCGAATTGGCCGTTGCCATCGACAAAACCAAAGCCGAACAAGTGGCAAAAGCCGTTGAAGTGGCTCTGAAAAAAGCAGGCATCAACCCTGCCCATGTCGATAGCGAAGAGCACATCGAATCGAACACCACCAAAGGTTGGATTACGCCTGAACAAGCTGCAATGGCTCGCGAAATCAAACAAAAAGTAGCTGAAGAGAAAGCCGCCAATCTGCCAGAACAGATGATTAAAAACATCGCTGCTGGTCGTATGGCTAAATTCTACAAAGAATACACGCTGCTCGAGCAGAAATACGAAGGCGGCGACGATGCCAACAAACAGAGCGTGAAAGAGTTGCTCGCTGCAAAACACCTCACCTGCGTGGCATTCAAACGCCTCACACTGAACGAAGAGTAATTCGCTCAAGCGAAAAAACGGAGTGCGCCAACAAGAAATTGCTGCGCACTTCTTTTTTGTAAAAAAGATGCCGCCGTGCAACGAAAACGCCACGAAAAGCATCTTATAATAATACGCGGAATTAGAAATTTGACAAAATGACATTCACTGCACAACAAATTGCCGACTATTTGCAAGGCGAAGTGGTTGGAAATAAGGAAGTTGCCGTTGGCGATTTTTCAAAAATTGAAGAAGGACGCCCTGGCACGCTCACATTTCTCTCGAACCCAAAATACACGCACTTCATCTACACCACCAAGGCCGATATAGTGCTGGTCGATCGCACTTTCGAACCTGAGCAACCCATCAGCGCGACGCTCATAAAGGTGGAAAGTGCCTACCAATCGCTGGCAAAACTGCTGCAGTTGGTAGATTCGGTAAAGCCAAAACGCAACGGCATTCATGCCACAGCCGTAGTGCCAGAATCGGCAAAAATTGGCGAAAATGTCTACATCGGTGCGTATGCCGTGATTGGCGAAGGCGTGCAGTTGGGCAACAATGTGAAGATTTATCCTCACACGGTGGTCGACAATGGCGCAAAAATTGGCGACGACACCACGCTCTACGCCAATGTTACCGTTTACGAAGGCTGCGAAATCGGTCGCCGCTGCATCATTCACTCTGGCGTGGTGATCGGTGCCGATGGATTTGGCTTTGCGCCCGATGAACAGGGACATTACAACAAAATTCCGCAGATTGGCAATGTACAGATTGGCGACGATGTAGAAGTTGGCGCCAACGCCACCATCGACCGCTCGACCATGGGTTCGACGCGCATTCACAACGGCGTGAAGATTGACAACTTGTGCCAAGTAGCGCACAATGTCGAGATTGGCGACGACACCGTGCTTTGCGCTCAAGTGGGCGTGGCTGGCTCGTCGAAAATCGGCAAACACTGTCTGCTGGCTGGTCAAGTGGGCATTGCAGGACATCTGACAATAGCCGATGGCAATCAGTTTGGTGCAAAAACTGGCGTGAACTCGACCATCGAGGAAGTGGGCAAACAGTGGCAAGGCTACCCAGTGGTTTCGGCCATGAATTTCCGCCGCATTGCCGTGTGCGAACGCCGCTTGCCCGACCTGCTCCGCAAAGTTGACGAGTTGGAGAAGAAAATTCAAGAGTTACAAAAATAGGATTTCTAATTTCTGGTTTCTGATTTCTAATTATTGCTCAAAAATAAACTGCAGGCAATAAGTCTTGCGACTTGCTACTTGCGACTTACTACTAAAATCTATGAAACAACGAACACTCGGAGGCAGTTTTACGCTGAAAGGCAAAGGTCTGCACACGGGACTTCAGATAGAGATGCGCATGATGCCCGCTCCCGAAAACAGCGGCTACATCATTCGTCGCATCGATTTGCCGGGACAGCCCGAAATTAAGGCAGTAGCAGAAAATGTGTGCGAAGCCACGCGCGGCACCGTGTTGCGCCAAGGCGAAGCGCAAGTCAGCACCGTGGAACATGGATTTGCAGCGCTCTACGCATCGGGCATCGACAACTGCTTGGTCGAGGTGAATGCGCCTGAATTCCCAATTCTCGACGGCAGTGCGCGCCTCTACATGGACGAAATAGCCAAAGTGGGGACGGTGGAACAATCGGCCGAGAAAAATTATCTTGTCGTAAAAGAGAAATTGGAATACACCTCGCCCGATGGCCTCTCGCACATCGAGATTTTGCCAGCCGACGATTTTTCGGTAGAGGTCGAGATCGATTTCACATCGCCTGTGCTTGGTCACCAGACAGCAGCGATTAGCGATTTCACGCAGTTTGCCACCGAAATTGCACCATGCCGCACCTTTGTTTTTGTTCGCGAAATTGCGCCACTGCTCAAGATGAATCTGATTCGCGGTGGAGATCTGAACAATGCGCTGGTCATTTACGATCAGCCCGAAGCCAAAGACGAGCTGCAGCAGTTGGCCGATCTGCTCGGTCAGCCTTGTCCGCATGTCGATTCGCTGGGCTACCTGAGTCCGCTGCGGTTCGACAACGAGCCAGCGCGCCACAAACTGCTCGATCTGATTGGCGATCTGTCGCTGGTTGGTCAGCCTATTCGCGGACGCGTGGTTGCCCTACGCCCCGGACACAGCGTAAACACCGCGTTCGGAAAGCAAATAAGAGAGCAATTGACAAAATAATTGCCAACAACTTTATAGACTTTACAACTTTCAACTTTATAACTGACTATGACTCAACCATTTGCAAGCATTCACCCAAGTGCAAAAATTGCCGACAATGTGGTGATTGAACCATTTTGCGTGATCGAAAAAAATGTAACCATTGGCGCAGGCACGCACATTGGTCCGAATGTTACCATCTTCGAAAATACCACCATTGGCGAGAATTGCCGCATCTTCCCAGGTGCTGTAGTTGGCGCCATTCCACAAGATTTGAAATTCAAAGGCGAAGAGACCTTCACCATCATTGGCAACAACACCACCATTCGCGAATGCGCCACAGTACACCGCGGCACAGCCTCGAAAGGCAAAACCGTGATTGGCGACAACTGCCTTGTGATGGCCTATTGCCACGTGGCACACGACTGCTGTCTGCACAACAACATCATCATGTCGAACGCCACACAGCTGGCTGGCGAAGTGGTGGTCGACGACTACGCAGTGATTGGCGGCGGCACGCTGGTTCACCAATTCACGCACATTGGCAAACATGTGATGATTCAGGGCGGATCGAAGGTGAACAAAGACATTCCACCGTATGTAATAGCCGCTCGCGAGCCAATAGCTTTTGCTGGAATCAACTCGATAGGCCTGCGCCGCCGCGGTTTCACCAACGAGCAGATCGACAACATTCAAAACATGTATCGCATGATTTTCCAATCGGAGATGAATGTGTCGCAAGCCATTGCAGCCCTCGAAACCAACATGCCCGCCACACCCGAGCGCGACGAAGTGATACTTTTCGTTCGCAACTCGCCACGCGGCATTTTGAAAGGTTACACACGCTGATTTTTCATCAGAAAAGAATAGGAAACGCGAAACTTTTCGGAGTTTTGCGTTTTTTTTGCGAAAAAAGTTTGCAAGTCAGAAAAAAGTCGTAACTTTGTAGTTGCGTCCGTCGAGGGCGAAAATTCAACAAAAAATCATCAAAAACAAACTTAATACTATGGGAGAAAACACACCAACCCCACACATTGGGGCAAAGTACGGCGAAATTGCCGAGACAGTGATTATGGCGGGCGATCCGCTGCGCGCTAAACTAATGGCCGAACGCTTTTTGGAGAATCCAGTTCAATTCAACAATGTTCGCGGCATGCTTGGTTTCACGGGCAACTACAAAGGCAAACGCATTTCGGTGATGGGTCACGGCATGGGCATTCCGTCGATTGGCATCTACACCTACGAGCTGTACAATTTTTATGGCGTTAAAAAGATTATTCGCGTCGGTTCGTGCGGCGCTCGCCAGATGAACATTCATGTGGGCGACATCGTGATAGCCATGGGCGCTTGCACCGACAGCCACTATGCCGATCAGTACGAACTGCCGGGAACATACGCTCCTATCGCATCGTTCGATTTGGTTCGCGCTGCTGTTGAAGCTTGCGAAAAACTGGGCTACACCTACCACGTGGGCAATGTTTTCGCTGCCGACATTTTCTACAATCAGCACAGCAAACGCGGCAACTGGACAAAAATGGGCGTCTTGGCCGACGAAATGGAGAGTCCTGCGCTCTACATGAACGCCGCTGCATCGGGCAACAAAGCACTCTGCATCTGCACCGTGAGCGACCACATTTTGACGGGCGAAGCCACCACAGCCGAAGAACGCCAAAACACCTTCACAAAGATGATGGATGTTGCGTTCAGCATCATTTGATGAACCGATAGAAACAGAAAATGCGGGTTTCACAATTGTGAGATCCGCATTTTTATTTTGGTTGAATTGATCGCAAACTTAGCGTTGCAATCACTTTTTATTTTCAGCTGCTGCAGCAGGTTTTCCCATATCGCAACTGCCGGTAAAGATGGCGTTTTGTTCAATCATGAGCGTTTTGGTTTTGATTTCGCCGAACACGCGCGCCGTCTCTTTGAGCGAAAGCAGTTCGCCAACCACCACCGTGCCTTCGATGTGTCCCATGATTTCGGCATTTTGGCAAACCAGATGACCTTTGAGTGCGCCTTGTGGACCAATCACCACTTTGCCCTTGCAGTCGAGGTTGCCATCGACCGTGCCATCGATGCGAAAATCGCTTTCGGCAGTGATTTCACCCTTAATTTTTGTACCATACGCCAACACATTGTGCGCAATTCCTGTATTCGAGACCTCTTTTCCCATAGAGCCAATCATTTTTAGTGTTTTACAACTTGCAAAGTTACAAAATTATTTTGTTTCGGCAAAATGTTTTCTGAAAGCCACTAGCCACCAAGTTTGGCACAGGATTTGCAATTGATTGGTGGCGAATATATGTTTTTTGAAGCAACAAAAACCATTCGTTTTTATGCCAGAAAACATATTTTTTAAGCCCGCAGGAAACTCAAAAACTTTTAAGTTTTCCAATATCTATCTGAAAACTAGCCACTTTCGAAAAGCGAGAAAATTAAAAGTTTCGCAAACGGCAAAAGAACGACAGAAAAGAGTAATTTCGCACCCCGCATGGAAATTAGCGAAAAAATAGTAGAAATCGCGTCAGAAAAATTTCTGAAATATGGTTTGCGCAGCGTTACGATTGACGATCTGTGCAACATTTTGCGCATTTCGAAGAAGACTTTTTATGTCTATTTTGCCACGAAAGACGTCCTTGTGGAGGCAGTTTTGCATCGTCAAGAGGCGGAATTTGAAGAAAAAATGGTGCGCGATTTCGAAGAGATGGCATCGGTGCTCGATGTGCTGGTGGCAAATTTGCAGATAGTGCAGCGCACGAAGGAGATTTTGCAGCCGCCACCATTCCTTTTCGATCTGCAAAAATACTACCCTGCCCTTTTCGAGCAGCACAAACAGACCATTTTTGTTGGCATTCAGCGGCATTTGCACCATTTTATACAGCGCGGCATGGACGAAAAAATGTTTTGTGCCGACATCGATGTGCACCAAACTGCCATGTTTTTGTCGTATTTGCACCGCGGACTGCTCGACGCGCTGTCGCACCCCGACGCTGAGCGCGAGGAGTTTACGTTGATTTGTCGCCACGGCTTGAAACTGATTATGCGCGGCATTTTGACCGACGAAGCCAAGCGACTGATGGACGAGAGAATGAAAAATTATACAGAAAAATAAACACGAAATTAAGCGAAAAAGATGAAGAGATTATTTTTATTGCCGATGTTGGCGCTGACCATTAGCGTGCAAGTGGTGGCTGAGGACCATGTGATGGCCGCCACCAAAGGCACAACGCGCACCAACGCACCCGAATCGCTCACGCTGAGCATCGACGAGGCACAAGACTACGCCGTGAAAGCCAACCGCTCGCTGCGCAATGCCGAACTTGCAGTGCAACAGGCCTACGCACAACGCTGGCAAACGATTGCAGCGATGCTTCCTCAGGTAGACGCTAGTTGGGGTTTCAACTCGATGTGCGGCTACAAAATGGAAATGGCAGGAATGACAATAGACATGCCAAACTACTCCACATTGGGCGTTACGGCATCGGTGGGAATCAACGGGCAAGCCGTAGTTGGCGCCATACTGAACAACATCGCCATCGACATGCAAAAAATTTCGCTCGAACAGTCGGAAGACAATCTGCGAGCCAACGTGAAAACATCGTACGCATCGGTACTGGTGCTGCAAGAGGTTGTGTCGCTTCTCGACTCGAGCCTGACCAACGTAGAACGCTTGGCCGAAATGACCCAACGCTCGGTTGATGTGGGCGCTGCAGAACAGACCTCGGCCGACCAGATAGTAGTTCGCGTGAACACGCTGAAAAACAACATCAACTCGAACAAACGCTCCATTCAACTCGGTATCAACACGCTGAAAGTGCTGCTCGATGTGCCTGTAGAGACAGAATTGACGCTCTCGTCGACTTTGGACGACATGCTTTCGGGCGACGAAGTGCTGCGCTTGCTCGGTCAGGAATTTTTGATCGAGAAAAATCTGAATTACCAAACGCTCGAGAAAAATGTTGATTTAGCAAAAGCGAACGTCCACATGGCTGGCTGGGCTTATGGTCCAACGGTTGGCGTGGGCTATCAGTATTCGAATCAGCACTACTACGACGATGGCGGTTTCCGCATGACGCCGCCAAATGCCGTAAGCGTTACCATTTCGATGCCGCTGTGGTCGTCGGGCAAACGGGCAGCTGGCGTAGTGGAGAAAAAAATTGCGCTCGAAACGGCTCGCAACACATTGGCCGAGACTTCCGACAATCTTGCCATTCAAAATGAGCAATTGCGCTACAATCTGCAAAACGCTTTCGAGACCTATCTGACCGAAAAAGAGAATATGGACGTTACTCAACGCGTTTTTCAATCGACCACGAACAAATACAACTACGGCGCCGCGTCGAACCTCGAACTTGTGAATGCCAGCAACGATGTGATAAGCGCACAATCGACCTATGTTCAGGCCGTTCTCACACTGGTGAATGCCGAAGTTGAACTCGACAAATTCCTGAATAACTAAAAATAAGATAAAAAAATAAAATAACAATAAAAAGCAATGAAAAAAGCATTTATTTTGGCAACCACGGCATTGGCACTTGTAGGTTGCGGAAGCAAAGAACAAACCACAACCGAAGAGACCACGACCGAGCGCACCGAAGTGGTAGAACTGACCACACTGCACACGCGCGAGATTCAGAGAGAGATCACCCTCTCGTCGAACTTGATGGGCTACGAAACGGTGAATGTGGCACCATCGATCACGGGAAAAATTGAGCATATCTATGTAGAGGTGGGCGACCGCGTAGCGAAAGGTGCCGACCTTGTGCGCATGGATCAGCAACAATACAAAACCACGAAACTTTCGATTGCCAACCTCGAAACCGAGATGGCGCGTATGGAGGGTTTGATTCAGACTGGTTCGGTGTCGCAACAACAATACGACCAAACCAAACTTTCGCTCGATCAGACCAAAGAAAATCTCGATTTCCTGCAGAAAAACACCTATGTAAAGGCCAATTTTTCGGGCGTAATTTCTGCCAAAAACTACGAAGATGGCGAACTCTACAGCGGTTCGCCAATTGTGGTGCTTACGCAAGTTGACAAACTGAAAACGCTTGTGGCAATTCCAGAATCGTACATTCCACTGATAAAACAAGGCATGAAACTCGACCTGCGTTCGGAGGTTTATCCCGACAAAGTTTTCCCTGCCACCATCGAAGTGGTTTACCCAACGGTCGATGCTTCGACGCACACATTCCAAGTGAAAGTGGTTGTGCCGAACAAGAGCGGACTGCTGCGTCCGGGCATGTATGTAACCACCACGCTCGGTTTGGGCAAAGCCAATGTGATAACCGCGCCCTACTCTACCGTGCTGAAACTGATTGGCGCCAACGACCGCTATGTCTTCATCAACAACAACGGCTACGCACAACGCGTGAGTGTGGAGATGGGTCAGCGTTTTGGCGACGATGTTGAGATATCCGCTCCAGAAATTGTCGATGGCGTAGAACTCGTTACCAAAGGCGAGGCGCGCTTGGTCGATGGTGTGAAAATAGTTGTTGGCTCAACGGCTGCAGCAGAATAAAGAAATTTTTCATCAGAAAAAATTAGAAAACAATGGCAATATACAAAACTGCGGTCCAAAAGCCAGTTACCACTGCGCTGATATTTGTGGCAGTGATCATTATCGGTCTGTTCTGCTATGTGCAGTTGCCTGTGGACCAATATCCAGAGATGGATCCACCATACATCACGGTGATGACCACCTACGCAGGTGCGTCGGCGTCGGAGGTGGAGACCAACGTTACGAAAGTGATGGAAAACTCGCTGAACTCGGTTGACCATCTGAAAGAATTGACCTCGAAATCGAAAGATAACATTTCGCAGGTTACCATGGAGTTTGAATGGGGCACGAACCTCGACGAGGTAATCAACGATGTGCGAACATACGTTGACCTTGTGAAAGATAATCTACCCGATGGCTGCTCCAACCCAATCATCTTGCGCCTTTCGACCTCGATGATGCCTGTAATTCAATATGCCGTAACGGCCAACGAGAGTTATCCTGCGCTCGACAAACTGTTGGACGATGAAATTATTCCTCAGCTAAACAGCGTCGATGGTATTGGTAACTTGACCGTTTCGGGTGCGCCCGACCGCTACGTCTACATCTACCTCGATCAACAAAAGCTCGATGCCTATGGGCTTACGGTTGAAACTGTGGGCAACATGATTTCGGCCAACAACCTAAACATGTCGTCGGGTACGGTGAAACTGGCGAAAGAGCAATATCAAATGGAGGTGCGTTCGGAATATGCCGAATCGTCGGAAATTAACGACATTGTGGTAACCACCACAGCCGACGGTCGCCAAGTGTATGTGCGCGACATTGCCACTGTGAAAGATACAATCAAAGAGTTGTCGCTCGACGAGAAAACCGATGGCATCGAGTGCGCCCGTTTGATGATTACCAAGCAGACTGGTGCCAACACCGTGCAAATTTGCCGCGATGTACGCAAAGAGATCGAAAAAATCAAGCAGACATTGCCTTCCGATGTGCAATTCAAACTGATTTACGACTCGTCGGAAACCATCGAAAACTCCATCAATTCACTGAAAGAATCAATCGCCTACGCGCTGCTGTTTGTAGTGCTTGTGGTGCTGTTCTTCCTCGGACGATGGCGCGCCACGCTCATCATCAGTTTGACCATTCCTATATCGCTGATTGTGGCGTTCATCTATCTGAAGTTAGTCGATTCGTCGCTCAACATCATCTCGCTCTGTTCGCTCACCGTGGCCATCGGTATGGTGGTGGACGATGCCATTGTGGTGTTGGAAAACATTACGAAGCACGTCGACCGTGGCGAAAATCCGCGCGAGGCATCAATCTATGCCACCAACGAGGTTTGGGTTTCGGTTATTGCCACCACGCTGGTTTTGGCAGCCGTGTTCATTCCTCTAACCACGCTCACTGGCATGGCGGGCATTCTGTTCAAAGAATTGGGCTGGATTGTAACCATCGTAACCACCACTTCAACGCTCATCGCCATTTCGCTTACGCCAATGTTGGCCAGCAAACTGCTGAAACCGCGCCAAGTGCATGTCGACGAAAATGGCAACCTGATTGACGACGGAGCGAAAAAGACTTGGTACGACAAAACCGTGGTGCGTGCGCTCGACTGGATCGACGGCAAATACGCCAGCGCATTGGCTTGGTGCTTGGAACACAAATGGGTGGCTTTCACGGGCTTGTTCCTGTTCTTTGCCGTGACCATGATTCCTGCGCTGACGGGCAAAATCGGTACCGACTTCATGCAACAGCAAGATAACGGCCGTATGTCGGTAACCATCAAACTGCAACGTGGTACGCGTATCGAGGAGACTTTGAAAACGGCGCGCGCTTTGGAGGCTCGTTTCACCGAACTTGTGCCCGAAATTCAACTGATTTCGACCTCGGCTGGTTCCAACGATGACTCGAGCATCTCAGCACTTTTCTCATCGACAATGAACAACACCATTTCGATGACCATTCGCTGCAGCAAAAAATACGAACGCGAACGCTCCATTTTCGATATTGCCGAGGTTATCCGTCAGGAAATTGCGCGCTACCCCGAAATTACCGACTATCAGGTAAGCACTTCATCGGGCGGCGGCATGGCATCTAACTCGGTCGATGTCGAGATTTATGGCTACGATTTCGACGCTACATCTGCTTTGGCCGAAGAGATTCAGGCAAAATGTAACCACGAAGTGAAGGGTGCCCGCGACGCCACCATCTCGCGCGACGACGAACGTCCTGAAATCAAAATCATCGTCGACAAAGAGAAAGCAACCCGCCTCGGACTGACGCCAGCCACCATCTCGACCTATCTGCGCAACCGCGTGAACGGCATGTCGTGCGGCTACCTGAAGGAAGATGGTTCGGAATACGACATCGTGGCGCGCCTGCAAGAGGACGATCGTAACACCATTCAAAAAATTCAAGACCTGACCATTCCTACGCCATCGGGCAAGAGCGTGAAACTGTCGGAAGTCTGCTCCATTGGCGAATATTGGACTCCACCAACCATCGAGCGTAAACTGCGTCAGCGTATCGTAACCGTGTCGGTAACGCCTTACAATGTGACACTGGGCGAATTGGCGCAAAACATTCAAACGCAAGTGGTCGACCAACTCGACATTCCGCAAGGCGTGAGCATTCGTTTGGCAGGCGACTACGAAGATCAGCAAGAGACCTTCGGCAAAATGGTGCTTTTGGCAGCGCTCATCGTCATGCTGGTTTACATTGTTATGGCCAGCCAGTTCGAATCGTTCAAGAAACCATTCGTCATCATGTTCACCATTCCATTTGCGCTCTCGGGCGTAGTCATGGCATTGTGGATGACGGGTCGCTCGCTCGATATGATTGGCGCACTTGGTCTGATAATGCTGGTCGGCATTGTGGTGAAAAACGGTATTGTGCTTATCGACTACACCGACCTGCTACGCGAACGCGGCGTGGAGCTGAACAAAGCCGTTGTATCCGCTGGCCGCAGCCGTATGCGTCCTGTGCTGATGACCGCCTTCACCACCATTCTTGGTATGGTGCCAATGGCAGTATCGTCGGGCGAAGGTTCTGAAATGTGGCAGCCAATGGGCATTGTGGTTATTGGTGGTCTTACGGTTTCTACCTTCCTCACCTTCTTCATGGTTCCGACACTCTACGCAGCCATGTCGCGCCACGGCGAACGCGATCGCATCTCGGCCATGCGCAAAGGCTTCATTTTCATGAACATCAAACTGAAAAAGAACAAAAAGCAAGAAGGCATCGCCGAAAATAGCGCCGAAACTGAAAAATAAATCCTAAAATCGATTAGTATGAAATCTGTAATGATCATATTCAACCAAGCCAACACCGAGCGCGTGGAGTACATGCTCGACACGCTCGAAGTGCGCGGCTTCACATTCTTCGAACAGGTGCAAGGACGCGGCACAAATGGTGGTGAACCACGCCGCGGCACGCACGCTTGGCCCGAAATGAACTCGTGCATCATCACGGTGGTGGACGACGACAAAGTGCCATCGCTGCTCGAAGCCGTGGAAAAACTCGACATGCGCAACAAAGAAGTTGGCGTGCGCGCCTTCGTTTGGAACATCGAGGCGACAGTCTGATTTTCCGAAATCGAAACAAAACGAAAAGGGAAGAGTCATTTCGATTCTTCCCTTTCTATTTTTCTGATAATCAGCAAATCACTGCTGCTTCGTGCGCAAAAGATTGATGTCGCCACTTCTGAAGTAGGTAATTGGATCGCCATTATCGTCGCGATCGGTGCCAGTGGCTTGAATCACGTAGTAGTACGCTCCCTGCGCCGCCTCTTTGCCGTTGATTGTGCCATCCCAACCTTTAGCAGGATCGGTGCTATGAAAAACCTGCCGTCCCCAGCGGTTGTAGACGTAACAACTATACGACTTCAGCGACCTATACGCTACACGAAACTCATCGTTTTTGCCATCGCCATTTGGAGTAAACACATTTGGCACTTCCAACTGCGATTCAAGCACCTTCACATCGATAGAATCGGTATATTCGCACCCGCCCGACGAAATTACCGTAAGCAGCACCCGATAGTCGCCACTCTCGTTGAAAGTGTAGCGCAAATCTTTGTCGCTGTAGTGCGTGTAATTTGAAGGATTTCCCTGCGGATAGATGCGCCAATCGTAGTAAATGCCGTCGATAGGATTTGCGCGACTTTCGAAAAAAACTACCAGCGGTCCAGAGCCTGAAATATCAGAACCCGAGCGGTCGCGTTCGTTTTTGCCAGCGCGTTCCTCGATAGTAGCTTTCAAATGCGCCTCCACCGCGATAGCCTGATACAATTCCGAGATTGCCACCGACTGCGTCACGCCCAATTTTTGCCCCCAATCGTCGCCCGAAAGGGTAAACTGCGTGTTGCAAAGCGGCGCTTCAAGCACAATTTCGGTAAAAGGCGTAATCTGCTTGTAAGTTTGCGGCATTGGCTCAGTCCACGCATCGCCCGAGAACGACACTGCGTCGTACGTCAGCGTGAGCGCGCGCGGCAAACGGTGCGTTGCGCCATTTTTGTCCTTATAAATCAAATCGGGAGCGGAAAACTCCGGCACAATCTTGATGAAGTCGCACTTATCTTCGGCCTCCACAACCTCAACTTTCGAAATAGTGAGCGGATATTTTGCATAGTCTATCACCCAAATCCAAAGCGAATCGCGCCCGCCAATCTTCAAGATGTAACCTTCGCCATCTTCGGGTGAAAATTCTGGCGTATTTGCCACAAAATTACCGTCAAAATCGGTCCATTCCACATCGCTTTCCGTGCCAGTGTAGCGAATTTCGGTCGACAAAGTTATGCCATTGAACAAAAAAAGGCGATCGAGGCTGATAAGTTCCGTGCTTCCAACCTCAACATACGGATAGGTGGCATAGAACTGCGCGCTCGCCACTGCGGCACACACGCACGCCCAAACCACCAAAAATGCTCGTTTCATCAAAATATCTTTTCTATTTGTAACGACAAAAGTAAGATTTTATTTTGAAAACGGCAAAAAGATAAAAATGGAAAGTGAAAAATGAACTGCAGCGCGCAATTACCGACGATGCTTAATCGACGGCACATTTTGACGGCTCAACGCAGTCGGAACATCTACCGCAACCGTGCATTCGTTGCCATCGAAATCAAGATACTTCACGCTCAACTGCTTGATGTTACGCATTGCAAGGTCGAGCGGCTGCAGATCGAACGACGCCACATCGCTCAAAAACGCCTTGGCATCATCGCCATTCAAGTGGTGGCACAGCGAAACCGCCAACACCGAATCGCCCGCCTCTATCGCCGCAGCATTGCACGCCAAAGCATAGCGATGTTCACGCAAACTCGAACCATAATAATCGAACAAAACATTCAAATAGTGTCCCGAAATCCACGCCCAGACGGGTTCAATCGCTTCAGTGCCAAG
>CAZGVF010000009.1:16090-23722 GCA_964528925.1 uncultured Paludibacteraceae bacterium | reverse complement strand
TCGACCGTCTCGGTTATCTTCCAAAGGGCAAGAATTGCGCCCTGTTCCACGGTTTCTTTTTCGATTAGCATGATTGAGTTTGTAAAGTTGTAAAGTGAGAAAGTTTATAAAGTGTGTTGATGAGTTTTACGCGTGATGGATTGCAGCCAAAATCTAATTAAGTAATTGGAAATTAGATAATTAGGTAATTGATATTCATTTCCACCGAATCGTTTCCATCAGATGACGTATATCGTTGATAATGAACGCGTTGACTGGCGCAATGGAGTCGGCATTTGGCAGATTGTTGAAATAGAGCGAGCCGCGCACAAAATTACGCACGCTGTCGGTTACAAAAAACTGCGCCGATGAGGCTGCATTGCCCTCAATCTGATAAAGCACGCCGTAGGTTTTGCGCTCCGCATTTTCGTAATAATCTTCGGCAATGGCATCGGCGCGAATGGTGTGCTTGTACACAAGCGTACGGGTGTCTTCGCAGGCTTTTGCCAAGTCTATTTTTTTCAGCGATTTGTAGCTGCAATGTACCGTGGCGTTCCATTCTGGGTAGATTATGTTCATCCAATCAGGTTCGCCAGCAACGGGCGTAACCGTGGCATAATCGGAAAGTTCGATCGCATATGGCAACCCGCCATCGTAGGTGTGATAAGCGGCTTCGGGCAAATCGATGCGGTAGTAGCCATATTCGAGCGGTTGCGCACGCCTGCCGCACGCCATCAGCACAAACGCTGCAAAAATCAATATCGCGCCACGCTGTTTCATTTCTCTTTTTCGTCTGATTCGGCTTCGGGCGCAATGGTCAGTTTCACGCGCTGAATGCGGTGTTTGCCCAATGCCGTAACCTCGAAAGTGTAACGATCGAAGGTGATTTTTTCGCCTTTTGCTGGGAAATCGCCCTTCAACTCGAGTAGCAATCCTGCCAAAGTATCGACCTCTTCGGCATTGTGCCCGAATGTCTCGTCGTCAATTTCGGTGGCTTTGAAGAAGTCGTTCAGCGATATTTTTGCCTCGAAAAGATAGGTACGGTCGTCAATTTTTGTGTAGAGATGCTCGTCGTCGTCGTGTTCGTCGCTGATGTCGCCAACCACCTCTTCCAAAATATCTTCCATGGTAACCATGCCAAGCGTGCCGCCAAATTCGTCGACCACTATCGCCACATGAATTTTGTTTTTCTGAAATTCGCGCAGCAGGTCGTCGATTTTCTTGGTTTCTGGCACAAAATAGGCGGGTCGCACCAGCGTTTGCCACTTGAAAGTGTCGCTTTTGCCAAGGTGCGGCAGCAGGTCTTTGATGTAGAGAATGCCGCGAATGTCGTCCTGCGAATTGTTCACTACCGGCACGCGCGAATAGCCGTTTTCTTCCACTATGCGCAGCACTTCTGAGTATGGCATTTTGGTGCTTACCGTCAGCATGTCGAGGCGTGTGGTCATCACACTTGCCACATCGGTGTTGCCAAAATTGGCGATGCCTTTCAGCATATCTTTCTCTTCGTCCAAGCCTTTGTCGCTGGTAGTCAGGTCGATAGCCTCGTTCACTTCGTCAATCGAAAGACTATCGTGGCGCGGGCGGGCAAGTCGATTTACCGATTTTGTCGATTTCACCAAAATCCACGCAAACGGCTTGCACAGTTTGCAGGCAAATGCCAGCGGACGCGCATTTCGGTGAGCCACTTTCACTGGATCTTGCTGCGAATAGACCTTTGGCATTATCTCGCCAAAAAGCAAAAGCAGAAAGGTAATGATGACCGTCTCGACCAAAAATTCAACCCATACTTCGTTGAATATCAGTAACTTATCGACTAGCAAAGCCGATAGCATAACTATTGCCACATTCACAAAGTTGTTGGTGATGAGAATGGTTGCCAGCAGATATTCCGACCGTTTCAGAAGCCCAAGCACCGTGCGGTCGATGGGCGTGTCGGCGGTCTCCATGTCGCTCAAATTTTGCGGCGTGAGCGAAAAAAACGCCGATTCGCTGCTCGATGCAAAGCCCGAAATGGCCAGCAGTAGCGCGATGATTACGAAGATGATGACGCTGGAAATGTTGAATGGCTGCCAGGTTACAGCCGAGAGTAAAAGGGGAATATCCATGTTTTATGGTGAAAGATGATAATGTAGGTGAGATGTGAATTTAGAATTAAGAATTTAAAATTAAGATGGCGGTCTGCAGTAATCGCACTATCCTGTCTTTTGTCTTTATTCTTTGCTCTTTATTCAAAAAAACAAACAGGAACGAAAAAAATCGTCCCTGCAAAGTTACAGTTTTTTTACTGAATGAACAAAATTCGTTTTTTAGAACGGCAGATCGCTGTCGTTAGCCGCATCGTTTGCTACAGGAGCATCGTCGAATGGGTTGGCTTGAACAGCGGGTTCTTGTGCTGGAGCAACAGCAGGTTGAGGAGCAGCCTGGTGGTTTTCACCATTGTTGTCGGGACGACGGCCGAGCAATTGCAGTTGGTCGGCATAGATTTCGGTGATATAGCGTTTGTTGCCCGTTTTATCCTCGTACGAGCGCGTTTTCAGTTTGCCCTCGATAAAGACTTGGCTGCCTTTCTTCACATATTTCTCGATGAACTCAGCGGTCTGGCGCCAAGCCACGATGTTGTGCCATTCGGTGCGATCGGGAACCTCAGTTCCGTTGTTCATTTTGTAGCCTCTTTCGGTGGTAGCGAGTGGGAAATTAGCCACTGCCACATTTTTCTCCAAATAGCGTACTTCTGGGTCTTTGCCCACGTTGCCTACAAGAATTACTTTGTTGACTGACATAGTGTGTAATGATTAAAGTGTGTAATAAAAAATGGATTGCTCCACAAAAGTGCGTCAAAGGTAGGGTTTATTTTTCGACCAACAAAATTTTTTCGCAAAAAATTGAAAGATTTTTCAAAAATTTATTTCAATAAAATTGTAACTTGCTGATTACCAATAAGATGTAAAGACCTACCATTCAATGATTCAATGATTCGATCATTCGATGATTCACCTCAGTTTGTCCTGCAGGAACCTGCGTTTGGCATAGGCAAAAAAGAACGCGATGCCCAAGGCATTCACCGCCACGGCAATCCAAAACGCTAGATGATAGCCCGCCTGCTCGGCCGCCATGCCGCCCAAAAGCACGCCAGCGCCCACACCCAAATCCCACGAAGTGAACATGGTGCTGTTGGCTGTTCCACGCTGACAATTTTCTGCTAAATTGATGAACATGGTCTGAAAAGCGGGGAACATCAGCCCGTTGCCAATGCCGATGACGAAAGGCGTAATGTAGTAAGCCACAGGCGATTGCACTGCGGCAAAAAGTGCGTAGCCACACAGCGAAATCAGCACGCCAATCGACACATTTTGCACTACGCGCCCACGGCGCAGCAGCTGACTGCCAAAGGTGCGCGAAAGCATCAATCCAACGGCAAAAAGCGCGAAAAATGCTCCCGTTCCGCCAGTAATGCCCAACTCTTCTTTCCCGTAGATGGCAACATAAGTCGACAAAATGCCGTACGAAAACGCCAAGCAAATCACCGAAATGCTCTGGCTCCAGCCTTTCAGCAGAAAAAATCGATCGAGCGAGATGGCGCGTTTTTCAGCCACAGGCGTGCGCGGCGCAGTCTTCACCGTGGCATCGACCACAAAACCAATGCCCGCCGACACCAACGAAAGCAGAAAAATCAGGTTGAAATTATGATAAGCGTTGTAGAGATAGATGGCTACCGTGGGTCCAATGGCAGTGGCAATGTTGTTGCTAAGTCCGTAATAACCAATGCCTTCCGCTCGTCGGCTCGATGGCAATACATCGATGGCGACGGTGCTATTGGCCACCGTAGTCGCTCCAAATGGCGCGCCATGAAGCGTGCGCACCACAGCAAAAAGCAACAACGATCCAGCCGCAAAATAGCCAGCAAAAATTACAAAAAAGAGAAAATAGCAGACGAGCAACACCTTTTTTCGCGGCAGCGTATCGACCACGAAACCGCTGAAAGGTCGCACCAGCAAGGCCGTGAGTGTGTAACCCGACAGCACTATGCCAATCACCTGCTTGTTGGCGCCAAAAGTGTCGTTCAGGTAGATGGGTAGCAGCGGCATCAGCAGCATGAAAGCGAAGTAGAGCAGAAAATTCGCCGTCCACAACTTCACATAATTGCTATTCCACAAACGATCCAATTCCTAATGAAAAATAAAAAATGAATAATGAATAATAGCGCGCAACTCGCTCATTATCAATTATCAATTGTCAATTATCAATTATTTTTCCAATGAGCGTTGCTGCGCTAGCATCGGTTATTTCAACCTGCACAAGGTCGCCAATTTTGCTATTGCCTTTGGCGAAAACCACGGTTTTGTTTTGCGATGTGCGTCCACACATGTCGTCGGCCGAGCGTTTGGAGCGTCCTTCGACCAAAACTTCGAACGTCTTGCCCACATCGCGACGGTTCGAGGCAAGGCTCAACTCCTGCTGCAACGCGATTATTTCGTTCAAACGGCGTACTTTCTCCTCTTCGCTGATATTGTCAGGAAGATGTTTTGACGCAAAAGTGCCCGGTCGCTCCGAATATTTGAACATAAATGCGGTGTCGAAACCGACTTCGCGCATCAGACTGAGCGTTTGTGCGTGATCTTCGAGCGTCTCGCCATGGAAACCGCAGAACACATCGGTGCCGATGGTGGCTTCTGGCACAATGCGACGAATGGCGGCAATGCGGTCCAAATACCATTCGCGCGTATATTTTCGGTTCATCGCCTTAAGCACTGCGTTACTGCCGCTCTGCACGGGCAGATGAATGAATTTGCACACATTCGGATAGCGCGCAATCACCTCGAGCGTGGCGTCGCTCATGTCCTTCGGGTGCGATGTGGTGAAACGAATGCGCATGTCGGGCGCAGCCAGCGCCACAGTCTCCAAAAGATGTGGGAAATCGACTATTTCGCCATCTTCTTTCTCGTATCGATACGAATTCACGTTCTGACCGAGCAACGTAACCTCCTTATAACCACGCTTTTGCAGATCGGCCACTTCCGCCAAAATGCTCTGCACATCGCGACTGCGCTCACGACCGCGTGTGTAAGGCACAATGCAGTACGAGCAGAAATTGTTGCAACCGCGCATAATGCTCACAAAACCCGAAATGCCGCCTCCAATGCGCCTTGGTAGCACATTGCGATAGGTTTCGGTAGTCGACAGTTCTATGTTGATGGCTTTTTCGCCGCGCATGGCAGCCCCCACAAGGTTTGGCAGATCGAGGTAGGCATCTGGTCCCGCCACAAAATCGACACCACACTGTTCAATCAACTGATTTTTCACGCGTTCGGCCATGCAACCAATCACACCGATTATAACACGATGTTTGCGCCGCAACGGCTGAAAATTTTGCAACCGACCAAGCACACGCTGCTCGGCATTGTCGCGAATGGAGCAGGTGTTCACTATGATGCAGTCGGCCTCGTCGAGCGCGTCGGTCAGTTCAAATCCGCACGAATACATAATGGCAGCCACCACTTCGCTATCGGCCACATTCATCTGGCAACCGTAAGTCTCTATGAAGAGTTTTTTCATTTTTGAGAAAATTGATTGGGTCTTTTGTCGAAAAAAATCTTGCAAAATTACTCTTTTTTGTCGAAAAATGGCGGCTTTTGGAGTAGTCGAAAAAGTTTTCAACAAAAAAATATGCCAAAATGGTTGTTGGTTGAAAAAAAATGTCTACCTTTGCAACCCGAAATTTTCGGAATTATTTGAAACAATAAAACCAGTATAGAGATGAAAAGAACGTTTCAACCATCGAACAGAAAACGCAAAAACAAACATGGTTTCCGCGAAAGAATGGCCTCGGCCAATGGTCGTCGCGTGCTGGCTTCGCGCCGCGCACATGGTCGTAAGAAACTGACCGTTTCTGACGAATATTGCAAGAAAGCCTAATGTTTTTCGGCTTGCTTCGGTGGGCTGAACAAGTTTTTTGCTGCAAGAGAAGCGGAGGCGCGGCCTTTGCTTTTTTTGTGTGTCCAAAAAAATGCGTAACTTTGTGGTCGAACCCGCAAAAGCGCAGTTGGCTTTTGATGCCCAAAACTGCATGGCGCAATTCTTAATTCTAAATTCATAATTCTCAATTAGATGAAGACTTTTTGGAACTTTCTCAAAAGCAAATTTTTCTGGATAAATATCGCTGTGGCCATCGTTTTGGTGCTGGTGGTGGTGACCATTGTGTTGGCGTCGCTCAAAAAATTCACGCTCCACGGCGAAGAAATTGAAGTGCCCGATCTGCGCGGACTCTACACCGAAGAAGCCGATATGACGCTGAAAAAACTCGGACTTTCGTACGAAGTGGTCGATTCCGTCTATGTGCGCGATCGCTTGGCTGGCGAAATTGTCGACCAAGTACCCGATGCTGGCGGACATGTGAAACTCGGTCGAAAAATCTATCTTACCATCAACGCCAAAGCCGAAAAGCGCGTCTCGCTGCCCGATCTCACCAACTACCCCAAACGCCAAGCCATTGCCACGCTCGAGGCCATCGGTTTTCGTGTGGAGAAGGTAGAATATCAGCCTTCGGAATTCGCAGGATTGGTGATGGAAGTGCGCTGCGGCGGCTCGGCAGTGCAAGCTGGCGACCGTCTGCGCGATGGTAGCAGTCTCACGCTGGTTGTGGGCGAAGAATCGATTGGCGAAACCGCCTACACGCCCGATGTGAAAGGTCTCACAGCCGACGAAGCTACCGAAGCCATCACGCAAAATCGCTTTGTGATTGGCGCTATCGAATACGACGAAATGCCCGTCGACGATGCCGATCGCGCGCTGTTTTTCGTCTACCGCCAATCGCCGCAAGCGGGTAGTGCCTACGTTACGGGCAAGCGCATCGATATTTTCCTTTCGAAAGATGCCACCAAGGTCGATACCAAAACCGACCAAGGCACAATGGACGAAAATTTCTTCGAATAAAACAATCCTAAATTTTGTCCGATCCGAACGACATAGAATCACTCGATTTGCTCGACGATGACGACGAATCGCTCGTTGCGCCCGAACGCTACGAGCATCGCCACTACACGGTCGACAAAGGGCAGGCACTTCTGCGCATCGACAAATATCTGTCGGGCGTGATGCCCAACACTTCGCGCAATCGCATTCAAGAAGCTGCCGACGCTGGTGCCATTCTTGTGAACGGCAAGCCCGTGAAATCGAACTACCGTGTGAAGCCGCTCGACGAAATCAGCCTTGTTCTCGACCACCCCAAAACGGATTATACCATTGTGGCTCAGGACATTCCGATCGATGTGGTTTACGAAGACGATGATCTTTTGGTGGTGAATAAACAACCGGGATTGGTGGTTCACCCAGGTTTTGGAAATGTCGATGGCACGCTGCTCAACGCCATTGCGTGGCACTTGCGCGACGATCCCCAATTCGATGCCAACGACCCGCGCATCGGTCTGGTTCACCGCATCGACAAAGATACTTCGGGTTTGCTGTTGATTGCCAAAAACGAAGATGCCAAGGCGCGACTTGCGCTGCAATTTTTCAACAAAACCACCGAACGCACCTACAACGCGCTAGTTTGGGGCGTAATGAAAGAAGACGAGGGCACCATCGATGGCGCGCTTGGTCGTGATCCGCGCGACCGCAAGTCGTTTACCGTCCTGCCCGACGATAATCCCACAG
>CAZGVF010000009.1:0-15990 GCA_964528925.1 uncultured Paludibacteraceae bacterium | reverse complement strand
CGTGATCCGCGCGACCGCAAGTCGTTTACCGTCCTGCCCGACGATAATCCCACAGCCAAACACGCCGTTACGCACTATCGCGTGCTGGAGCGATTTGCCTATACCACGCTGGTTGAATGTAAATTGGAAACTGGGCGCACACACCAAATCCGCGTCCACATGAAACACATCGGTCACACGCTTTTCAACGATGCGCACTATGGTGGCGACGAAGTGCTGAAAGGTGTTCGCACCGCTAAATACAAGCAATTTGTGCAGAATTGTTTCGAACTCTGTCCGCGCCAAGCCCTGCACGCCAAAACGCTCGGTTTCGAACACCCCACCACCCACCAATGGATGCAGTTCGATAGCGCCCTGCCGCACGATATGCAATCACTCATCGAAAAGTGGCGCAAATACACGCCTGTACAAGAGTTGTAGTGCAAGCTTCTTACAAAAAATCCTCATTTTTTACTGATTAAATTTTGTTAAAAGCGTAAATTTTGGACTTTCATTCCAAATTTTACGCGAAAATTTGGAATGACTATCCAGAAAATAGCGTAATTTTTTGCGTTCGACTCCATATTTTGACGTAATTATTGGATGCATAATCCACGATTTGGCGTAAATTTTGGATTTTCTTGTCAAATAATTTGGCAATCTCGAAAAATTGTCGTTACTTTGCAGCGTAAAAATTTTACGATTATGGGAAAACGCAGACAGATAGAAACGCAGGTTTTGTCGCTGAAAAATCGGAATCAGGGGCGAATAATGGTCTTCACGGGCGCGCGTCAAGTGGGCAAAACCACGCTAGTGCGCCAGTTGCTCGACGATTACACCTATCTGAGCATCGAGGACCCTGTGAGCCGCAGTGCCTATCTTCGCATGAGCGCACAGCAGTGGAAAAATAGTTTCCCAAAAGCCATTCTCGACGAAGTGCAGAAAGAGCCGCAGCTCATCGAAAGCATCAAAGCTGCGTACGACACTTATGGCAATGTGCGTTATGTGTTGCTCGGTTCGAGTCAGCTGCTTTTGCTGCAGAAAGTGCGCGAATCGCTGGCTGGGCGTTGCACCATTTTCGAAATGTATCCGCTCACTCTTCCCGAAATTGCCACCAAAAGTTGGAACGACAAAATTCGCACCTCGGTGTGGCAGAATGCGTTGCAGAATCCGCAGAAAATGGAAGAAATCGGTCCTTCATTGCTGCTCGACGAGCGTTCGGCGCAGAAACAGGCGGCATGGCAGCACTATTTGTCGTTTGGCGGCTATCCTGCGCTTGTGGCCGACGATATCAGCGACGACGAGCGTTTTCTCTGGCTCGGCAACTATGTACGCACTTACTTGGAGCGCGACGTGAGGGATTTAGCATCGTTCCGCGATCTTGATCCATTTGTGCGACTGCAGCATGCCACGGCACTTTACACAGGCTGCGTGCTGAATGCGTCGAATTTTGCGCGCGACATGGGCGTGAGCACCAAAACGGTGCAGCGCTATCTCGAATATTTGCGGCTGAGTTATCAGGTGCTGCTGCTGCCCGCATGGGAACGCAACGCCGCCAAGCGTCTTGTGAAATCGCCCAAAATTCACTACCTTGACAATGGCGTGCTGCAGGCGGTTTTGCAGAAACGCGGCGGCGTCACGGGGCAGGAGTTTGAGAGTCTGGTGGTGGCTGAAATCTACAAGCAGGCAAAAAACATAATGGCGAATGCGTCGTTCTATCACCTGCGCACGCACGATGGAAGAGAGGTCGATTTGCTCGTCGAGACGCAGTACGGCTATTTCGCTTTCGAGGTGAAGATGACCGATCACGCCTCGAATACCGATGCTCGCCACTTGCTGAATCTTGGTTCGATGCTCGACAAACCGCTGTTGCGCGGTTACGTGCTGTCGAACGACACCGAAACGCACCAGTTCGCCGACAATATATTTGGTGTGAATGTGGCGATGTTTTTGGGATAAAGGATAAAGGCGTATTTGGTGGAATCATTAACAAAAGAGAGCGACACTTGTGTGCCGCTCTTAATGTTTTCACAACGATTCGCCCCTACAGATCAAATTTTCTCGCTGTAAATCACTTGCAGAAGGGTCTGCCCAATGATGTAGAGTGTGCGGCGGTCGATGTTGCGCATGTCGTCGCCAAGCGTGTGCCAATAGTCGGCGAAACCTGTTGCGCTGAAGGGATTGTACTGAATGATGTCGATGCACGGAATGCCCGCCACCACGTTCACATAGCAGTGATCGTCGGTGATGCCGCCGCCTCGTTCGTCGAGAAAAGTTGAACCGAAACCGAGCGATTGCGCTGTGTCCCAGACTTTGTCAACCGTGCCACGAGCGTGGTAGTCGGAGATAATCTCGCGGCGAAATTGCGCTCCTGGCGCACCAACCATGTCGAGTAGAATGCCATATTCGGCACGATAGCTTGATTTTTTAGCCTCTTTCGCCCAAAATTGCGAGCCGAGGCACCACGAATGTTCGCTCTGCGGACCATCGTAGAATTCTGGTGCGCCCCAATCTTCGAGATCGAAAAAGATGATGTCGACACCAATTTCGGCTGGCGTCGATTGTAGTTGTCGCGCAATCTCCAAAAGCACACCCACGCCGCTAGCGCCGTCGTTGGCCCCGAGAATAGGCGTGTGGCGATTGGCTGGATTGGCATCTTGGTCGGCAAATGGGCGCGAATCCCAATGCGAACAGAGCAGAACGCGTTTTTTTGCAGCCGTGTTGTAGTGCGCGATGATGTTTTTCAATGGTTTCATCTCGCCCGAATAGAGCGGCATTTCGCCCTGCTGAACCTCCACCTGCGCGCCATATTGCGCCAAAGTTGCGGCAAGATAATCGGCACAGGCAGCGTGCGACTCGGTGGCTGGCACGCGCGGCCCAAAATCTATTTGGCGCTGTACAAAAGCGTAGGCAGAATCGGCGTTGAAAGTTGGAATAGTCATGGCAGTTTCGGTAGATTGCGCTTTTGCAGTGCGCGCATTTTGGCACGAACCAAGAGCCGCCACCGAAAGTAGCGGCAGCAGCAGTTTCACGAGGTTAATCATAGCTCAAAATCCATTGCGATGCTGCGTTCGGCCACAGCGTGCATGTGTTTTTTCACTACATCGCAGTGGTATGGATCGTTTTGATAGGCGTCGAGGTCGGTAAACGAGGCGAGATCGACCTGCAGCATGACATCGAACGAGCGCGCCGAGTGTAGTTCGTCAACGTAGACTTCGATGTGCTTTGCTAGTGGCACATTCTGACGCATCGAGAGGAGCACTTCGCGCGCTTTGGCGCATTTTTCTGGCGTGCTATCGGCCAGTTTGAAACAAACAATGTGACGAAACATGAGTGTTAGTTTGTAAAGTTCGTAAAGTTTATAGAGTTTGAAAGTTTTGCGCATCGCAAAAATTCTGGCGACAAAGATACACAAAATAATTCAACTAGAGAGATTTTGCAAAAAATCGGCTCTCGAACTTGCGTTCGAGAGCCGATTTCCTATAAACTATAATCTCTAACCTCTAACCTTTAAGAAGAAGGGTTAGCGCACAACCACTTTGGTTATTTTGCCGCCGCATTTAACCACGTAAATGCCTTGCAACTGACCATTTTGCTCGGTTACATCGATGCCCGAAATGGTGTAGATGCGCATTTGACCGTCGGCATAGATGGTGCCATTTTCGGCATAAACGCTAACCGCTGTAGCATTGTCGATGCCCGTTGGTGTAACACTGGTTTTAACAGCATTGGCATTGAGCGTGCCAGCTGTAACATTGAGCGTGAAGGTAACGGTGTAAACGCCCGTTTCGCTGATGGTGAGCGTTTGGTCGCCCGATGCAGGCAGTTGATAAACGGCATAACTGTGGTTTCCTACAACTTTGTATTTGTATTCGCCTGCGGTGAGCGAAACATCGGTTTTTACTAATGTCCAAACGCCATTTTCGCCTTCAGTCATGTTGTTACTTTCTTCGTCAGTGTTCCAATCAAAACCAGTAAGTGCTTTGTCACCAACAATGGTGTACGAGGTAATTTCAATTTTAGCACCAAAACTGCCTTTTACGGTGATTTTCTTGGTTGCTGGATCGAACGAAATGGTAACATCGGTAACCTCTTTGGTAACGAGTTTCACATTGGTGCCGTCTGCTTCGTAGTCAGCGTCGCTATTGTCGGCATCGATATCGGCGGAACCCCAACTATTGGTACATGAACCATCGGTAATTTTGAAAATGATTATCGTTTCGGCTGCAACATCTTTGAACGTTGCGGTGTTGTCGGTGAGCTCATAGCTATTTGCATCCCATGTTATACCATCCAGACCTTCGCCAGCAATATAGTAGACAACGGGCGTGGCAGGTACGGCTTTCCAAGCAGCAACCACATCGCTTTCGGCATACGAACGGTTGGCAACTTCGCCACCTTCGGCAGTAACTTCAACGTTGTCCCACGACTCAGCGCAGCAGTATTTGTACGCAATGAGCGATTTGTTGCAGTTGAGCGTGATGGTGTAGTGCGTGTCGTCAGTTTTGGTCATTGCGTTGAAAGTCGCAAATTCGTCGAGATTCGTAACAATGTAGCAAGCCGGCGTTCCTTCTGGTACGGTTACGCTGAACACAACATCTTCGGTTGGGATGTCGCCAGTTTTTGTAGGCGCAGCAGTCAGAGCCTTAGTTTCGGAATTGAACGTATAAACTATGGTGTAGATACCGGCTTTTGCGATGTTTAGTGTCTGCTCTGTGGTAGAGTAGAGATCTTTGTTGCCATCGCCAATCACGCTGTAGGTGTAGTCGCCTGTATTGACGATTTGAAGACCAGTTACCGTCAGAGTCCAATCGTTGCCTTCGCCTTTGGTAAGGTCACCATTTGTGCCGATAATGGCTGCATCGCCAGAAACGGAATATTTAGAAATGATTGCCACGGCTTCCGCTTTCACACTGGCTTCGGCACCCGTAAGGTCGAGTGTGAATGTAACGTTGTAGTTGCCTGCAGCCTTAATAACGAGATTTCCTTCATTTTTCTGAATATCAAATGAATGGTTAGCAACGATTTCGTATTTGTATGTCTTCGCTTCGAGTGCTACATTCTCTTTCGTCAAAGTCCAGATATTCGAACCTTCGGCGGTTTCTACCATATCGTTGGCAGTGGCGGTTGCGCTCCAGTTTACTCCTACGAGAACAGAGTCGGCGGCTACGGTGTATGATGTGATCACTGCTTCGCCACCAAATTCGCCAGTAACGGTGATTTTATTGGTTGTTCCGTCAATTTGAATGGTTACATCGCACTCTGTCGAAGTGGTGAACTCGATGTTGTCTGTTCCTTCTATGCCTTTGCTGCTCTTGTCGGAATCAAGATTGCTAATTCCGTACCACGTTTCGCCAACAACTTTGAACGAAACTTTTGTGCTTGCCGCAACATTTTTGAACGTAATCATGTTGTCGTACATCGGCATTTGTTCATTTTCTTTCCAGCCAAGTCCTTCGATGCCTGTGCCAGCAAGGTAGTATTTTGTTTTGGCGGTAACGGTGCAAGTGCCATTTGCGCTGTAACTTGCCGATGTTGCTTTTGCTGTGATGACGTATTCGCCAACTACATCGGGCGTAAAGCTAAGTTCGGTAACTGTTTGTGCTTCGGTGTCGTTAGGTTTTTTCAGTGTGTAGGTAAAGGTTGCCTCTTCGTTGCCAAAGTTTTTGGTTGTGGCGGAAAATGTAACCTCTGTGCCAACAATTGCTTCGGTAACGCTTGGCGTAACGACAACGCTCGGTTCGTTAGTTGGGCAGGCGGTTGCAGTAACTGTCTTTTTTCCAGTCGCATTACCCAAAACATAACAACCGCTGGCTGTTACGCCTATAACATCGACTGTTTGGCGCGCGTTGTTACCACTCCAGCTATTACCATTCACCACAATAAAGTTGATGGTGGCAGCATGTACGGTTGCGCTGTACCAGTTGTCGTCTTCCGCGGTCATTGCAACAAAATTGCCTGTAATACCATCATCATCGTTCCAATTCCATAGGTATGGAGCAGTGGTTTCCCAACTTGTCAAACCATCGGGAATTTGCACGCGAATGGTGATGTCTTTAGCAGCTGCCTTCACGGTGAGTGTCATCTCTTCTTCGTCCGATTCTTCGCCACTAGTAGCAACTACTTTTATCGTGTAGGTGCCAGCTGCAGTTGGTGTGTACGAATTGCCCTCGATGGCTGTAAAGTCTTCAGCATCAGGCACTTTTACCGAATAGGCATACGTAATTTCGCCGCTGTAGTTTGTGCCAATGGCGCTCAGGGTGACTGCTGTGCCTGCTTCAACAGTGGTGGGGACATCTTCGCTGAAAAGTACATATGGAACAGTGGGTGTTGGAATTGTGAAATTGATGATGTAGTAATTTCCGCCATTATTCATGGTAATTGTCTCTTCGCAACCATCATTGCTACTTGTATTTCCTGTAGCGTAGAATTGAATCTCGAGTTTGTAATTGCCTGGCGCTGCTGGTGTTACGTCTTTGTTCACATCAGTATTGGTTCCCCAAGTTTGGTTAGTGCTTCCGTTATCTGTACTTTCGCCTAGCCAATTTTTGCCGTCAATTTCTTGCCAATCACCGGCAGTTGCGTCAGTTTTGTAGACACGATACTGCAATATGCCTCCGCAGATGTTGCCCGAACTATTTTTCCAAGTGTTTACTTTGAACGAAACAATGGAAAGCGACTTAATTTCGCCAAGGTCAATGGCGGATACGCCTGTGGAATTCCATGTCTTTGTTTTTGCAGTGCCATCGACACTGAGGTTCACAACGGCTGCGCCTGTAGAAAAAAATCCGGCGTCAGCCCATGCGCTTACTGTACACAGCAAAGCCGCAAAAAATAATAGTGTTTTTTTCATGGTATAAAAAATTTTGTGGAATAATTTCAGAACTTTGACTATGACTTTTGGCTATGACTTTGCGGTGTAGTTCGCAAGTCAACAAATTTTCGCCGCTAAATTACGGTTTATTTTTTTACTAGACAAATTTTAGAGCAAAAAAATGCCGAAATGGGCGAAAAAATTGTAATTTTGCACTCTGTTAGTCGCAAGACTAGAATCTTGCGGTTGGCCGTGGCTACCGGAGGTCATAGTCATCGTCAATAGTCATAGTCAACTACTTTCAAACTTTTTACTTTTCACTTTTTACTTTTAGTTATGTCACTTCAATGCGGAATCGTTGGTTTGCCCAACGTCGGAAAATCAACGCTTTTCAACTGTCTTTCGAATGCCAAAGCGCAATCGGCCAATTTTCCTTTTTGTACCATCGAACCCAATGTGGGCGTCATCACTGTGCCAGATGAGCGTCTGGTGCGTCTGGCCGAACTCTGCAAACCTGAGCGCGTAATTCCTACCACGGTCGAGATAGTCGACATTGCTGGTCTGGTGAAGGGCGCGAGCAAAGGCGAAGGTCTTGGCAATAAATTTCTTGCAAATATCCGCGAAACTGATGCTATTTTGCACGTTTTGCGCTGTTTCGACGACCCGAATGTGGTGCATGTCGATGGTTCGGTCGATCCCGTGCGCGACAAAGAGATAATCGATGCCGAACTGATGATAAAAGACCTCGAAACGCTCGATAGTCGTATTCAGAAAGTTCAAAAACAGGCGCAATCGGGCGGCGACAAGCAGGCTAAGGCGGCGCTCGAGGTCTATATGCGCTACAAGGCGGCATTGGAGCAGGGCAAGGCGGCTCGCACTGTTACGCTCGAGACCAAAGACGAGCAGGCTATCGCTCACGAACTGTTTTTGCTCACCGCCAAACCCGTGATGTATGTGTGCAATGTCGACGAAGCATCGGCTGCTACGGGCAATCACTATGTAGATGCTGTGCGCGAGGCTGTGAAGGATGAAAATGCCGAAGTTTTGGTGCTTGCTGCAAAGATAGAGTCGGAAATAGCTGAACTCGAAACCTACGAAGAGCGTCAGATGTTCCTCGAAGAGGTTGGACTGAAAGAATCGGGCGTGGCGCGACTGATAAAAGCGGCGTATAACCTGCTGAATCTCAAGACTTTCCTGACCGCTGGCAGCGACGAGGTGCGCGCGTGGACATTCCGCGAAGGCTACAAAGCACCACAATGTGCAGGCATTATTCACACCGATTTTGAGCGCGGTTTCATTCGTGCCGAGGTGATAAAATACGACGATTTTGTGCATTATGGCAGTGAGGCCGCTGTGCGCGAGGCTGGCAAACTGGCGGTCGAGGGCAAAGACTATCTGGTGCAAGATGGCGACATTATGCATTTTAGGTTTAATGTGTAATTGAGTCGCAAGTAGCAAGTAACAAGTAGCAAGAGTTTGGCTTCTGCAATTGGTGATGTTCATCATTCAATAATTCGATAATTTTTTAGGGACGCACCGCGTGCGTCCGAGTCATAGTCAACAGTCATCGTCAAAGGTCAATGAAAAAACTTGCCACCATCATATCCGTTGTGTTTCATCCGCTGTGGATTCCGCTCTACGCACTGTTGTTCTATCGTTGGCAGTGTCCGGTGGAGTTGGATCCGATGCCGCTGGAGTTCGGTTTGGTGGTCATTTTCACTATTTTTGTGCCAATGTTGGCTATGATGCTGCAGATGCACCGTTCGCAGACGCACGACATCATGCTCAGCAACCGCCGCGACCGTGTTTTGCCGTACGTCATCACCTATGTTTCGTACTGCCTGCTCTGCTATTCCATGGTAAAAATCGAAGCTCCGTTCGCTGTTCTTACGATGAGTGTCTATTTTCTCATCGCTGGCGGCGTGGTGGCTACCATCAATCTTGTTTGGAAAATTAGTGCGCACCTCTGTGGCGTGGGCGGTCTGCTTGGAATGGCGCTTTTCCTGCTTTGGCGATACCAAATAAATTTGCCGGCGCTTTTGGTGGCTCTGGTGCTGCTTGGTGGTATTGTGGCGTGGGCGCGACTGAAACTCAATGCGCACACCATGGCGCAAGTGGCGGCGGGTTGGCTCGTAGGTGTGAGCGTGGGCGTGCTGTTCATCTTCCTTTTTGGTAATTGATACCGCTTTGAAAAAATATCTCTTTACACTGATTCTGCTCGTTTCCGCAACTTTTTCGGCGTTTGCTCAAGGCATTGTACCGAGCTCGGCATTGCAGCACGCTACTGTCAGCGCCATCATTTCTGATGCAGAAACGGGCAAGACCATTGCTTCGTTCGAACCTGAACGCAGCGTTACGCCAGCTTCCATTACCAAACTGATAACCACCGCCACCGCACTGGAACTGCTCGACAGCACTTTTCGTTTCGAGACCGCTGTGGCTTACGATGGCACTTTTGCCAATGGCACAATCGATGGCAACCTGTACATCATCGGCAGTGGCGACCCAAGCCTTGGCTCGCGGTTTGTGAACGACTACTATTTTCTGAATCGTTGGTGCCAACAACTGAAATCGATTGGTGTGCGCCACATCACGGGCAACATTGTGGCTGATGCATCGGTGTACGATTCTGAACCGATTCCATCGAAATGGATTTGGGAGGATATGGGCAACTACTATGGCGCGGGCGTTTACGGGCTTTCGGTGTTCGACAATACACTGAACATTTCCATGCGCTCGGGCGATGTAGGCACGCAACCGACCATTTTGAAAGTTACGCCGCAAATCGAAGGCTTGGAACTTTATAACTTTGCGCAATCTACCAAAACGCCCATGGACAGTGCCTTTGTGCGCGGCATGGCCTACGATAATCGTCGTTGGATAGTGGGCGCAGTGCCATCCAATCGTGGGCAGTTTTTGCTGAAAGGCGATATTCCAAATCCGCCGCTCTGTTTGGCCGAGCAGTTTGCTGCACTATTGCGCCACTATGGCGTAACCATCGATGGTACATTTTCCGATCATGCTACGAACACGCTCCCGCGCACCACGCTGTTTGTTCACAAGTCCGAACCGCTCTCTGCGCTCGTTCGCGTGACCAATTTTACGAGCAACAACAACTACGCCGAGCATATTTTTCGTCGATTGGCCGCACAAAACGCCACGCCTGCCAGCAACAACGCCGCCATTGCTGTGGTGAAGAAATTTTGGCAGCAGCGCGGCATCAGTTTCGATGGTATCAGCCTGAACGATGGCAGCGGTTTGTCGCCAATGGATGCCTTTTCGGCTGATTTCCTGAACCAAATTTTGCTGAAAATGTACCATTCACCGCAATTTCCTGCCTATCTGAACAGTATTCCGCTAGCGGGCAAAGAGGGCACGGTAAAAAACTTTCTGACTCAAAATAAAACTGCCCAAATTCACGCCAAAAGTGGCAGCATGGCAGGTGTGCAGTCGTACGCAGGTTACATTGTGAAAGGCGGGAAAACTTACACTTTCTGCATCATCGTCAACCATTTCGACAGCCGAAAACAGGTGCGAAAAGAGATTGAAAACTGGATTTTGAACGTGGTGAATAAGGAGTAAAGACGAAGGACAAAAGACAAAGGACAGGTAGGAGTATAGACTATGACTTTTGACTAAGACTAAGACCAGTGGTAATTGTAGCCCACTGCATTTGGTCAGAGCCTGTAGGGACGTGGCGCGCCGCGTCCCTACTGTCGTTGTTGGAAGACAGTGCGGTGTGGTTTTGCAGACCACTGTGGAATAAAGTTGCGCGGGATTTGTAATCCCGCGCTTGTCGTGTAATTCGGATTTGTAATCCGAAATCGGGCGAATGATTATTCGCCCCTACAATTCAACGTTTCAACAACATTTACATAGTTCCAATAAAAATCAGCAGCATGCCAAGCAGCACCATCAGCAGATCGATGGCTTTGGCGCGTAGGTTGCGTTCTTTGAAATAGAGCGCGCCCAGTGTGAACGACACCGCTACGCTCGAGCGCCGCACAAGCGACACAATGGCAATCATCGATGCGCTATCGGCCAAGGCAAGGTAGTAGAAAAAGTCGGCCGCCGTTAGAAACACCGAAATCAGCGGAATGGCCCACGACCAGCGAAAAGGTGTGGCCTTCTTTCGCGTTGGCAACCAAATTAGAAACAAAATGGCGCCCATTATCAGCAGTTGATAGTAGTTGTACCAAACCTGCGTGTTCATACGGTCAACCTGCGTCATTAGCCATTTGTCGTACAGGCCACTCACTGTTCCCATCACAATGCTTGCCACCATGAGCCACACCCAGCGGTTGTGCGCAAACTGTATGCCCTCTTTTTTGCTCGATTGCGACAGCATGAAAAACGATACCACCGCCACCACTACGCCCGCCCACTGAAAGGCATTGAGTCGCTCACCAAACACTAGCATGGCGCAAACTAGGGTGAGAATGGGCTGTGTGGCTTTTATGGGCGATGCAATGGTTATTGGCAGATGTTTCAATGCGTAATAGGCTGTAATCCACGATGATAGCACAATCACCGCCTTCAGCGCAAGCAGCGCATGCTGATGTGCCGTAAGTCGCGGCATGTAGAAGAGTGTGCCTTTGGTCAGTTCGGGCGCCACGGCCGACACCACCATCAGCGGAGCGAAGATGGCGCAGCAAAACACCACATTCAAAAAAAGAACGGGAATTACGGCATTGGCATCGAGCGAAATCTTTTTGAAGACATCATACACGCCCAGCAGCGCCGCCGACAGAAAGGCAAATAAGACCCACACCTTTGGTTAATTTAGAATTAAGAATTTAGAATTATTCGCATGACGATTGGACAGTGCGGTTTATGTCGCGCTGGATTTGCAATCCGAAATTTGGACGAATGATTATTATCCCCTACAATTCAACGTTTCAACCTTTCATTCAATGATTCAATGACTCAATAATTCGATGATTAAAAGGTTCGCCCCGCAGAACGAACCTTTGTCTATTTTTGTGCCATTTTTTGTGGCGATTACTCTTCCGTTGCCGCTTCGAGTTTTTTCATCATGGCGAACATGAATATGGCTGCAACAAGGCAAACACCAACAAACACGCTCCAAACAGCCCACAATGGCAGATTGCCCCACAGGTTGCCGCCAATGCTTACAAGGTAATTGCCGATGGCTGTGGCAACAAACCAACCGCCCATCATCATGCCTTTGTATTTTGGTGGCGCTACTTTCGACACAAACGAAATGCCCATCGGGCTGAGCAGCAATTCGCCGAAAGTGAGAATTAAGTAGGTCGAAATCAGTACATTAGCATTGGCATAAGTAGCGTCGCCCGTGGCATGAGCCAACTCTTGTGCTGCAGGTGTGAGCAATCCAACCGAGCAAACCGCCATCAGAATGTAAGCACACGCTGCCACCACCATGCCGTAAGCAATTTTGCGCGGTGCCGATGGCTCTTTGCCCTTCTTGGCCAATGCGCCAAAAATAGCCATGCTCACAGGCGTGAGTGCTACCACATAGAATGGGTTAAACTGTTGGAAAATTGGTGCTTCGATGTCGATAAACTCTTCGCGAGTGATGAATTTGTAAACCAACACACCGCACGCCGCCAATGTGGTAACGCCCGCAATGGTTCTGCCTTTGTTGGTGTCGCTTTGGAACACACCGAAAAGTCCGTAAACCACCACAACTATCATCACCAAATTGATGATGTCGAATTCCATAGTCTGAACACCCTCGACGCGCGGACAAACAAATTCGTTGGCGAAATAGGTCAGTGTCAAACCATTTTGGTGGAATGCCATCCAGAAGAAGATGACCACGGCGAAAACTAAGCATAGCGCCACAATGCGTTTCTTGGTTTGCTCGGGTGTGAGTTCGGGCGCGGTTTTGCCGTTGGTGGCAACGGTCTGTTTTGCCGAATTTTCTACATGTTTGAACCACGGACGGCAAGCGTAGTAGATGATGATGCTCAAAACCAAACTAGCGCAAGCCACCATGAATGCAAAGTGATAACTGTCGTTCACGCTCACGCCAAATTGATTTTGCGCCCAATTCATAATTTTAACTGCAGCAGTTGGGGCAAACATAGCGCCGATGTTTATTGCCATGTAGAAAAGCGAAAATGCAGCGTCGCGGCGGTCGGCATACTCGGGTGCGTCGTACAGGTTGCCTACCATCACTTGCAGGTTGCCTTTGAACAAGCCCGTGCCAAACGAAATGAGCAGCAGCGCGGCTATCATCACGCCCATGGCTAAACCATTGCTACCCAGCGGAATAGCCAAGCAGAGATAGCCCAGAAACATCACCACAATGCCGATGGTAACACATTTGCCGTAGCCAATTTTGTCGGCCAAAATGCCACCTACAAGCGGCAAAAAGTAGACGCACGCCAGAAATCCAGCGTAGATTTGTCCTGCTGCGTCGGCGGGCAAGCCGAAATTTGCGCGCAAAAACAGCGCAAACACCGCCAGCATGGTGTAGTAGCCGAAACGCTCGCCCGTGTTGGCCAGCGCCAAAGCATAAAGTCCTTTTGGTTGATTTTTGAACATAATTTTTCTTGATTTTTCTGATTTTAGTTCTTGAAAATTACTGATTTTCGTCCGCTTTTGTCGTCTTGCGGAACGAAAAATATTTTTGCGAAAAATAGCTGAATGCCGTGGTAATCACCGTTGTGAGCATGTTCGATGGTGTGGGATAGAACTCGAACACCTCGACGAACAGTTTCAGGCAGCCGTAGTTGAGCAAAATGCAACCCGCCACCACCAGCAAGTAGCGCGCCAACTGCGTGCGCCGCAGCAGCGTTGAACCCTCGAAACTGATGTGGCGATTGAGCCAAAATCCCGTGAGAAAGGTGATCGGGAATTTGAAAACGAACGCAGCAATGTGCGGCGTGAATGCCACAAAGCCCAACTCAACCACCTGCGCATGAAAGGCAAAATGGTAAAGCACAAAGTAAAGCACCCAATCGAACAGCGTGTTTAGTCCGCCCGCAAAGCCATAACGAAAAAAGTCCTTCGGCACCAATCGTGCGAAAGGGCGATAACAAAAATCGACTATTTTGAGCAGCAGCGACTGCGCTATTTTCTCCAGTTTCGTCATTTTCTAAGGCGATGAGATGCCTTTTGCGCGCCATTTTTTCCAATAATTTCCGAAAAATTTTGGCGAATCAAATTTTTTTTCTACTTTTGCGCTGCAAAGTTACGAAATTTTTTGATTAAGAGCATAGATTTTGAGAATATAGAACATAGATCGCGGCATTTGCAGCCCGCCCTCTTAATTCTAAATTCATAATTCTTAATTCGTTGTAATCCATTGTATGGACGACCCTCTTTTATATGGCATTCGTAAGAGCAAAAAAACGCTTAGGACAGCACTTCCTGAAGGATTTGTCTGTCGCCCAGCACATAGCCGACAGCCTGCCGGCTGGTTGCTCGTTGCCATTGCTTGAGATCGGTCCTGGCACTGGCGCACTCAGCCAATTCCTGCTAAAACTCCCCAATCGCCTCACCGCCATCGAAATCGATACCGAATCGGTGGAATATCTGGCGCACTACTATCCAAATCTGCATGTTGTCGAAGGCGATTTCCTGAAAATGGATCTTGCCACGCTCTTCGAAGGGCAACAGTTTGCCGTGGTTGGAAACTTTCCGTACAACATCTCGACGCAGATTTTCTTCCGCCTGCTCGACCATCGCGACCGCATTCCGTGCCTCGTGGGCATGGTGCAGAAAGAGGTGGCCGAACGCATTGCCGCGCCGCATGGCAGCAAAACCTACGGCATCACCAGCGTGCTGTTGCAGGCATTCTACGACATTGAATATCTCTTCACCGTTTCGGAGCATGTGTTCGACCCGCCACCAAAGGTGAAATCGGCCGTCATTCGCCTTACGCGCAACGCCACCAAGCAACTCGATTGCGACGAGCGACTATTTACGCAAGTGGTGAAAACGGCCTTCAATCAGCGACGAAAAACGCTCCGCAATTCGCTGAAGCCCCTGCTGCAAGGGGCTGCGTGCGCGGAGCCAGTATTCGACCTACGCCCCGAACTACTTAGCGTTGCCGATTTCGTGGCGCTCACCAAACTGATGGCAACAAAAATGAACGTATAACTACTGATGCGGATTTTGCGACAAAATTTGCATCGGCAAAAAAACGAAGAAACTATGTCTGAAATCCGCCTATTCTACCGCGACAACAATCGCCTGAAAATATCGAAAGACATCGCATCGCTCAAGCAAATCTCGCTGAGCAACATTCTGTGGATCGACCTGAACGATGTGCCAGAAGATGCCGAAAGTGAGCTGGAACAATTCCTCAAAATCTACATTCAAGAAGAGGAAGAGATGGAGGAAATCGAGATCAGCTCGCGCTACATCGAGACCGAAGATACGCTGGTGGCGAACTCCAAATTCCTGCTCGACAATTACGACGAGGAGCCGGTGTCGTTCATTGTCAAAAACAACATTCTGGTGTCGGTGCGCAGCCAAGAGTTGCGCTCGTTCAACGAAACCGTGAAAAAAATGTTTGCCAACCCGCGCAACTATCCCAACGGCTTCTACATTTTGGTGGCATTGATGGAGACTCGCGTGGAGTACGATGCCGACATGATAGAGGACATGACCCGCGAAATAACCAAACTGAGTAATCAACTGAAAACCGATGAAGATGTAAGCGACGACATTCTGATTGCCATCAAGGAATTTCAGGAAAAAACCATGCTCATTCGCGAAAACATAGTCGACCGTCAGCGCGTCTGCTCTAACATGCTGAAAAGCGAAATGTTCCCCACCGAAGCCAAAAACAAACTCTCAATCATCATCAAGGACATCAATTCGCTGTTCGAACACACGCGTTTTTCGTTCGATCGTCTGGAATATCTGCAAGACACATTCCTTGGTTTGGTCAACATTCAGCAAAACAAAATCATCAAAATTTTTACCATCGTCAGCGTCATTTTCCTGCCACCAACGTTGGTTGCGAGCATGTATGGCATGAACTTCGACTTTATGCCCGAACTGCATTGGCGCTACGGCTACCTTTGGGCGCTTGGTTTGATGGTGGCATTCGTGGCGGCTATTCTGCTATATTTTCATCGGAAAAGATGGCTGTAGAAAATGATTTAGTAACGCAATGATTTAATGACTTAATCAGGGAGCGAGAATGAACTTTTTTGTGTAAAAAACGATTGCGAAAATTTTCGCAACGAAAAAAATCG
>CAZGVF010000008.1:13113-24648 GCA_964528925.1 uncultured Paludibacteraceae bacterium | reverse complement strand
GACGAGCCGCAAGAGAGCGAACACAGCACTTGGGACGACCTTGTAGCATTTTTCAAGTCGATGGGCTTCATGCGCATGACGTGGCAACAGGGTCTGATGCTGCTCGTTTCGTTCCTGCTGCTCTATCTGGCCATCAAAAAACAGTACGAGCCACTGTTGCTCTTGCCTATCGCCTTTGGTATGTTGCTCACCAATCTGCCTGGTGCTGGCATGTTCCACAACGAATTGTGGACAGCTTTCTTGGATCAGAATAGCGAATACTATCTGAACTATGGTCAGATTTTGAAAAAAGGCGGTCTGCTCGATGTGCTGTACATTGGTGTGAAAGCAGGCGTTTATCCTTGCTTGATTTTCATTGGCGTGGGTGCCATGACCGATTTTGGTCCGCTCATTGCCAACCCGAAGAGTCTGCTGCTGGGCGCTGCTGCACAGTTGGGCATTTTCATCACATTCTTGTGCGCCAACTGGTTTGGTTTCACCGAGGCTGAAGCAGGTTCAATCGGTATCATTGGTGGTGCCGACGGTCCTACTTCCATCTTCCTGACATCGAAATTGGCGCCACATTTGCTCGGACCTATTGCCATTGCGGCCTACTCGTATATGGCGTTGGTTCCTGTAATTCAACCGCCTATTATGCGTGCTTTGACGACCAAGAAAGAGCGTGCCATCAAGATGCGTCAACTGCGTTCGGTAAGCAAAACCGAGAAGATTGTCTTCCCGATTATCATCACCGCCATTGTTGCGCTGATGTTGCCCGACGCTGCCCCACTTATCGGCTGCCTGATGCTTGGTAACCTGATGAAAGAGTGCGGTGTGGTCGATCGTCTATCGAAAACCGCTCAAAACGAACTGATGAACATCGTGGTTATATTCCTCGGATTGTCGGTTGGTGCCACGGCAACTGCCGAATCGTTCCTGAATGTGAAGACGCTGTTGATCCTTGCCATGGGCATTGTAGCGTTCGGTTTTGGCACGGCTGGTGGCGTTTTGCTGGCCAAGTTCATGAACCTGTTCTCGAAGGACAAGATAAACCCGCTGATTGGTTCGGCCGGTGTGAGCGCAGTGCCAATGGCTGCTCGCGTAAGTCAAACCGTGGGACAAGAGGAGAACCCTGGCAACTTCCTGCTGATGCACGCCATGGGACCGAATGTCGCTGGTGTGATTGGTTCGGCTGTGGCTGCAGGCATTCTGCTGACCATGCTCGGCTAATCCGCTTAGAAAATAGAAAAGACGCTCTCGAAAAAGTTTTCGGGGGCGTCTTTATTTTGTACCTTTTGGGAAAATCCTAAATACCAAACTTTTCGGGAAATTTTGCCCCAATTGTTCGGTAAAAATCTTTGATGGTACGCATATCGGCATCGGCATTTCCAGTGGGCGTGAAGATGCGATTGAAACCGATTTCGCGCTTGGCATAATCGATGTAGGCCAGCACTATTGGCACTTGCGCCTTTTGTGCGATGAAGTAGAAACCGCGTTTCCAGTGATGCGTGAGACTGCGCGTGCCTTCGGGCGTGATGGCAAGGTAAAACCGCTCGTGCCGCGCGAATTCGTCGGCTACAGCATCGGTGAGCGACGTATGGTGACTGCGGTCGACTGGAATGCCGCCAAGGCTGCGCATCAGGCTGCCGAGTGGAAAGGTGAACCACTCTTTTTTCATCAGAAAACGCACGGGCAAACGCAGAGCGCGCTTGACCAGCATGCCATAGACAAAATCCCAATTGCTGGTGTGCGGCGCAATGCAAACCACCGCCTTGGCGGGCAACGGTGCATCGCAGCGAACCTTCCAACCAAGCCGCACAAGCAGACGATATGCAAGATTTTGTTTCAAAACGAACTATTCGATTTGCAAAGTTACGAAAAATCGGTGGAAGTTTTTTTCGACGCGACAAAAAAAAGAGAATAATCGATTCTCTATAGCCAGAAACATGCCGACCCAGTAAAGAACAATCATTCTCTCACCTGCAAAAGTACAACTACTTTTTTGAAACAGCCAAATTTGCAAAAAAATACCGCTCAACTCCAACGAGTTAAGCGGTTGTTTGCGTGGTGCCAACGGGAATCGAACCAGTGACACAAGGATTTTCAGTCCTTTGCTCTACCAACTGAGCTATGGCACCATTGCGGTTTTGCGACTGCAAAGGTACGACTTTTTTCCGCACGAACAAAACTTTTTCCTACTTTTTCGCAAACTTTTTTTTATTCTACTGAAAATCAAAACATTACAATTACAGAAAGAATCGCAAAACCTCTGTTTTCAGCGCAAAATTCGTTCGTCGCTACCCTATCTCGATAAACGTGAAACGCGCAGTTTTCATTTTTTTCGCTCGTCGATGAACTTGACAGGTTTGCGCGATTGAGCGGGGAAATTGATGGCTTGAATGAGATCGGGCGGCAAAATCTCGACTATCGGCGCCACACGAATGCGTGCACGGAAGCGATCTTTCAGATCCTTGATGAGCGACGATTCGGCCTCACCAATGGTGGGCGCAAGTCGTTCGTAGGGGAAATCTTTTTTCAGACCGATGCGCACTACCACCTCGTCGGTGCCAGCGGCACTGTCGCGCACCACCACCACATAGTTTGCCACATATTCGGTATTGTCGAGCACATCGTTTATTGCAGGCGGATAGAGCGTGGTGCCTTTCAGTTTTATCATGTTGTTTTTGCGACCAACGAGCGGCGTCAGACGATAGGCTGTGCGTCCGCATTGGCAACGATCGGTGATTTTGGCAGCCATATCGCCCGTGCGGAAACGCAATAGTGGCATGCCTTCGACGCCAAGCGTGGTTACCACAATTTCGCCGACGCAACCATCGGGAACGGGTTTGTTGTCTTCGCCAATAATCTCAACAATGATGAGTTCGGGGTGAACGTGACCGCCACAGCCGCACGGACATTCGGAGAAAGTGGCCGACATTTCGGTGCTTGAATAGGTGGCGAAAAGTTGCACTTCGGGCCATTTTTCGTGAATGCGTTTGCCGAGCAAATTCAGTTGGAATTGCTGATCGCGCAAGCCTTCGCCAATGCCGATGATGCGCTTCACACTGCTGTTGCGATAGTCGATGCCGTGCGCTTCGGCGTATTCGATGAGCCGCAGAATGAACGACGGCACGCACATGACGGTGTCGGGTTTTATGCGGCGAATGGTTTCCCACTGCAATTCTGGAATGCCATTGCCCACGCGAATGATGCCCGCACCCAATTTTCTCAATCCAAGAAAATAGGCCATTCCAGCCATAAAACGCTTGTCGAGCGTGGTCATCAGTTGCACCACATTGTGGCGCGTAACGCCAGCGCAAGCAAACGAAATGGCTTCGTTGTAGGCCAAGCGGTCGAGGTCGTGCTCGTTGCAGGCGAAAGTTACGGGATCGCCAAGTGTGCCAGAAGTGGTGATATAGTCGATGATGTCATCTGGCGAAACGCACAGAAAATCAGCGTTATGCGTCTGCAAATCTTTTTTATCGGTGAAGGGAATGCGCTGCAAATCGTCGAGCGTGCGAATGGTGTTGATGTCGATGTTGTTTTCGGCAAACATGCGCTGATAGAACGGCGAATGCGCTTGCAGATAGACCAAATGTTCGTGCAAACGCTGCTCTTGATAACGGCGAATTTCGTCGACTGGGCGGAACTCTATTTCGGGAACAAAATCCATGAGGGTAGTTATAAAGTTTGTAAAGTTTGTAAAGTTTGAAAGTTTATAAAGTAGACTATGACTTTTGACTATGACTTTTGACTATGACCTTCGGTATCCATTATTTTCTGCAGTTAGTTGTGGAATCTCCCAATCTGAAATTTGAAATCTGAAATCCAACTACCTCGTCAGCATGAATTTGATGCTAAATCCGACATTCGAGGTAGAGAGCGGATACGAGGTGGAGATGACTGGTTTGCTCATTTGATAATCGTAGAACAGGCGGAAATTGAGTTTCGAACTGAACACATAATCGGCCGTGAGTTTTATGGTGAGTGCCTTGCTGCCTGTGGTTGGCTGCACGTCGTCCTCATCAATTTTGCGAATGAGCGTCTTTATGTCCTTGAACGAAAAATCGATGCGCGTTGTCAGGTCATTCTTTACAGTTTTTGATTTATTTTTAAGTTTTAGAACAATATCGAAATCTTTCACCACATAGCCAAGTCCCACAACTATCTCGTCGTTGGTCGATTCCACCAGTTGCAGCGAGGTGAGATTGAGCGTGAGGTTGCGCTGGCGGCGATATTCCACTTTGCCAGTGAACGAATTTTTCATGGCCATATCCACAGCGATGAATGGCGAGAAACTTTCGTTGATCGACACACTTGAAATGTCGTAACTGCTCGATGGAATTGGATTTCCGCTGGTTACATCTCGCACAAATCCGAAGCCGTCGTCGTTTTCGGCATAGTTCGAGAACGATGAGTACGACGCCACATTGTAGGTGCATTGGTAGGCGTGATTGAGCGTAAACGAACGGAAGTATTTGCTCATACCAGGAATGCGCATCAAGCCATCGTACGAGATTTTCCAGTTTGGAATGATGCTCCAGAACGATGGGAAAATTGAGGTCGAGGCGCGCGAAATATCACGACCCGTGTAGGCTGCAAGGAACGCAGGAATCAGCACATCGGCCGAGTTGCGACTGTAGGTGCCATTGGCGGCATCGTAGGTTTTGCCAGCTAGCGCATTGTCGCTCATGAAGCCAGAAGTCGGATAGCGTGTGCCAACATAGCGTTGTTGCAGTTTGTTGGTCAGATAGTCGCGATTCTCTTTGAACTGTTCGAAAGCGCGCGAACGATAGTTGGCATCAGCTTTTTCGACCTTCCAGAACGAGGTGAGAATGGCGGCGTGCGTCATTCGGAAAGTGCCGGTGAACGTGGTCGGCATATCGTCGTACATATACTGAATGGTCGATTGATCGGTGCTGACGCGCTTCGAGTTCAAATCGATTTTCAATCCGGGAATTGGTTCAAGATTTACCTTCACATCGAAATCGGAAGTATAACTCTGCGTTGCTGGATTGATGATGGAGTCGTTCATGTAGAGCCAACCGCGGTCGGAGGCGTTGTTCAGATAGGTGAGGCGCGGAATGCCAAAGGCGAAATCCAAGCCAGGCGACAGCACGCCGTTGTTCACGCTTTGTCCCATGAATTTGGCATCGCCCGAAAAACTTGGCAGAACAAGCGTGTTCGTCTCGCGATACGACACCGAAACGCGCCTGATGAGCATGAGAAAACGCACCGAGAGTTCGCCCACTTTTTTGGCTGGCGAGATGTTGTTCGGATCGGTGGTTTGCAGCGTCAATTTCAGATTTTGCATGTTCACTTTGCCCGCAATGCGCACGGTGTTGGCATCGACTATGGTGTAATGCACTTTCACCGTTTTGCCAGTGCTGTCGGTTACCGCCACGCTTATCAGTTTGGAGTTCAGTTTGTGCTTGATTTCGGTAACTTCGCCTTTGGTGAGCGAAATGGTTTGCGTCTCGTTTTTCGGGCGGAAACGTTTGTTTTGTCCGCCACTCTTGCTCGAATAGCGCGAATTGATATCTTTCAGATATTTCGATTTGTTGTAGAGTTTTTCGAAATTGAGTTGACCATCGACCTGCCAGTTGGCCATGTTCGAAATTTCGTTGCCGAGCGTTACATCATCGTCCACTTCTGCTCCGCGATTCCAGTTGTAGGTGGCGTTGTACTGTGCGCTGGCCGTCATCCAATCGAAAATCGGCATTTTGGCAAAAGGCACTGTGTACGAGGCGTTGAACACCTGCTGATAGTCGTACGGACTGCCCCAGTGCGACAAACTACTCAGCACCGTATCTTTCCAATTTTCGTATTCATCGGGGAAGAATTCGCGGTTCACTGGCGTGTATTTGGTCTCTTCGATGCGCGCATTGAATGCGGTGCGCAGTTGGAATTTCAGATTTTTGGTGAAATCGTATTTCAACTCGAACTGACGATCCCAAGTGAAATCTTTGCTCGACGAAAGCAGCGGGTTGTTCACATCGTAGTAATCGAGTTGCATCGAGCCTTCAAGATCGCGCAGTTGCCGCTCGCTGTATATGCGGTTGATGGTGGTTGAGAATGCCAACACGCTTGGTTCGTAGTTTATTCCAAAATCTTTGATGACGCGCCAAGCGGGCTTTTGCAGGCCTTTCACATCTTTGAACGGTTCCCACGGGCGCGGTGTTGTGGTGAAATTGTAGCTGAGTGTTCCGCGGTGCTGCAGCGTGACATCGCGCGCCGTCTCGGGATCGAGTTCGTGCGTTTCGGTGTAGGCATACGATGCCGAGAAGTTGGCAGGGTCGTACACGCGCGGACGGTCACCAACGCGGTAATCGACCTTCACATTGGTCAGGTTCACGCTGGTGTTGGTGGTTTTGGTTTCCGACATGCTCTTCAGCGAATCGCGTTCTGTCTTGGTTTCGAGTGCATCGAGCGCATCGTCGAGCAGTATATCGCCATCGAGCGGATTGTATTGTGGCGTGCTATTTTCGAGCGAATAGGAGACATAGAGCGGAATGCGCACATTGGCTTTTTCGGGGAAGAAGCGACCGAATTCCATCGAGCCGCTCACATTCAACTGCGTGAGGTCGTCCATGCGGCGCTCGAGCAGGCTCTCCTCTATTCCACCGAAGCCAGCCGTCTCGTGGCGCACCGAAAGGTTCACGCTGCCGATGTCCGACAAACCTACCGAAGCGTTTGCCATCACCGCCCAGCCGCCATCTTCGTTGTAGTCGGTCAGGCGCAGTTCATCGACCCAGATTTCGCCCGATTTCAGATCGCGCCCTTGGTTGCGCACGCCAATCATTATAGTCTGAATATCGCCCAAGTTTGGATTGCCCAGCACGGTGATTTTGTTCTGCGGATGATCAGGATCGTATTCGGAATAGGCTGTGGTGTACGACACCGAGCCGCCGTTGTTTTTCTGCGTGTTGCGGCTGCTTTTCACATCAGTAAAGAGTTCGAATGCGAAATTGAACATATTTTCTTCAGGCCAAACAGTGGCAGCCTCGGCCGAAGTGTAGACGCCATGTGGCGTGAGTTTCAGCGGAATTTCGTACTCGTAATAGTTGTTTTGCGCATCGCTACCCATGCGCAGGAAGATGGATAGTTCGTAGTCGTCGAGCGCAGGCGTGAATTCGTCGAGAATCTGCTCGGCATGGACAAACATCTGCAAGCGGCGATATTGGCGCATATCCATGCTGATGTTTTTGTAAACGCCACGCGCATCACCAGGAGCCAAATTGCTTACCGAAAGCACCATCGACTGCTCGTTTTGCTGCGTAAGTTGCGGTTGACTTGGGTCGGTTTCGCGCGACACGCCCGGCGGAAGCACATAGTTCACAGGCGTCTTTTTATTGTTCTCTTCGATGCTCACAGCCGTAACATCGAGCGAACCCGATGTGGTTGGCGGATTTGTTGGATCGTAGAGCGTTTTGGTGTAGGTGCGCCATTCGCCACGAACGAGTTCCAAAGTACCGAAACGCAGGAACATCGGCTCGTAGAATCCATGCATGAAAATGCGCATGAATCGCACCGATTTGAAGTCGCGAATGGAGCCGACTTTCTTCTCGTATTCGCGGATAGGAATTTTGAACTGATACCAAGTTACACTCTCGCGCTTGCCATTTTCGAGTTCTACGCTGGTTTCGACTTTGTTGGTGATGTAGTTTGTGCCAACCTCCATAGCCGAATGGCGCAGACTGACGTGATATTGGTAGTATTTTTCGTACTCGTTGAGCGTGTTGTCTTGGTTGATATCCTCAACATCTGGCACTGTGGTGGCCGAAGTGGAATAACTCTCGCTGCTGGCATCGGTCGATGGCGAATTGCCCTCTGGACCGCTGTAATGCTTGTATCTGTCGAGGATTGTGCGCTCTTCGCTGTCGTAATCCGAACCACGATAATGGTGGAAATTATCGCCTGCAGGGTCGTTGAGTGGCGAGAACGGATCATTCTCCATCTCAGAAATCACGCTCTGCGGCAAAGTGGCGCGCAATTTTGCCACATAGTCGCGATAGGTCGAGAATTGGAACTCATCTTCGGTGCGCAAGCCATCGAAACCAACATCTTGATAGAGTCGAGCGTCGGCATCGTTGTCGAACGCCAGCACCATCGACTGTTTGCGCGGCACACGCCCCCACACGGTGCTGTCGCATTGCGTAATGTCGCCATCGGCAGGCATGCCATTCTCGAAGAATTTTTTGCCATCTTTCAAAATATCTTCCGACACATCGCCAAGGTTGAAATAGAGGTCGCCGCCGAGCGAAGTGCCGAGCGTGTCGTACACAAACGGATCGAGCAACCAGAATTCGATGTATTCGATGTTGGCCGTCTCGAAATCGGTAGTTTCCAACTTGCGCATGATGCCGCCCCAACGCTTTTCAGGATTGGAGAGTTTGCCCGTTAGCGGGTCGATATTGGTCACATCGAGGTTGTACGGACCGCGCTCGTTTGGATAGAAACTCAGGTTCAGCACAGGCAGATACGACGACTGTCCGAGAATGCTCTCGCGATTCGGGAAAATCTCCTGTTCACGCACGGCGCGCGTCAGGTGGTTCGACTGCAAATCGGGATTTCTGCGAATATGCTCTGGCGTGGTGCTGTTGTTTTGGTTGAACACGCTATTGTCGACCGAGAACCACGACAAGAGTGCGCGATTTACACCATATTCTATATCGTTCGACAGCGAAGCCTCGGGGAACAACGCGCCAGCCGTGGCATCGTAGGGCGTGCTAGCCAAGTGCCAATAGTACGGATAGCGCAGGTCGATGGTCGTTTCGGTCGATTCAAAATCGTCAAGATAGGCATAACCCGGATTGTTATCGATTTTGCGATGGCGCGGAATCATCTGGGCAAATTCGCCACTCAAGGAGATGTTCGATGCCGCCGTAGCGTTCAGCAGCGGCAGTGCGTCGATGGCTTTGGTGAGCCACGGAGCTTCGTCGCGATAGGCAGCGTTGATACCCCAAATGGTGTTCGAAATTGGCTCGCTACCGACTTCAGTTTTGGTCACCAGCGGCATCTCCGAAAGGTGCATCACTGTGCCGCCGAGCGAGAAATTGTCGTTGAAAGCATATTCCAAATGCGTGCCGAGCAGGGTTTTGCGCTGCGTGTTGAAGAGCGATTGGTTTTCGAGCGACACATCGACCGAAGTGCCCGATGCCAAGATGGATTCGTTCAAAATGGTAACCGTTCCCATCACATAATCCACCGTGTAGTCGACATTTTCGGTAAGCGTCGCGCCACCAGCCGTCACCACCACCGAGCCGCGTGGAATATTCATGGCATTCAACTGAATTTCGCTGCCCGAAGTGGATTGATATTTTCCCGTAAGGACGAATTTATTTTTCTCGGTATATTCCGCCGCCACCACAAGCGTACTGTCGTACAATTCTTGGAACACATATTTGTCGGCAATGGCATCGTTACCAATCATCTTGCGCAAGTGCGAACCAAACGGCTCCACCACTGGGAAGATGACACGACCTGTCGACGAAATGACCGTGTAGCCCTCCACATAGTCGAATTTGCCATCGGGGCGCGTCTGCTGTTTGGAGTCCAAACGGTCCAGATTCATCACCTTCAGCAAAATTTGATTTTTGCAGTTTCCTTCGGTCAGATAGTTGAGATATGCGCCTGTGGTGTCGTTGTGGTACTGCACATTCAGCTCGAAATTCTCCGACTGAACGCCCATCGCGCCAAGCGAGTAGACATTTTTCATCATCAACTTCCACATGGCATTGGTTGGCGATGGTGCCGAACTCTTCAACATCTTCACTATCAACGCGTTAGGCGTTTCGATGCCATCGGTCGAAAATTCGCCAACCTGATAAGTTTTGCCGCCGTAGGTGTATTCGTATGCCACCGCCAAAACCTCGTCGGCATTCAGCGCAGTCTTCAGCGAAATGAAGCCCAATGTGCTATTCAGCGTATATTCCGACGACTCCAAACGGCGCGCACTCTCGATTTTCTCGTAATCCTCGCCGCCCTCGATTCCCATGCCCGAATAGGTTGCCTCCATCAGGCTGTTGAATTGCTGAATGTCGCGAATGTCGGTCATCGATTTTATCTCGTCATAGAGCGAGTTCGACGAGTTATCTGGCAGCCGATTTCCCGTTGGCGTCCAGTGATCGTTGTCCACGGTCTGCCCTTCCGCCAAATCCATAAAGCCGATGATGTTGCGCGCTTGGTCGAAACTGCCGCGCTTATTCGTTACCCACACTTCGATGCGGTTGATGGTGACGCCCGAGGTGATGTAGGGCAGTTTGCTCATGTTTTGGTCGTAGGTGTCGCGGAAATATTGCGACAGGAAGAAGTGGCGATTTTCGTCGTATTTGTCGATGGCGACCTCGAATTCGCGCTTTTGCGAGCCGCCTTTGGAGCTGACTTTTTGACTCGACGATTTTTGTTGCGAAACCACCGCCGAAATGCTCAATTTGCCAAATTGCAACTCAGTTTTGAAGCCGAACAGTGCCGAACTTCCGCGAATGAGCGAACTATTGAGCGGCATGCTCACATTGCCCACCTCGAGTTTGCGCACAATCTCGTCCTCCTGACCTTCGTAGCCCAATTTCAGCGTCTGCTGGTCGAAGTCGAATGTGGCTTCGGTATTGTAGTTCATGGCAAAGTTTATCTTGTTGCCCACCTTGCCGTTCACATTCAACTGAATTTTTGTGTCGAAATCGAAACTTGTGGTTTTGCGCAGCCGCTCCGAAAGCGAAGGATTGTCGATTCGGTTCGTTACAATGCCAAACACCAATTCGGCCGAACCTTGCGTCTTCAGTTGCACGCCGCCAGGACCGAACACTTTTTCGGCAGGACCGAGGCTGAATTTCATATCAGCCAGATTAAATTTATCCTCGAAATTCGATTGCGCCTCGGCATTTTTCTGATGAAAATAGTCGCTCATGCCGCTGCGCAGGGTGTAGTTTTTGTACTCGCTATCCGACATCACAAAGGGCGTCGCCACGTCCATGTCGCCCACTTTGGTGTGGAAAATGTAGTTGCCGGTGTTCGGATCGTACTCCACCGAACTCTGCACGTTGCTCGGCTGCAGATCCATCGGATATTTCTGCGTCAAATCCTCGTAAGTCTGCTGCTGCGCAGGTTTCACGGTATACGACGGCAGTGTGTCGACTGGCACATCGTAGTCTGGCTCGTCGTCGGCATCGTTCGAACGATTGTGACGCTGCGCCAACAACGTACCCAACGGCAACGCCATCAGCCCAACCACAACCGTAGTCAATGCTATTTTCCAAAAACGAGACAAAACTAAACTAATTTGCTAATTGCTTAATTTCCAATTATTTAATTGTTTCCAAAAAACCACGCTCAATCATTCACCAAAAATTGGAAATTGAATAATTGGGTAATTGAACTAGAGCATTCTCAGCGCCTTCTTAATCAGTTGAGCCACAGGCAGTTGCGGCTCGTCTTTCAGCAGTTTATCGACTACTTTTTGCGATGCCGATTGTTGGAAACCAAGCATCACTAGCGCCGCCACGGCTTCGCTCTTCACGCCGCTATCGGCCACTGGAGCCACTGCGCCATCGCCTTGAG
>CAZGVF010000008.1:10378-13013 GCA_964528925.1 uncultured Paludibacteraceae bacterium | reverse complement strand
GCTTCGCTCTTCACGCCGCTATCGGCCACTGGAGCCACTGCGCCATCGCCTTGAGCCAACGCCACTTTGCCCATCTTGTCGTGCAAATCGACCACAATGCGCTGCGCCGTCTTCAGACCAATGCCCTTCACATTTTTCAGTGCCGAAACATTCTCGTTCACAATGGCTTCCTGCAGTTCCGCCGCCGAGAGCGACGACATGATCATGCGCGCCGTGTTCGCTCCCACGCCCGAAACCGAAATCAACAACAGAAAAAGCTCGCGCTCGCTCTGCGTTGAAAAGCCGTAGAGCAGGTGCGCATCTTCGCGAATGGCCTCGTAAATGTAGAGTTTACAAGCAGTTTTGCCAGTCAGTTCGCTGTAGGTTACCAGCGTAATGTTCACCGCATAACCCACGCCATTCACATCTACCACCGCCAAAGTTGGGGTGAGTTCAGCCAAATTTCCGTTCAGATACTCAATCATAAAAAAAAATTTTTTGCGCCACTTTTTCGCACGCGCGTACACTATTAAACGACAAAATTACCGCTTTTATTGCGTTGTCCACTGCCCCATTTTTCCACAGATAGCGAGAAAATACGCAATTTTTCGAGATATTCTCCTGAAAATCAACAATATAGCGACATTTTTCAAGAAAACACGAATTTTGCAATTATGTCGAAAAACATATTTTTTCTGCATAATTCCGAAAAACTGAACATCGTATCGAAAAAAGCAGTAATTTTGCGATTCTGATCGATGACCTGCGAAAATACGACTTTTTTGTCAAGATTTTAGCAAAAATATCGATCGTAAATTCTGAAATTTAGCAAAAATTATTATTCATTATTCACATTCTATCGTTAATTACTCCGAATGAATAGTAACGAAAAAACAGCCGTACCAATAGACCAACTGAACCCAATGTGGACAGTGATCACGCCCGAGGAACGCATGTATTTGCGCGAAAATACACGTACACGCCGCTACCGCAAAGGCGACATCATTTACCGCGAGGGCGACATTCCACACTACATGATTTGCATCATCAGCGGCTGTGTAAAAATTTACCGCGACGGCATTGGCGGACGAAGCCAAATAATCCGTTTCATAAAACCGACCGAGAATTTCGGCTACTGCGCCGCTTTCGCACAGGACGCCTACAGCACATCGGCCGCTGCAATCGAGACTACCGAAGCCTATTTGGTACCAGTTTCGGTAATGAAACAGATTGTGCAAGCCAACAACAAACTGGCCATTCACTTTGTGCACGCGCTCGCCAAAGACCTCTGCACCGACGACATGCGCATTGTCAGCCTCACACAAAAACACATTCGCGGACGACTGGCCGAATCCCTTCTAGTGCTGCGCAATAACTATGGTTTCGACACCGACGGACACACCATCAACTGCCGACTTTCGCGCGAAGATTTGGCAAATTTTTCGAACATGACCACCGCCAATGCCATTCGCACACTGTCGAGTTTTGCCAGCGAAGGTCTCATCAATATAAAAGGTCGCTACATCACCCTGAATGACGAAGAGGCGCTGCAAAAAATCAGCAAAATGGGATAAGAAAAATCGTAAACATATTTTTAGATAAGAAATCAAAACAAATATCATAAGATGTTAAGAGAAAAAATTGCACAAATTGCTGAATCGATAAACACGCTATCGGTCAAATCGCAAGAAGAATTGGAGGCTCTGCGCATTCAGTACCTCAGCAAAAAAGGGCAAATTCCTGCACTTTTCAACGAATTTCGCGATGTTCCGAACGACGAAAAACGCGAAATCGGGCAGCTTTTGAACCAACTGCGCGACCGCGCTCAAGACAAGCTGAACGAGTTGAGAGAGACGCTTGCCGAAAAGAGCGCAAAATCCGAACAGACCGATCTTACGCGCACGGCCGAACCCATTGCACTTGGCACACGCCACCCGCTGTCGCTCGTCCGCGAAGAGATTATCGACATATTCTCGCGCATCGGCTTCACCGTGGCCGAAGGTCCTGAAATTGAGGACGATAAACATGTGTACGGCATGCTGAATTTTGCCCCAGAGCACCCAGCGCGCGACATGCAAGATACCTTCTTTATAGAGAAAACAATCGGCATTCAGAAACCAACCGACGTGCTGCTGCGTTCGCACACTTCGAGCGTTCAAACGCGCGTGATGACCAGTCAAAAACCGCCAATTCGCGTGCTTTGCCCCGGTCGCGTCTATCGCAACGAGGCCATTTCGTACCGCGCGCACTGCTTTTTCCATCAGGTAGAGGGTCTCTACATCGACAAAAATGTTTCGTTCGCCGACCTGAAACAGGCACTGCTCTATTTTGCCAAAGAGATGTTTGGCGAAGAGACGCAAATTCGCCTGCGTCCATCGTACTTCCCATTCACCGAACCAAGCGCCGAGATGGACATTTCGTGCGACTTGTGCGGCGGCAAAGGTTGCAACTTCTGCAAACACACGGGTTGGGTCGAAATTCTCGGCTGCGGCATGGTCGACCCCAACGTGCTTGAGGCTTGCGGCATCGATTCGAAAGAGTACACTGGTTACGCATTCGGCATGGGCGTGGAGCGCATCGCCAACCTGAAATATCGCGTGAAAGACCTGCGCATGTTCTCCGAAAACGACGTAAGATTTTTGCAACAATTCCAGTA
>CAZGVF010000008.1:7432-10278 GCA_964528925.1 uncultured Paludibacteraceae bacterium | reverse complement strand
AAGACCTGCGCATGTTCTCCGAAAACGACGTAAGATTTTTGCAACAATTCCAGTAAATAAAAAGTAAGAGTGCTCACACAAAATTCTTAATTCTAAATTCAAAATTCATAATTAGAAAAAATGTTGGTGAACATTTTAAAATCGAAAATTCATCGTGTGCGCGTCACGGAGTCGTGCCTCGAATATATCGGCAGCATCACCATCGACGAGGATTTGATGGACGCTGCGGGAATCATGGCCAACGAGAAGGTGCAGATTGTGGACAACAACAACGGCAACCGTTTCGAGACATACGTCATTCGTGGCGAGCGCGGTTCGGGTGTGATTTGCTTGAATGGCGCAGCAGCGCACCTTGTGAGCGTTGGCGATGTGGTCATCATCATGGCCTACACTTGGATGGAGCAAACCGAAGCTCTCACCTTCAAGCCAAAAGTCGTCTTCCCCGACGAAAATAATCGGCTGGTGAAATAAAAAGCGTTTCAAAGCGCACTAAACAACTCATAATCAACGAATTAAAATTGGAACAAATGAAAGATATCAAACGCACAGTGATAGTCGACGCGCTGAAACGCACCGACTACGGAACGGAAATAAACATCAGAGGCTGGGTGCGCACACGCCGCGGCAACAAAAACGTGGGTTTCATCGCACTAAACGACGGCTCCACCATCAATAACATGCAAGTGGTGGTCGACATGAGCAAGTTCGACGACGAGCAGCTGAAACCCATCACCACAGGCGCAGCCATCAGCGTGAACGGCACACTCGCAGCATCGGTTGGTAGCGGACAAAGCGTCGAAATTCAAGCCACCGAAATCTTGATCTACGGCACTGCCGACCCCGACAAATATCCGCTGCAGAAAAAGGGTCACACCATGGAATATCTGCGCGAAATTGCCCACCTGCGCCCACGAACCAACACCTTCGGCGCCGTGTTCCGCATTCGCCACCACATGGCAATGGCCATTCACACATTTTTCCACGAACGCGGATTCTTCTATTTCCACACGCCACTCATCACCGCATCCGACTGCGAAGGCGCTGGACAAATGTTCCAAGTTACGACCAAAAATCTCTACAATCTGAAGAAAACCGACGATGGGAAAATCGACTATAGCGACGACTTTTTTGGCAAACAAGCCAGTCTGACCGTTTCGGGACAACTCGAAGGCGAATTGGCCGCCACCGCGCTGGGCAAAATTTACACTTTCGGACCGACTTTCCGCGCCGAAAATTCCAACACGCCACGCCACTTGGCCGAATTCTGGATGATCGAACCAGAAATCTCATTCATCGGCCTCGACGAGCTGATGGATCTCGAAGAGGAATTCATAAAATACTGCGTGCAATGGGCACTCGACCACTGCCAAGACGACCTCGAATTCCTGAACAAAATGATCGACAAAGGGCTGATCGAACGCCTAAAAGCCGTTGTGAACACGGAATTTGTGCGCCTGCCCTACACCGAAGGCATCAAAATTTTGGAAGATGCCGTAGCCAAAGGTCACAAATTTGAATATCCAGTGTTCTGGGGCTGCGATTTGGCCAGCGAACACGAGCGTTATCTGGTCGAAGAACACTTCAAACGCCCCGTCATCATGACCGATTATCCGAAGGAAATCAAGGCGTTCTACATGAAGCAAAACGCCGACGGCAAGACCATTCAAGGCACCGACGTGCTGTTTCCACAGATTGGCGAAATAATCGGCGGCAGCGTGCGCGAAGAGGATTACGACAAGCTGATGGCGCGCATCGAAGAGTTGCACATTCCAATGAAAGACATGTGGTGGTATCTCGACACACGCCGCTTCGGAAGCGTGCCGCACGCTGGCTTCGGACTCGGTTTCGAGCGTCTGATGCTGTTCGTCACAGGCATGCAAAACATTCGCGATGTGATTCCGTTCCCACGCACGCCAAACAACTGCGAATTCTAATTTCTCGCTGATAATCAATGCTTTATCCGCACGACATCGAAGAAAAACTTGGTTTCGACAAGGTGCGTGCGTTGCTCAAAGCCAACTGCATCAGCGCTTTGGCTAGCGAAGAGATTGATGGTCTCACCTTCAGCAGCGATTTCAACACCATCGTGGCACTGCTCACGCCCATCGACGAGATGGCGCGGCTGATGAGCGATGGACAATCGTTGCCGCTGGGCGAGACTGCCGACCTGCGCCAAGCCTTTGCCGACACGCGCGTGCAAGGCACTCTGCTCGATGTGGCGACCATCGAACGCATCAGGCGCAACTGCCTGCAACTGCAGCAAGTGAGCGAATTTCTGCGCAAAGCCGATGCACAGCGGTTTCCAACGCTTGTGCGCTACGCCGACGCGCTGACACTTTTTCCAGATATTCTGCGCGAAATCGACAAAATTCTCGATAAATTTGGCGAGATAAAAGACAACGCTTCGCCCGAATTGGCACAGATTCGACGCGACATGCAACGCGCGCAAAACAGCGTGCAACGCACTCTCCACACCATTTTGCGCCAAGCACAAACCGACGGATTAGTCGAAAAAGATGCTGCACCAACCATGCGCGATGGGCGATTGGTCATTCCCGTCCTCGCCATGAACAAACGCAAACTCGGTGGCATCATTCACGACGAATCGGCCACAGGTAAAACCGCATTCATCGAGCCAAGTGCCGTGGTCGAAGCCAACAACCGCCTGCGCGAACTCGAAAGCGATGAACGACGCGAAATACTGCGCATTCTAATGCTTTTCACCGATTTCGTGCGACCATTTTATGCCGATCTGCTCGACGCCACCGACCGCCTAGCGCATCTCGACGCACTGCAAGCCAAGGCAAAATTCGCCAACCAAACGCGTGCCATCAAACCACATCTGA
>CAZGVF010000008.1:4024-7332 GCA_964528925.1 uncultured Paludibacteraceae bacterium | reverse complement strand
CTGCAAGCCAAGGCAAAATTCGCCAACCAAACGCGTGCCATCAAACCACATCTGAAAAACGAAAGTTGCGCCGATTGGTACGATGCGCGCCACCCGCTACTCGAACTTTCGCTCGCGAAACAGGGCAAAAACATCGTTCCACTCAACATCAGACTGAATCAACGACAAAGAATTTTGCTGATTTCAGGGCCAAATGCTGGCGGAAAATCGGTCTGCCTGAAAACGGCTGGACTGCTGCAATACATGCTGCAATGCGGACTTCCAATTCCCATTGGCGAACGCAGCGAAGCGGGCATTTTCGAGAGCATTTTTATCGATATCGGCGACGAACAAAGCATCGAAAACGACCTATCGACCTACAGTTCGCACCTGCTGAACATGAAATTTTGCCTGCGCCACTGCAACGGTCGCTCGCTGCTTTTGGTCGACGAATTTGGCACTGGCACCGAACCGCAAATCGGCGGCGCACTGGCCGAAGCCATGCTCGAACGCTTCAACGCCAGCGGCACATTCGGACTCATCACCACGCACTACACCAACCTGAAACATTTCGCATCGAGCGCCAACGGCATCGAAAACGCCGCCATGCTCTACGATCGAAACCAGATGCAACCGCTTTTCTGCCTGCAAATTGGTCAGCCTGGCAGCTCGTTTGCCGTCGAAATAGCGCGAAAAATCGGTCTGCCCGAAGAAATTGTGCAGTCTGCCACGCAAAAAGTGGGCGTGGAACATGTCGATTACGACAAAAATCTGCAAGATGCCGCGCGCGACAAGCGTTATTGGGAAAACAAACGCCGCCAAATTCACGACAAAGAAAAGCAAATTGATGCGCTGAAACGCCAATACGACGAAGCGATGGAGACCATCGGGAAGCAGCAAAAAGAGATTTTGCGCCAAGCAAAAGCCGATGCCGCCGAGATTCTTGCCAATGCCAACGCCAAAATTGAGCAGACCATTCGCACCATCAAGGAATCGCAGGCCGAAAAGTCGCAAACCAAGCAAGTGCGCCGCGATCTGACAAAATTTGCCGAAACGCTTCAAGAGAAAAAGCCGAAAAAAACAGTCCAAAAACCATTCAAAATTGGCGACAATGTGCGAATTGCTGGGCAATCGGTGGTTGGACAAGTGCTTGAAATGAATGTGCGCAACGCGGTGGTGGCATTTGGGCAGATAAAAACTAGCATTGCGCTCGAAAAGTTGGAGCATGCGCCACAAAACGCTGCCAACGCGCAACGCCACGCCTCGAACACCGCCGACACCATGCACGCGCACCAACTGCAGTTCAACCCCGAAATCGATGTCCGCGGAATGCGCGTCGACGAGGCACTCACAGCCGTCATGCACTTCATCGACGATGCCGAAATGCTCTCGGCCAACCACCTGCGCATTCTCCACGGCACGGGCACGGGCGCACTGCGGCAGGCCATTCGCGACTATCTGCACAACGCTCCAGCCGTAGCCCGCTACCACGACGAACACGTGCAACTCGGCGGTGCAGGAATCACCGTAGTCGAACTGAAAATGTAAGCAACGAGCCATCTTTGTTCTATGCTCTGAAAATCTATGTTCTGAAAAAAAATCAAGATTTTTTCCGGAACATTTGCTCCATCAATCATTTATTTGTAAATTTGCAGCGCAATTCGAAAAGAAAAACTTACACCCTATTATATAGGAGGAAAATTCCATGAAAAAATTACTTTTAGAGAACATCGGCGTACTGATTTTGTTGATTGGCGTGATTGTTTTAGCACTCCACTACTTTGCTGAAACGCCATCAAATGTCTATTTAGCAGTAGGTTTAGGGCTGATTATCGTAGGAATAATCGTCTATCTGCTCATCAATAAACACCTGAAATAGAGCAACTTACGCATCGGATTGCATTTTTTTGCAAAAAAGTTTGCTTTTTATTTGGTGGATAAATTGAAAAGCACTACCTTTGCAGTCGCAATTCAGAGAGATGATTGCTGGTTCCGTAGCTCAACTGAATAGAGTACCACACTACGGATGTGGGGGTTGCGGGTTTGAATCCCGCCGGGATCACTCCAAAAGAGTCCGAGGACAAAAGTCTTCGGATTTTTTTTGTGCGCGTCAATGTTTTGGGGAATAGTATCAAACACAAAAAAGACCCTCTGAACGAAATTCAAAGAGTCCTTTTGGTCGGGGTGACACGACTCGAACGTGCGACCACCTGGTCCCAAACCAGGTACACTACCAACTGTGCTACGCCCCGATTTTTTTGACGCTGCAAAGGTACACTTTTTTTCTAACACACAAAAATTTTTCGCACTTTTTTTGCAAAAAAATTCGATTTTGCCATTTGGCAAGAATTTCGTAACTTTGTGGTTTGGAATAAAACGCAAAAAAACGATGATTTTACCCATGTATCTATACGGTCAGCCAGTGTTGCGCAAGGTGGCCGCACCCATCGAAAAAGATTATCCCGAACTGAAAACGCTCACGCAAAACATGTTCGAAACCATGTATCGCGCCGACGGCATCGGGCTGGCAGCACCGCAAATCGGACTCTCCATTCGCGTGATTGTTATTGACGTAACCGTGCTTGCCGACGAATATCCCGAACTCGCCGACTCGAAAAAAGTGCTGATAAATCCTGAAATTCTTGAGGTTTCTGGAAAAGACGTCAGCATGGAAGAGGGCTGCTTGAGTCTGCCGGGAATTCACGAAAACGTAACGCGCAAAGACACCATTCATATCCACTATTTCGACGAAAATTGGGCAGAACACGACGAGGTTGTAACGGGTTATTTGGCTCGCGTGATGCAGCACGAATACGACCATTTGGAAGGTCATGTGTTCACCGACAAAATATCGCCACTGCGCCGCCAACTCATCAAAAACAAGCTGTCGAACCTGCTGAAAGGCAAGGTAAATTGCTCGTACAAAACCAAGTAACGATGCCTGCGAAGGAGCGGCACAACGCATTCACTTTCAAGCACTTCGCAGTTGCGCAAGACCGCTGCGCCATGAAAGTTGGCACCGATGGCGTGCTGCTCGGTGCGTGGGCGCAAGTCCCTGAAAATGCGCGCATCCTCGACATTGGCACAGGCACGGGACTTGTAGCGCTGATGTTGGCACAACGCTACCCCGCGGCAAATGTTTTGGCAGTAGAGATAGAGCCAGAAGCCGCCACACAAGCCGCCGAGAATGTGAAAAATTCGCCATTTTCGGATAGAATAAAGGTGATTTGTGCCGACGCTCGCACACTAACCAATAGCGAAAAATTCGACGCCATTGTGTGCAATCCGCCCTATTTCGACGAGACTTTGAAAAGTCCAGACAACGCACG
>CAZGVF010000008.1:2226-3924 GCA_964528925.1 uncultured Paludibacteraceae bacterium | reverse complement strand
AGTTGGTGAAATGTCGGAAAACAGTCTAACCATCGAACTTGAACGGCACATCTACACCGACGAATATCGGCAACTAACACGCGATTTTTATCTGAAATTCTGAAAAATTTTGTTTATTCAGAAAAAAATACCGAACTTTGTGTTTTGATTGATGAATAAAGAGTAAAGACAAAAGAATAAAGACAAGTTTTCAACCGCGAAAACAACAATTTTGTAGTCACAACCTTTCTTCCCCCATTGGGGGATTAGAGGGGGTCTGAAATCTGAAATTTAATTAACCATAAATCATTAAAAACCATGAGAGTAATTCCACCATCAGAACTGATTATCAACGGCGACGGCAGCATTTTTCACCTGCACGTTAAGCCCGAACAGATTGCCACAACCATCATTCTCTGCGGCGATCCGAACCGTGTAACCATGATTGCGAGCTATTTCGACAGCATCGAATGCGAAGTGTCGAGCCGCGAATTCCACACCATCACAGGCATGTTCAAAGGCAAACGCATTTCGTGCGTGTCGCACGGCATTGGCCCCGACAACATCGACATTGTGCTGACCGAATTGGACGCGCTGGTGAACATCGATTTTGCCACACGCACCGTGAAACCAGAACACACCACGCTCACACTCGTGCGCATTGGCACATCGGGCGGACTGCAAGAGATTTCGCCTGTTGGCACCTATGTTGTGTCGAAATATTCGATGGGCTTCGACGGCGTGCTGAACTACTACAAAGTGCCCGAAGGTCTGCTCGAAATGGAGATGGAAGAGAAATTCAAAAGACATGTGGGTTGGAACGAGCGTCTGGCTGCGCCCTACTGCGTAAAAGCCGACGAAGAGCTGGTTGAGCGCATCGGCCACGATATGGTGAAAGGCATTACCATTGCTGCACCAGGTTTCTACGGTCCACAAGGTCGCTATGTGCGCGCCGAATTGGCTTTCCCTGACCTGAACTCGAAAGTGCAATCGTTTGAATACAAAGGCGATGTGATCACCAACTTCGAAATGGAAGGTTCGATGGTGGCTGGTCTCGGTAAACTGTTGGGACACAAGGCAATGACCGTGTGCGCCATCATTGCCGGGCGCGTTGCCAAAAACATGAACACCGACTACAAAGGCTCTATCGAAGGCTTGGTACAAAAAGTGCTGGAGCGCATCTAAACGAGCAATCGATCCACAAAAAGGCCGTTTGTTGCAAATGTGGCAGGCGGTCTTTTTTTTAGTTAGGAGTTAGGAATTGGGAATGAGGAGTGAAATTGATTTCAGATTTCAAATTAGTCCCCCAGAAACGTTCAGCAAAATTTTGTTGTAATGCGAAACTTTACTAACTTGACAAACTATCAAATTCTGCGTTAATTCAATGAATTCGACAATCTGCGCAATATCGACTGCACCGGGCGTTGGAGGCATTGCCGTGGTGCGGGTGTCGGGCGAACAGGCTTTCGGCATTTGCGACTGCGTGTTTCGCCCGCTGGCACAAGGCGTTTCTGTGGCTACAATGCCCGCCAATAGCGTCCGTTTTGGAAACATCGTAAACACCGACGGCACGCTGCTCGACGAGGTTTTGCTCACAAAATTTTGTGCGCCACACTCGTTCACTGGCGAAAATGTGGTGGAAATTGCCTGCCACGGCTCCATTTTCATTCAGCAAGAATTGGTTAAGTCGCTGATACAGAACGGCTGCGCCATGGCTCG
>CAZGVF010000008.1:0-2126 GCA_964528925.1 uncultured Paludibacteraceae bacterium | reverse complement strand
GCCGACGAGATTGAACAGAAATTGCGCCGTCTAACCGACTCATTTTCAACAGGAAACGCCATAAAAAACGGCATCCCAGTTGCCATTGTGGGCGAGACGAACGCTGGTAAATCGACACTGCTCAATGCACTTGTTGGCGAAGAAAAAGCCATCGTTTCGGACATTCACGGCACCACGCGCGATGCCATTGAAGACACCGTGACGCTACGTGGCGTGCTATTCCGTTTTATCGACACGGCTGGACTGCGCCAAACCAGCGACACCATCGAGAGCGTGGGCATAGAGCGATCGCTGCGCGCCATAAGCAACGCACGCATTGTACTATGGCTCATCGACTATTCGCAAGAAAAAGAGAACCTGCCGTGGCTCGCCAAACAGATTAAACAACGTTGCGAAGGCAAAAACATGCTAATTATTTTAAATAAAATTGACCTGCTGAGTGCAGAAAAATTGGCTGATTTGCAGAAAAAATTTGCTGAAATCGGCAAGAATGTGCTTTGCATTTCGGCAAAAAACGGCACAAACCTCGATGCGCTGCAAACGGCACTGTACGATGCAGCACAACTACCCGAGACAACTGCTGGCGATGTGGTAGTAACCAATTTGCGCCATTACGAGGCGTTGCAGGCGGCTCACGCAGCCATTTTGCGCGTGCAAGACGGTCTGCAGTGCGGTCTTTCTGGCGATTTATTGGCCGAAGACCTGCGCGAGTGCCTCGACCACTTAGGCGAAATCACAGGCCAAATCACCTCCGACGAAGTGCTCGGAAACATATTCTCACATTTTTGCATCGGAAAATAATTTTTAACCGCCCATGATCAACAATTTCAAAGTAATAACCCTCTGCGGTAGCACGCGGTTTAAGGACGAATTTCTGGCGGTGCAAAAACGGCTCACACTCGAAGGAAACATTGTGATTTCGGTGGGATTGTTCGGGCACAGCGGCGACGACGAGGTTTGGAACGATGGCGTGAAAGAGATGCTCGACCGCATGCATTTGGCAAAAATTGACATGGCCGACGAGATTTTCGTGATCAATCCTGGCGGCTACATCGGCACCAGCACTCAGCGCGAAATTGCCTACGCACGCTCGAAGGGCAAAGTGGTGCGCGGAATTTGTGAGGTAGAGTGAAAATGTGTATTTTTGCACTGAAATTACTGCAAAATGGCAATAAAATCGAACGGAATAACAAGAAATTCACCGAATAACACGCAAACGGCAGACCAATTTCTGCAAAAATTGTCGCCCGTGCTGTTTTGGGATATGGACAAAGCACAAATCGATGTCAGGAAACATGCCCCAAGCATTATTCAGCGCGTTTTGGAGTTCGGCACATTGGACGATTGGCGTTTGACACGAGATTTTTACGGATTGAACTTTGTGGTGGAATGCTGCAAACAGTTACGCGCACTCGATCCCGTGGCACTATCGTTTGTTTGCGCCATTTCAGGCACAAAAAAAGAGAATTACAGATGCTATCATTTCAGACAATCACACCCAACACTCTGGAACTCCTAAAGAAGTTGGCAGCAATGCCTGAACTAGCCAACATGCGTTTGGTCGGTGGCACTGCATTAGCACTTCAATACGGACATCGGCAATCCATCGATTTGGATTTTTTCTCGGCATGCTCAGTTTCCATCGACAAAATAGAAAGCGTGTGCGAAAAACTAGGTGAATGCACTATTTTCAATCGCACCGAGCATATCATTCAATTAACCATCGACCAAATAAAAGTCGACTTTGTAGATTACACTGGTTATCAATGGATTGACGAACCAATTGTTGCGTCTGGCATCACTTTAGCATCAGACAAAGACATTGCCGCGATGAAAATTAACGCCATAATCAATAGGGGAACGAAAAAAGATTTCATCGATTTATATGTGTTACTAAAGCACTACTCTCTCGCGCAAATTCTCGATTTCTATCACAAAAAATATCCCAATTTTTCAGACTACAGAGCACTAATGAGCCTAACATATTTCGAAGATGCCGAGACACAAAGCATGCCGAAAATGTTTATTCCTAACACATGGGAAGAGATGAAAGACGCCATCATCGAAAATGTAAAAAAATATCAAGCATAAAGTCACCTTTCGCATTTTACAAAAACCTTCATCGC
>CAZGVF010000007.1:22724-24690 GCA_964528925.1 uncultured Paludibacteraceae bacterium | reverse complement strand
AGGAACGGCAAAAGCACGCCGCTCAGCCTTTTGATGAGCCAAAAGCACGCCGCCATCGCCAACAACGCCAGCACAATGCGCACCACACGATCGAAAGTATATGGTTTTCGGAACATGAAATCAGTTTGAAAGTCTATAAAGTTTGAAAGTTTATAAAGTCAGGGCACTGCAATTGGTCGAGGTTACTACCAATTATTATTTTTTATTATTAATTATTCATTATTAATCCTTATGCGAAACCTTTAACAACTCACGAGCGTTTTCGAGGGCTGCTTCCGAAGGATTTTTGCCACTGAGCATCTCGGCAATCTCAAGCACGCGCTCGTCGGGCGACAGACGCACAATGTTAGTGACGGTTGAATCTTCGGTGTCGTGTTTGAAAACTCGAAAATGCGATGTGCCTTTGGCAGCAATTTGCGGCAAGTGCGTGATGGCAATCACCTGCATCGACTGCGCCATCTGGCTCATTATCAAGCCCATACGCTGCGCCACCTCGCCCGAAACGCCTGTATCTATCTCGTCGAAAATGATGGTTGGCAACTGCGTGCGGCTGGCCACCAGCGACTTTATCACCAGCATCAAGCGCGATAGTTCGCCGCCAGAGGCAGTCTGACCAATGCTCTGCGGCTCGCCATTTTTGTTGGCCGAAAAGAGAAATTCCACCACATCTTTTCCCGTTGGAAGAAAACCATCGGCAGCGGCCATCTGCGCCACAAAACGTGCATTTGGCATGCCAAGCGACACCAATTGCTGCGAAACCTCTTTTTCGAGTACCGACTGAATGCCGTGGCGCTTTTTCGACAATTTTTCAGCCGATTTTTGCAGATCATTTTCGGCGACAGTCAACTGTTTTTGCAACTGCTCAAGTTCAAAATCGAAGCCATCGATGCGCGACAATTTCGCCTCGAAATCGGCCTGCAACTGCAGTAGTTCTGCCATAGTTTTCACCCTGTGTTTTTGCTGCAAAGTGTAGATCTGATCGAGCCGCGCCTCAACAAAATCTTTGCGCTGCGGATCGAATTCGGTATCGTTCAAGCGGTTTTCAAGTTCCGACGAAATATCCTTCAAATCGACCAACGAGCTATCGATACGCGCCTCATAATCAGCATCTTGCGGAAGAAATTTTGAAATCCTTCGCAATGCCACAAGCGTCTCTTTCAGTCGAACCAACGCGCCCGCATTCTCGTCGGCCAACGACGAAAGTGCCGCAGCCAGAGCCGTTTTCACCTCTTCGCTGTGGTTCATCGCCTCAAGTTCCGCCTCGAGCGACTCCTGCTCGCCATCGGTCAATGCCACCGCAGCCAACTGATCGAATTGAAACTGTGCATAATCGCGCTCCGAACGCCACTGCTCTGCCGTTTGGCGAAGCTCGTTCAACCGACGCTCGGCGTCTTTATAAATCTTGAATTTCGCCTGATAATCAGCAAGTTCCGCTTTCGTTTCGGCCAGTGCATCGACCACCGAAAGCTGAAAAGCATTCTCGCCAAGTTGCAGATTTTGGTGCTGCGAATGAATATCTACCAACCGAACGCAAAGATCGCGCAACTGCTGCAGATTAACGGGCGTGTCGTTCACAAAAGCGCGCGATTTCCCGCTGTCGAGCACCTCACGACGCACCACGCACTCGTCGGAATAGTCCAAATCGAGCGACTCGAAAAGCGGTTGCAGTGCCAATTTTTCGACATCAAAAACGGCTTCGACCACGCATTTTGTTTTGCCTTGCTGAATCACTTTTGTGTCGGCTCGCTGCCCCAAAACCAATGCCAGCGCACCCATCATTATCGATTTGCCAGCGCCCGTCTCGCCCGTAATGACCGACAATCCGCCTTCAAAATCAATATCAAAATGTTCGATAAGTGCGTAATTTTTTATTTCGAGATGTTTTAACATAGTAGCAAGATATGAGTAGCAAGTAGCAAGAAAATCGGATTAGAGTAAAGAGTAAAGAATAAAGAACAAAGACAGG
>CAZGVF010000007.1:21105-22624 GCA_964528925.1 uncultured Paludibacteraceae bacterium | reverse complement strand
CGCGATCCAAGTGCGGGATTGATGTCCATCAAGATATTGTAAACTTCGGTGCGCTGCTGCGATGGCGCTTTTGACGAGCCGAAAAGACTGATCAGTTCATCGTTTTTGGCATCGAGAAACGACATGATGGCGATGGCACTCGGGTAAAGGCGGTTAATCTCGCGCAGCACGGGCAGTCCCGACGCTATGCGAGCGCGCGCATTGTCCACATTCGACGCCATATTGTCGAGTGCTTGGCGATGATAGTCGTAGAAAAACTCGCGGAACTTGCGGAAACGTTCGTCCATCAAATTGTTGATGAGCGCGTAACGGTTTTTGTCGCTGTCGAACGCTTTCCAGCCGCTGCCCTCGCTGTCGGTGCGACTCTGCGAAAGGTTCACAATCTGCTCAGCCCGCTGAAACGCCGCCGTGCCGCCCAATTTGCTGTACGAATCGAGGTCAAGACCAATGATGATGTAGGCGTAATAAGCCAAAATGGCAGTCAAATTGTTTTCGTAAGTGTTGCCATTCACCTCGATTGGGTCGAATTCAACGTATGTGAAATTTACCTCATTATCCTTAAAATTAAAAAGTGGCGTAGTGTACGAAGTGCCATAGACTGGTCGACGCGCCTGAATTTGCAGTGTGGTAGTGAGCACATCGCTGTTGTAGGCCGTTACGTTGAACATGAAACTGCAGTCGATGCGCTCGTTGTTGCCATACACAAGGTCGGTCCAGTGCTGCGCATTCATAAACTCGTTCAGTGCCGATTGCAGCGTCTCGAAAACCTGTTTGTTGGTGCCTTGCAGTTGCGATGTATTCACCGAAACCGAACATTTCAACTCCTGCGCCGAAAGCGAAAGCGAGACAAACGCCAGCAAAGCAACTAAATACTTTTTCATAATTTTTCCAATTCTTTTACAATATCAGCCGCCACTTCAGTTTTGGGTTTTAGTGGAAAAGCCAATCGCTCACCTGAACGTTTCAAGATTGTGATTTTATTAGTGTCGTAACCAAAGCAGGCTTCGGCATCGGTGAGCGAATTCAGCACGATGAAATCGAAACGTTTGCGCTGCATTTTTTCGAGTGCGTGCGCCTCGGCATCGTGCGTTTCCAAAGCAAATCCAACAAGAAACTGATCGTTGCGTTTTGCAGCACCAAGTGCCGCAGCAGTGTCGCGCGTGGGGCGCAATTCGATGACCAAATGGTCGCCTGTGCGCTTAATTTTCTGGTCAGCCACGCTAATGGGCGTAAAATCGGCCACGGCGGCGCACAACACAGCGCCATCGCATTGCGGAAAATTCGCCATACAAGCTTCGTACATCTGCTCGGCCGACTCCACATCTATTCTTTTAACGCGCTGATGGGCGATTTGTTGCTGCACCGGACCAGAAATCAGCACCACTTCGGCACCCGCATCGGCACAAGCGCGCGCAATGGCAAAACCCATCTTGCCCGATGAATAGTTGCCAATGAACCGCACCGGATCGATGCGCTCGTAGGTTGGACCAGCCGTTATCAGTATGCGTTTACCGGAAAG
>CAZGVF010000007.1:8374-21005 GCA_964528925.1 uncultured Paludibacteraceae bacterium | reverse complement strand
GATCGATGCGCTCGTAGGTTGGACCAGCCGTTATCAGTATGCGTTTACCGGAAAGCATATTTTAATTGATAATTGATAATTGACAATTGATAATTAGTTGATGAACAGACAGTTAACTTAAAAAAATCAGAATCGCTTGAATGCGCGCAATCTGAAATCTGAAATTTGAAATCTTCTAATCTAATGTTGAATCGAGGAACGAGACGATGTTTTCGGGTTCTTCCATGCGACCTTTGCCCACTGTGCCGCACGCCAATTCGCCGTAGGCCGGCTCGATGAACTGCACATCGACAGCGCGCAGTTCGCGAATGTTGCGCTGCACTATTGGGTGGTCGTACATCTTGGTGTTCATGGCTGGCGCGATGAAAACTGGTCCATCGAAAGCCAAAAATAAGGTCGACAGTGCATCGTCGGCTATACCGTTGGCAAATTTTCCGATGATGTTGGCCGTGGCAGGTGCAACCAGCAACGCATCTGCCCAATCGGCGTGCGCCACATGCTCAGGATTGAAAGTGTGCACCGGTTCGAAAACCTCGCTATAGACGCGGTTGTGCGACAGCGTTTGCAGCGTCACTTCGGTCACAAAATTCAGAGCGTTGCGCGTACAAACCACACGCACCTCCGCCCCTTCGGCCTGCAGTTGGCGGATTATTTCGGGACATTTGTAGGCTGCAATTCCGCCCGAAATGCCAAGTAAAATATGCTTTCCTTGCAACATAATATCATCATTTACATTTACACTACGAATGGCTTACACAGAAAATCAGCATAACCCATTCGCAAAAGAAATAGAATCTTAATTATTTGATAATCAGCAGATTATTCTGCCAAAAATTTCATTGCCGTAACCGATGGCAGTTCGTTGAAAGCCACATCGTCGAGCGACATCCAGAAATCGATTTCGTGCGGATTGTTGAACGCGCCATTGTCGAGCAGAGCAGCCAGCGTGTAGAGCATAGCACTTTTGCCGCCATCGTCGGGCGAGACGATGGTTCGCGCCATGTAGAGCAGCGGTTTTGGCGATTGCGCAGGCACCAGACGCAGGTTCACGCTGTAAGTGGCGATGTTTTCTTGTTTGCGGTTGATTTCTTTATCGCGCACCCACTCCACATTCAGCACCGCATCGGCCTCGGCAACCGACGAAGCCACATCGTAGCCAGCGTCTATCAAGCAGAAAATGAGGCACTTACGGAAAGCAGCCCACTGCTCAGCCGCCACGGTCTGCTCGGGCTGGGCGATGTAGATTTTGCCCGATTTTGGAGCATTTTCGCCATTTGTAACCAGCGAAACCACACCCATATTTTGCGTAAATTCGTCGTAGTAGAGCGGCACTTCGTCAGCCAGCACACCGAGACTTACGCAGAGAGCGATAGCAAGTAAAGTCTGTTTCATAGCGGTTATGTTTAGATGTTGAATTGTTGAAACGTTGAAGCGTTTAATTGTTTGATAGCGAGACGCACCAAACCCATTCTAAATGGCAAATTTACGCTTTTATTTCTGATTTCAAAATGGTTTGGAGAAAAAGTTATCAACTCTTCAAATTTTCCGCGGAAAATTTGAAGAGTTTCTGATTTCTAAATTTCTAATTTCTGATTTGTAGGGACGCGGCATGCCACGTCCTTGCTCTGCGATTGCAGTTGGTCTATTTTCTGCAGGTCAAAGTCATCGTTAAAAGTCATCGTCTTTGAAAACAATTGTCAATTAAAATATATTTCGTACCTTTGCAGTCTGAAACAAAAATGCCTAATCACCCATGTTTGAAAGTTTTTCGTTCGATTTTACCTTCGATTGGCTCAAGATGTTTAGCGCGTTCATTGCGCTGTTTGCCATTATCGACCCATTTGGCAGTCTGCCTATCATTCTTGGTCTGAAGCAGCGCGGCGAGTCCATTCAACCAACCAAAGTGGTGGTGGTTAGTTTTGTGCTGATGCTAGCGTTTTTGTTCGGCGGCGAGCTGATTTTATCGTTTTTTGGCGTCGACCTGAAATCGTTTGCGGTGGCTGGTGCCATCATCTTGTTTCTGATGGCGTTGGAGATGTTGCTCGATATCGAGATTTTCCGCTATGCCGGACCAGAAGGCACTTCGTCGCTCATTCCGCTGGCATTTCCGCTATTTGCTGGTCCTGGCGTGTTCACGGCCATCATCACCTGTCGCGTGAAATATTCGTTTTGGGAATTGGCAGTTGCCATCTTTTTAAATATGGTGTGCTTGTATGTGGTGCTGCGTTGCACGGCGTGGATCGAGCATGTGCTTGGCAAGGCGGGCGTGTACATTCTGCGCAAATTCGCTGGCGTGGTCATTCTAGGCATTGCCGTGAAATTTCTGACGGAAAATCTGGCTTCGATATTCGCTTCGGCAGCGTAAAAAAGCGTTGATGAGTTGACGAGTTTAACGCATGACGGGTGGTTGCTAAGGTTCAAAATAGCGACCCAAACGATAAAACAAAAGTGGCTTCGTTATTCGAAGCCATTTTCTATTTTGTCCTGCACCTGCTGATTTATCATTTTGCGCTCGCTATCGGCAAACCAGCCCCATTTGTTGAAGTAGCGACACGAACTTACGGTGTGAATGTAGAGCAGATGCTGATTTTTGTACGAGCCATGCGCGTGTTTGTGCACTATGGAGGCATCAGGGAAGAATATGGTGCGGAATTTGGTGTGCATGCGTCGGCTCAGATCCACATCTTCCATGTAGAGGAAGAATCGCTCGTCGAACAGTCCGACCTGTTTTAGAGCGTCGCTGCGCATAAGCATGAAACAGCCCGAAAGAAATGGTATGTCGGCAATGCGATTGTAACCAAAGTCGCGCAATTCGAATTTTCGATTACTTCTTTCCGCTATTTTTTTCGGTAAAAATCGCCTGCAAATAAGATTCCACGGCGTAGGCAGCAGTTTGCACAGATGTTGAATTTCGCCGTTTGGATAGTACACTTGCGGCATCAGCATGCCAACATTTGTGTGCGATTGCATGTAGGCGAGCGATCGTTCGATGGTGTCGGGGCGCAGCAGAATGTCGGAGTTCATCACCAAATGATAGGGCGTGCCTTGCTCGAGCGTTTGGCGCAGTGCGATGTTGTGCGCGCGCCCATAGCCAAGATTTTTGTTATTGAAGATGTAAGTCGCTGGCAATGAGGCAAATTGCTGGTTCATTTGCGGCGAATTGTCGACAAGGAAAATCTGCCCAACGCTCTCGTTTTGTCGCAGCGCAGCCACCAGATGCGCCACCTCGTCGAAAGGCGTTTTGTAAAGCACTATGGAGGCGTTGAGAAATCCGCGCGGACATTCGGAAGTCTGCTTAATCTGTCCATCGAAATGAATTTGCAGATATTGCAGATATTTTTCGTGCACAATTTTATTGTCGAACCTATTTAGCACAAGCTGTCGCCCTGCTTGCCCCATGGCGAGTCGCTGTTCGTCAGAGAGCAAAATCATCTGTTCCATTTTTTCGGCCAAATCATTGGCGTTGCGCGGCTGGCACAGAAAACCCGTTTTGCCATCGATAATGGTTTCGCGGCAGCCAACAGAGTCGGTGGTGATAATCGGTTTGCCCATCGAAGCGGCTTCGAGCAGCGTGCGCGGAACGCCTTCGCGATAGTACGATGGTTGCACCAAACAATCGCTCTCGGTAATGAACGGCACCACATCGCGCGTTTCGCCGAGGTACGAGACTACGCCGTCCTTTTTCCATTGCTCCAAATCCGTGGGCATCACATCGATGGCAGAATCTATGCCATCAGTTTTGCCGAGAATTTTGAATTTTACATCGGGATATTTTTTGTGCAAAATTTTGGCGGCTTCCACATATTCGCCCACACCTTTAGCCCAAAGCAATCGCCCAAGATAGATGAACGAGAACGATTTTTCAGATTTTTCTTTCGGTGCAAATCGCTGTGTATCAACGCCTTCGCTATCGAGAATATCGGTTCGTTCGATGTTGATGATGCGTTCATCGATGAAGAGTTGCTGATCTTCAGTGTTCAGGAACCACACTTTTTCAGGGAAACGGAAAGCGTAGCGGTAAAGCAGAATCACCACGCGACGCAGCCAATTTTTTTGCAAAAAGGCATAGCCGCTGCCCGTTATCACCGAGAGCGATGGCGTTTTGGCAGTATGAGCCGCAATTGTGCCGTAGATTACAGGTTTGATGGTGTAATGCAGTATGAAATCGAATTTTTCGCGGCGATAGATGCGTTTTAGTCTGCGCAGTAATTTTATGTCGCTAACAGGATTTAATCCGCGCCAATCCACCTCGATGGGAATAAATTTCACACCCGCCTTGGTGAACGAATGGTCGTCGCTGTCGTCGTTAGCAATGATAGTAACCTCGTAGCCTTCGTTCGCCAGCGTTTCAATCAGCGGCTGACGAAAATTGCACATGGTTGTGATGCTATTCCCGACAAATGCTATTTTGCGCTTTCTTTGCATATTTTTACAAGAATTTGCTCTATTTGATTGGCTGTATTCGACCAACTGAATTGTTTAAGTCGTTCGCAACCGAGTTTTATCGTTTCTGAAGTGTCAATTTTTTTCCAAGCGAGGTTCGATATTTTTTCGGCCATATCAGCCACATCGAACGGATCGAAATAGATTGCAGCATTACCAGCCACCTCGGGCAGGGCGGTTCTGCGGGCAAGCAAAAGCGGCAGCTTGTAGTAGAACGCCTCGAGAACGGGAATGCCGAATCCTTCGGACAACGAGGGGAAAATGAGCGCCTCGGCATGACTTGTGTAGGCGGCTAATTCGGTTTCCGAAACCCATCCCGTGAATTTTATGATATTACGTTCGGCGTTTATGCTGTCGATTTTTGCTTTTTGCGCTTTTGTGAGGTGCGAAAGGCTGCCAACAAACACAAAACCGAAATTTTTCGGCAGATTATCCTTCATCAAATCGATGGCATCGACGAGGCGCGCGAGATTTTTGTGACCGCGCGTACTGCCAACATAAACAAAATAGCGTTCAAATTCTGTTGGGCGAAAATCCGCTGGCACAATGTTTTGTAAATGCTCCCAGCCTTCGTAGACGACACTAATTTTTTCAGCAGACAACGCAGAATGCCGCTGCAGCAGATCATTTTTTGTATAATTCGACACCGCCACAATTTGCGTTGCTCGGCACACGCCCAGCGCCACATTGCAGTGAAGGAAAAGTCGTTTTAAGTGCGCCATTCGACCCAATTGCTCGGGAAATTCTTCGTAAATCAGATCGTGAACAATGTAGATGCAAGGCAGTTTTAGCGCCACAGGAAATTGATTGCTCGGCACAATGGCAGCATCGAAACGGTGAGCATTTTTTCGCAGATATTTGTAAAATTGCCATTCGCGCAGCGGTCCAATTGGTGCGATTTTAACCTGCTCCGTAGCGATATTTTTTTGCGAAAGTTGTTCCAAAAAATCAGCATCGCACTCACCTTGACGCACAATCAGCGTGTAGTCGAAAAGTTGCGCATCGAGTCGCAGCACTACATTTTTGATGTATTGCGAAAGTCCGTCGGTGCGGTGCGTGAGCGGCGTGCCATCGATAAGAATGCGTGGTTTCATCTTTCTAGAACTAGATTTTCTAAATGAATTTTCGAAAACAAACTTTCAATATCAAAAGCCAAGTAGAACCAAAAAGCGAAAAACGATTTTGTACAATGGTACGCAGGCGTTGCACAAAATTTTGGCTCGGCATTTTCAAAAATGACTCTATAACTTGCTTATTTTCAGCGCCAATTTCCCGTTTATGGCATTCGTAAAAACTTTGCAGACCGCGATAATGTTCGGTAAAAATTACGGTGTTATGCCGATTTCTGACGAGTTGCTCCACTTTTTTATGCATACTTCCAGGCGCATTGCCCGAAAAATTGTTGGCGTGCTGGCGATACCTCATCAGCGGTTTGTCGATGTAATCGATCTCGCCAAGCGCAATGGCTGCGAGCGTCAACACATGATCGTGCATGGCGTAGAAATCGAGCGGCACTTGCAAAATACTTCGCATCGGCGCATTGAAAATGGACGAAGCACCCTGCACGCCGCTATTCAGAAAAAACAGATCGCGCAGTTGTCGCGGGTAAAAAAGCGTGTTTCGGTTCGAAATAATTCCCTTTTGTTCGTTCCAAAGATAAGCGTTTGCGAAAATGGCTTGCGGTTTGGTATTATCTTTCGTTTCGATGGCAGCCAGCATGGTTTCGACCTTGTTTGTAAGCCAAACGTCGTCCTGATCGCAAAACATCACAAACTCGCTTTCCGAAAAGTCGAGCAAATGTACGAAATTTTTTGCCACGCCAAGGTGCGTTTTGCCGTCATCAACCAAGCGAATACGCTCGTCGCGCCCGCAAAATTGCTCGATTATTTTCAGCGTTGCATCGGTAGAGCCATCGTCGTGCAAAATGAGCCGCCAGTCGTGGTACGATTGGTCGATGATAGATTGTATCTGCTCTGCGATAAAATCGGCACCGTTGTATGTCGCCATCAAGATGTCAACCATTTCACAATTTTTTTCTGCTGATAAAATAGCGCATTTTTTGCCAAACAAACTCAGCGATATTTTGCCACGCCACACCCTTTGCCTGACGATAAACGCGTTTCGTCTGCGCTGTGCGAAGTTTGATGTTACAGCGCATTTCGTCGTAATTCACAGCGCCAAGCACATTGCTCCCATGCTGGCGATAAAGCATCGTTGGCGCACCGATTGGCACAATTTTTCCACCGCTTGCCAATGTCTGAATGGCGAGCCACGCATCGTGCATGTAGGCGCGCTGGCTCACGGGCAGCATGCAGCGTTTTGCGGCGTTGTTTAGCAGGCACGAGCAGCCCGTTATGGTGTTGCAAATGGCGATAAACGGCAAACTGCAGTCAATTATTTCGGGGTGAATGTTGCAGAATTTCCAAAACGATGGCGCTATAGTTTCGAGGCGTTCGTTCGCCACAATCATGTCGCCATGAATCACTGTGGGCGTTTCGCAACCGAATTTTTGCTCGGTTTCTTGCATTTTTTTCACAAAAATTGCAATCTTATCCGCCATCCACACATCATCTTGGTCGCAAAACATGAAATAATCGGCTTCATTGGCGGTCAAAAGCTGCTCGAACGAGCACATTGCGCCCAAGTTTTTCAGTCCATCAAACTGTCGCACAATTTTTTGCGGATATTTTGCGCAATAATCGTCAATTATGGCGCAAGTGCCGTCGGTCGAGCCGTCGTCGCGCACCACGAGTTGCCAATCTTGGTAAGTTTGCACCAAAATCGACTCGATCTGCTCAGCAAGAAACCGCGCGCCATTGTATGTCGAAAGCAAAATTTTGATCATTGCAGTTGTTCAAAAATTTTCGGCAAATCCTCTTCCCACAGCAGTTCAGCCTCGTACATTTGCTGTTTTAATATCTGCGCCTCGCTCTGTTTTGTCAGTCTGAGAACTGTCGATGGCTGATAAGTTTTTGACTGCAAATTGCCCTGACTCAGCGTGTCATTTATCAGAAAACGCGCAGCAATCAGCAGAATGAGCGCAGCATAAATTTGCCGTGGCAGCGCATCTTTCACATCCGATTTTGCGATGGCATTGCAAACATACACCATCACTATCGGCACAATGTACGAGCGCATGCGATCGAGCAGATAGTAGTTTTGATAAAGCACAATGACGACGCACACGCAGCACCAAATCAGCCAGTGCGTTTTGGCATTTTTTGGGTCGAATTTTCCATAATAGGCAAGACAAAAAACTGCGCCAAAATAGATCAAAAACACCACTTGAAACCGCTTGCCAAGCAGCAAATGATGTTCGAGCGAAACAGCCATCTCTTCCGACAATGGTAAGGCTGGCAGCAGCGAGCCAATAAGCGATTGCAACGGAATCAGCAAAATTCCGATGAAGCAGATGGCAGTGAGAATGTAGAGTTTTTTGTCGATTTTCAATTGCCAAAACAGCGCAAAAAAGAAGAGCAAAGCCACTGCAAAAATGGCAGATCGGTGCATCAGGCAAGCCGCGATGGCCGACAAAAGACTGAGCGCATAGCGTTTGTTGGTATACGCCAAATAGATGCCGATGAAAAACGCCACCGCCAAACATTGCCGCAGTTCGAAAAGTGGCAATTTGTAGTCGAGATACGACAGCACAAACAGCGCAAAAGTGCGATAATTCGGTTCGATGCGCTCGAAAAGTTTGTAAATGATCGTCAGATAGATCAGCGCAATCAGCACCGTCATCAGCCAAAACGACAGACCACAGGTGTGCGCAATGCTGCAAAACAGTGCAAAACCAACCTCGAAATAGCCATCGTAATCGCCCGAAAGAATTTGCGAGACCGACTCAATATTTTCATAATAAGGCACATAAGAAATGATATCTGGTCCGTAGTAGTATTTTGCGCAGATAAGAATGGCGAATGCAGCAAATGCCACGCAATAGAGCTGCCGATTGGCGCGCTCGTGGTGCGACAGGCACAGGCTAGCAATGGCAAACGCCATCATCACCCAAATTATGACTGCATAATAGGTCATCTTACCATTTTATAGTACCAAAAAACCATGCCGCCACACACCACCGCTTCGGTGAACAGCAGGCTGATTGCCACGCCCTCGACGCCGAAAAATGGGGTTAGCGCCACCAGAAAAACTAACGCTGCACCGCCTGCTACAAAATAGACATTGCGGTATTTCTGTTTTGCTCGTTCGTCGCCCAAGCCAATCAAGCCAAGTTCGCCAACCACGCCGCCAATCGACACCATCAACGGTACAAACGCCATAATGCGCAACAAATTTTCGGTGCCAGCATACTGTTCGCGCCGCAGCAGGTCGACTATCAGATCGGCGCCTACCAAAAATGCTACGGCAAGCAGACACATTAGCAAAAACAGCAGCATGCAAATGCGCCGAATAAGCGTTTTGGCTTCGTCACTTTGCGTGGCTGCCATGGCACTCACTTTCGGGAAAAAAGCCTGCGTCATCGGAATGAAAATCAGATAGCACGCCACACGCACAAGTTTTTCGGCAGCGGTGTATTTTCCGACGATCTCAGCTGGTTCAAAAAAGCCCAAAATCATCACAAAAAATGTGGTGTAGAGCGCCGTCGCCATATTCGACAAAAAGAGGTTGAATCCGCCCTTCAGCTGACTGCGCACTTCTGTCCACGCAGGGCGCAAATTCCAGCGATGCACATATTTTTTCTTATGCAAAATAATGCAAGTGATGACCGACGCCACCACATAAATGCTCGCCTGCAGCACGGCGGCGATGGTTACATCGTCGGCAGAATGCACAAACACAAAAGTGAGCGGCAGAATGCTGATTTTGCACAACGAAGTGACTATCGAAACGGTGCGAATTTTGCCCAATCCTTGAAAAAGCCACGAGAACGAAAAGACATTGGAGACCACCGTCAGCGACAGCACGCCAAGCACTGCGCGATAGTCGGCAAACTGCGGCACACACTCGATGCCAAGCACCACCAGCGCGCACACGCCAAGCAGCAGCATTTTTGCTATCATCACCGACGAGGCCACGCGGTCAATCTCCTCCTGATTTCCCTGCGCTTGGGCAATCTGTTTTGTCGCGGTGAAATTGAACCCAAAATCGACCACCTGCATCAGCATCAGCACCACCGATTGCGAAAAACCGATGTAGCCAAACCGCTCGGCGCCGAGCGTGCGCATCAGGTATGGCCACACTAGCAGCGGCGCAATGTAGGTCAATCCCTGCATCAGCATCAGCCAAATGGTGTCGGCTATTTCGTGACGATATTTTGCGATGTTCGAAGGCATACAAAAAAAACTACAAAATTACGCATTTTTTGGCACAAAAAAAAGTCCGATTTTTCAATCGGACTTGTGGTCTTTTTTTTCGCGACTTATTCAGCAGCGGGAGCTTCGGCGGCAGGTGCTTCAGCAGGTGCTTCAGCAGGAGCTTCGGCAGCAACCTCGGCAGCGGCTTTGGCGGCTTCGGCTTCGAGAGCCTCGGCTTTCTTCTTAGCCAACTCAGCGGCTTTAGCCTCGTTAATCTTCTTCTCAGCCTCGAGACGCTGTTTCAGGTTCTCGGCCAGTTTCGAAGCATCTTTGTCTTTGATAGCCTCTTGCACTTTGGCGTGTTCAGCTTTCCAAGCTTCAAATTTTTTCTCGGCTGTTGCTTCGTCGAATGCGCCTTTGGCTACGCCACCCAGCAGGTGTTTTTTCAGCAATACGCCTTCGCCCGAAAGAATGTTGCGAGCGGTGTCGGTGGGCTGAGCACCTACCATAACCCAGTGCAATGCGCGCTCGAAATCGATCGAGACAGTTGCGGGGTTGGTGTTTGGATTGTACGAACCAATGCGTTCGATGATTCTGCCATCGCGTGGCGAACGGCTGTCGGCTACGACAATGTGATAGTAAGCGTAGCTTTTGCGACCGTGTCTTTGCAATCTAATTTTAGTTGCCATTTGTTTTGAAAATGTTATTGGTTAAACCTTATTTGCCTTTACTCGAAAGGCGGTGCAAAAGTACAACTTTTTTTTGAATTAACAAACAACGCCATTTTTTTCTGAAAAAATTTTCAACACCAACCGCGCCCCGCCCCACTTTACAGACTTTCCACTTTTTACTTTTTACTTTCTCACTTTCATACTAATTTCGTACTTTTGCAGCCCAATAATTTTTCGTGGCAATGTACATTTTACCCGTAGCATATTTGGCGCCAGTGCCATATTTTCGGCTGCTTGTACAGGGCGAAGTCGTGATCGACATTCGGGCACACTACCACAAACAGACCTACGCCAATCGTTGCCAGATAGCCACGGCTCACGGCATCGAAAATCTGGCTATTCCAGTGGTTCACACCGACCACACGCCACTTGCCGAGGTGCGTACATCGGATCATCACGCATGGCAAATGCAGCATTGGCGCGCCATGGAAGCCGCCTACAACGCATCGCCTTTTTTCGATTATTATAAGGACGAATTGCTGCCATTTTTCACCCAGCCAACCGACCGTTTGGTAGATTTTACGCTGGCATTGCACGACAAAATTGCCGAACTGCTCGATCTCCCGCTGCACTACACGCTGAACAACGAATATCAAAAATCGTATACCAACAGCGAAATTGACCTGCGCGAGACATTCAGCACACCGAAAAATATAGTAACTTTGCAGCCCCATTTGCAGACGAAGCCTTACTACCAAGTTTTCGAGCAACAATGGGGTTTCATGCCCAACCTCAGCATAGTTGATCTGCTGTTCAATATGGGAAATGAAGCGAGAATAATCCTAAAGAATTAGCTAATTACCTAATTTACAATTATTTAATTAAAAAATTTCAGACACAGACAACCAATACTTTCAACTTTATAGACTTTCAGACTTTTTACTGATATGGAAATCGATTGGGAAAAGATAGGTTTCAACTATGTTGAGACCGATTATAATGTGCGCAGCCACTACAAAGATGGCGAGTGGAGCGAACTGCGCGCCTACGACACGCCCGAAATCAACATCTCGATAGCCTCGTCGTGCCTGCACTACGGACAAGAGGCCTACGAAGGCATCAAAGCCACGCGCGGTGTCGATGGCAAAATCCGCATTTTCCGTCCCGAAGCCAACGCACTACGTCTGCAGAGTTCGTGCGACCGACTGATGATGCCACAAGTGCCAACCGAAAAATTTCTCGAAGCTGTCAAAATGGCAGTCAGCATGAACGAGCGTTTCATTCCGCCATACGGCAAAAATGCGTCGCTCTACATTCGCCCAATAATAATTGGTGTAGGTTCGCTGCTTGGCGTGCGCCCATCGCAAGAATATGAATTCATCGTCTATGTATCGCCCATCAGCACCTATTTTAATAACGGTTTCAGCACAGTGAACGCCTGCATTCTGCGTCAATACGACCGCGCAGCACCGCTCGGCACGGGTTGCTACAAGGTGGGCGGCAACTACGCTGCTGGTCTGCAAGCCGACGCCGTAGCACACTCGCTTGGCTACAACTCCACCATCTATCTCGATCCGAAAGAAAAGCGCTACATCGACGAGTGCAGCGCTGCGAATTTCTTCGGCATCAAAGGCGACACCTACATCACGCCAAAATCGAAAAGCATTCTGCCATCGATCACAAACAACAGCCTGATGCAGATTTGTCGCGACTTTGGCTGGGCTGTCGAAGAGCGCCCAATAGCCGTCGAAGAACTCGCCACACTCGACGAAGCCGCAGCCTGCGGGACAGCCGCTGTAGTAGCACCAATAGGCGAGATTGACGACATCGAAACAGGTGCAAAATATGTGATTTCGCGCAATGGCAAGCCAGGCGAAAAATGCACGCGCCTCTACAACCATCTGCGCGACATTCAATGCGGCCGCGCCGACGATTTGCACCACTGGAACCTTATCCTTCAATAAACAATGAATAATGAATAATAAAAAATAATTGGGGGAATAAAAAATACTGCGAAATGCCGCCGTATTATTCATTATTCATTTTTTATTATTTATTTTCACACATCAAAAGCCGCAAGTCGCAAGAAATTAAGAATTATGAATTTAGAATTAAGAATTAGAGGGTGCCCTGCAAAGACGAATAGTGCGCCACTCCATTCGATGATTCGATGATTCAATAAGTCGATAATTTTGCTACGCAAAATGTGGCACGCAATTTGTTAATAAAAAAAGTGCTTGGGGACTGCCATCGTACTAAAAA
>CAZGVF010000007.1:0-8274 GCA_964528925.1 uncultured Paludibacteraceae bacterium | reverse complement strand
TGGCACGCAATTTGTTAATAAAAAAAGTGCTTGGGGACTGCCATCGTACTAAAAAAAAAGTGTAATTTTGCAGTCCAAAAATCTTGAGAAGATTATTTTTAATTCATAAAACAAAAAACTATGATCAAATTAGGTATCAACGGCTTCGGCCGTATCGGACGCATGGTGTTCCGCGCCGCAGTCGAGAACTTCGGTAACGACATCAAAGTTGTCGGCATCAACGACCTTTTGGATGCTGACTATCTGGCTTACATGCTGAAATACGATTCAGTTCACGGCCACTTCAACCACGACATCAAAGTTGAAGGCAACTACATGATTGTCGATGGCAACCGCATCCAAATTTTTGCTGAAAAAGATCCTGCAAACATCACTTGGGGCGCACTCGACGTTGATGTTGTTGTAGAATCGACTGGTTTCTTCTTGACAGAAGAGTTGGCTTCGGCTCACCTGAAAGCAGGCGCTAAGAAAGTCATCATGTCGGCTCCTTCGAAAGACGCTACACCAATGTTCGTTTATGGCGTTAACCACAAAACCTACGCTGGTCAGAAAATCATTTCGAACGCTAGCTGCACCACCAACTGCTTGGCTCCTATCTCGAAAGTGCTGAACGACAAATTCGGTATTGTTCGTGGTTTGATGACAACCGTTCACGCTGCAACTGCAACACAGAAAACCGTTGACGGCCCTTCGAAAAAAGACTGGCGCGGTGGTCGCGGCATCTTGGAGAACATCATTCCTTCGTCGACTGGTGCTGCCAAAGCCGTAGGCAAAGTGCTTCCTGAACTGAATGGCAAACTCACTGGTATGTCGCTGCGCGTTCCTACATCGGACGTTTCGTTTGTCGACCTCACCTGCGAACTGGCCAAAGAGGCAACTTACGAAGAGATTTGCAAAGCCATGAAAGAGGCTTCGGAAGGCGAACTGAAAGGCGTTCTGGGCTACACCAACGAGGCTGTAGTTTCGACCGACTTCCGCAACGACGCTCGCACTTCTATCTTCGACGAGAAGGCTGGTATCCAACTCGACGGCACTTTCGTAAAAGTTTGCGCTTGGTACGACAACGAATGGGGCTATTCGAACAAAGTTTTGGAAATGGCTCGCGTTATCACAAAATAAGCGAAAACATAGCAAACAGAGAATCCTCCGCTCGCAAGAACGGGGGATTTTTCGTTTCCCCATCTCGCAAAAAAAGCGTAACTTTGCAACCGATTTTTTCGATGCTGAAAGCGCATTAATCGCACTTTTTCACAAAAAATGCGGTGATTCGGCACTCCAACATTTCAACTATTCAACATCTCAATTCTCCACATGACCACATTCAACGAATTAGGCCTTCGTCCCGAAATTCTCACCGCCATAGCCGCACTGGGCTACGAACAGCCCATGCCCATTCAAGAGCAAGTCATTCCTTTTCTTCTCGAAAAAGAGGGCGATTTGGTAGCGCTAGCCCAAACAGGCACAGGCAAAACTGCTGCCTTCGGTCTGCCGCTGCTCACCCGCATCGATACCGACAAAAAAAGCATTCAAGCGCTCATTTTGTCGCCCACGCGCGAGCTCTGCATGCAGATAGCCAACGACCTGAAACACTACGCTGCGCAGATGGACGGCGTGAAAATTGTGCCAGTCTACGGCGGCGAAAACATTGTGTCGCAGTTCAAACAGCTCGATGTGCAGCCGCAGATTCTCGTTGCCACGCCAGGTCGATTGATTGACCTACTGCACCGCGGCAAAGTGCATCTCGAAGATGTGCGCTATTTGGTGCTCGACGAAGCCGACGAAATGCTCGATATGGGTTTCAAAGAGGATTTGGAGACCATTCTGCAATCCGTTCCAGCCGAACGCCGCACGCTGCTCTTCTCCGCCACCATGCCCAACGAGATTGCGCGCATTGCCAAGCAATACATGACAAACGCCACCGAAATAGCCGTTGGCACGCGCAACGCTGGTGCTGAAAATGTGGATCACATCTACTACATGGTGCAGGCCAAGCAGCGTTACCTTGCGCTCAAGCGCATTGTCGACATGAATCCCGACATCTACGCCATAGTTTTTTGTCGCACCCGCCAAGAGACCAAAGAGGTAGCCGACCACTTGATGGCCGATGGCTACAATGCCGATGCCCTGCATGGCGACCTCAGTCAGGCGCAGCGCGACACGGTGATGCACAAATTCCGCCAACGCCATCTGCAGATACTCGTCGCAACCGATGTGGCAGCGCGCGGACTCGATGTGAGCGACCTGACGCACGTGATAAACTACAACCTGCCCGACGATGTGGAAGTGTACACACACCGCAGCGGCCGCACGGGACGCGCTGGCAAACGCGGCATCTCCATCTCGATAATCCACTCGCGCGAACAACGCAAAATTCGCACCATCGAGCATATCATCAAAAAGAAATTTGAACGTGCACGCATTCCGCTCGGCATCGACGTCTGCAAACGACAACTGTTCCACCTTGTTGAACGCATGGAAAATGTGCAGGTCAACGACGAGCAGATCGACCAATTTCTGCCACATGTGTTCGCCAAACTCGACTATCTTTCGAAAGAAGATGTCATTCGCCGATTCTTGTCGCTGGAGTTCAACCGATTTTTGGAATACTACAAAGATGCCGAAGATCTGAATCTGCCAGAAAAGCCCGAACGCGACGAAAAAAACGAAAACGACCGCAAGAAAAATCGCGAAAAGAAAGGCGGAAAAAACGCCAACAAACGCGAACCAAAATCGGATCGCAACGACAGCCAAAATGCCGAACGCAATGGCGGTTTCAAGCGCGGACAGCGTGTTCGTTTGGTGATGAATTTCGGTCACCGACAAAACGCCACCACACGCAGCGTGCTAGGCATAATAAACGACATCACGCGCGACAAATCCATCAGCATTGGCGACATTGAAATAGCGCAACGCTGCACATTTTTCGATGTTTACGCCGACCAAGCCGACCGCGTGCTCGATGCCTTTGACCAATTTGGCGGCAACCTGAAAGTGGAGGTCGTCGCACGCCGCCAGCGCAACGATGCCAAGCCCTTCCGTCCCGACAAAAAAGATTCCGCTAAGCGCCCCAAAGGGAAAAAGAATAAGAATTTCTAGATTTCTGGTCACTAGTTCTAGTTTGAATAATTTCTAGCGGTTTCTCGAAATTGCTAGCGCAATTTCTGTTTCTAGGTTTGTTGTTGTTGAAGCGTTGAATTTTCTCGGATTACAAATCCTTAAACAAAATCGAGCGCGGGATTACAAATTCCGCACGACTGCAAAGAAAATTAAGAAATAATGAGTGAGAAGTTAGTAGCGATTGCATCTCAAATTACCCGCCCAGTTTCAAAAGTCGAAAATTTTTGAAGTTTTGAAACTGGCAGAAAAACCTTCCAACTTAAAAGCTAACAATCAACGCATTTCTAAATCGAGAAGCCAATCAGCCAAATCGACAATTTGAATGCCTTGATAACTATACCGCTGATGGCGCGTGCGAGCGATAATCAGCCTAGGGTACGCATCGCGAATCTGAAGAAGTGGCTGATACTCACGCTCAAATGTAACGGTATTACTAATGTCGTCGCTCACTTGAATATAGATTTTATCATTACCACGCATTGCTACAAAATCTATCTCTTTTTGATATAATTTCCCTACATAAACGCGATATTTGCGGCGCAAAAGCTCGATACAAACCAGATTTTCGTAAATCCTTCCCCAATCCATGTTGCGCAAGCCAAGCACAGCGTAACGAATGCTGCTGTCAGTCAAATAATACTTACTGAGCGACTGCAGATATTTTTTTCCTTTGATATCGTAACGATCAATTTTGTAGAGCAAAAAAGAGTTGGCGATATAGTCCAAATAGCGAGCAACAGTGACGTGGCTAATGTCAAAACCATTTTGTCGCAGCGAAGAAGAGATGCCATTAGGCGAACTGATATTGCTCACATTATCAAGCATATACTCCATCAAGCGCGAAAGCATGGTAGCGTCGGGCAAATTGTACTTTGCAATCAAATCGCGCTGAACAATGGTAGTATAGACCTCGCGCACATAATTTGCCTTGTCGGCAGCATTTGCATAGAGATACGAACCACTAAATCCGCCTTCTACCACATATCTATCAAGCAAAGATTGAGCCTCGCCACCATGCCCAACATAGTGAACAAATTCCGCAAAACTGAAAGGAAAGACTTGAATTTCGATACAACGACCAGTGAACAAAGTCGCCAAATCGGAACTTAGCATAAAAGCATTTGAACCAGTCAGATAAATATCAAAACGCTCGGTAGCATGCAAACTATTTATAGCCAACTCGAACTGCGGACAAAGTTGCACCTCGTCGATACAAACATAGTTATTCACACGCGGGGCATAATGTTTTTCGACAAAATCGTGCAGCGCATGATACTCCTTTAGCGTTTCCGACTGCAAAAGGCGCAAATCGACAAAAATCACATTACAACTCGGATCGATTTCGCGCAGATAATCCATGTACATTTGCATCAATTTCGACTTACCAGCACGACGAATGCCAGTAATTATTTTGATATCGGGCGTACAGCGTTTCGACATCAATTGCTGCAAATAATTGTGGCGTGGAAACAGTTCCATTTTCAAAACTCTATTTTTTTTACACTTTTGAAACCGCCACAAAGGTAATCATTTTCTTTGAAACAAACAAATTAACTCACTAATTTACAATCTTTTTCATAAAAATCACCATCATCGCGGCTGAACATTTCAATATTCTCAGTTTCAAAACTCAAAAATTTTTAAAGTTTTGAAACCGCCATTTAGGCAAATAATCATTCGTCCACGCAACCCATTCAAACGCGCTGTCCCGTCTTTATTCTTTGCTCCTTACTCTTTCCTCAAATTAGAGAAATCCTGCATCTTGTCGATTTTTTTGTGCGAAAATGTTTGCAATTGAAAATAAAAAGCCTACTTTTGCGTTGAATTTATACGAAAACGACCAATTATTTTTCAAATTAAACATCAAACAACAATGAAAACCGCAAAAAAAACGGCACTGCTACTCTGCTGCATCTTGGCACTAGCAGCCTGCCGCAAAGATGAGTCAACGGGCGACGGCAACGATCCAATCGCGCCAAACACAAACGACACAACCCAAACCGAGAGTAGCGACCTCGAAACATTCGATGTGGCACTCGACAATACACCACTCGTCGAGACGGAAACCATCGACTCCGAAGATGACGATTTTTGGGAAAATTCCGATTTCGCAAATGTGGTGAAAATCACCTACAACGGCGATAGCGCCACGGTTGAAAATGCCATCGAAGGCGTAACCATCGAGCAAACTGGCGCCAACATCGCAGTTGTTTCCACAGTGAAAAAGGTGGAATACATTTTGTCGGGCCAATCGGGCGACGGCTCATTTGCCATCGAAAGCGACAACAAATTCAAGCTGACTCTGAACGGCGTTTCGCTCACAAGCAGCACCACCGCGCCCATCAACAGCAGTTGCAGCAAACGCATGTATCTGCACGCAACCGACGGCACAGTGAACAGTTTCACAGATGCAGCCGAGAGCGATGCCAAAGCGTGCGTCTACCACAAAGGCAACCTTGTGCTGAGCGGCAGCGGTTCACTGAAAATCACCGCCAACAAAAAACAGGGGCTCACAAGCAACAAAGGCTACGTTCGTTTCCGCGCCAACACCAACACCGAAATAGTTGACAACGCTGGCAACGCTGTGAAAGCAGGCGAAGGCATAACAGTGAGCGGTGGCGTAATCAACATCAGCGTAACGGCCGACGCTGCCAAAGGCTTCTCGAGCGATGGCTATGTAGTGATCGACGGCGGTCGCACCACCATCATCACATCGGGCGGTGGCGTGTACGACGAGGACGAGAGCGATGTTTCGGGTTGCGCTGGCATCAAAGCCGACAGCATCCTTGTAATGAATGGCGGCGAGCTGGCACTGAAAAGCACTGGCGCTGGCGGCAAATGTATCAACATCGATAAACGCCTGATAATCAACGGCGGAACGGTGCGCGCCATCACCACTGGCACGGAATATGTCTATGGTTCGTACGACACCTCAGCCAAAGCCATCAAAGCCGATAGTCTGCTAGCAATAAATGGCGGCAGCGTGAAAGTGCGCGCCACTGGCGGCGAAGGCAGCGAAGGTCTCGAGAGCAAAGACACGCTGCGCATCAATGGTGGCACAGTTGAGATTTCGACATACGACGACTGCATGAATACCACCACACACATCGAGATAAATGGCGGCAGCGTCTACTGCTACAGTTCGAACAACGATGCCCTCGACTCGAACGGCACCATCGCGCTGAACGGCGGCACTGTGGTAGCCTCTGGCACACAAACGCCCGAAGGCAGTTTCGACTGCGACCAAAATCGTTTTGCCATAACTGGCGGAACCATCGTGGGCGTGGGCGGCGATGCTAGCACTCCAACCGAAAGCGCCTGCACGCAACCAGCCATTGTCTACGGCACACAAGCCAGCGCCAACACCGTATTCAACCTTGCCACAAGCGATGGCACGCACATTCTATCGTACAAAGTGCCGCGCTCGTACAACCAAATGACGTTGCTCGTCTCGTCGCCATCGTTGCAAAAAGGCAACAGCGTACTACTGACCACGGGCGGAACGGTAACTGGCGGCACCACATGGCACGGCTTGACCACAGGCGGAACGCTCGAGAATGGCACGACGGTAGCCTCGCTCACCCTGAGTAAAATGGTTACCACACAAAACACCTCTGGCGGCGGTCCTAACGGCGGTGATAACCATGGCGGCGGCGGTCCTGGCGGAAGACCATAAGACAAAAAGAAATCTCCCAAGCAAAAAAGTTTGGGAGATTTTTATTTTTCAAGATTGAACGAATTTCTACTTTTCAAATTTCGCCAACCCATCTTTCAAAAATTTCTCGAAGGCGATGGGATCTGTTTCGTAGTGGATTGGTCCGGCAAGAATTGAACCATCGGCAGGATCGACCACAATGTAGCACGGCTGCGAATTTTCGTGGAACAAAGCGGTCTGAATATGCCTATTTTTTTCGCCGAGCGACGTAATCTTATCTCCCTGATTATCAGAAATTTGCAAATCGTCTGGCAGTAAAATAATTTTGTCGTCGACATAGAGTGCGCACACCACAAAATTATCGTTCAGCAACTGCTGAATGTGTGCATCGGCCAGCACTTTCTGCTCCACTTTGCGGCAATTCACGCAGCCATGCCCCGTGAAATCGAGAAACAACGGTTTGCCACAAGCCTTAGCGCACGCAGTCGCCTCGTCGTAATCGAAATAGCCCTCGAGCCCCGCCACCAGATGCAGTTGATCGGCAAACGAAGCCGTACTGCACGCATTCGCCTGCTGCCGTGGCGCGCCATCGACCACAATCTGATGAATATTGAAATCCTGCGTACTCATTGGCGGCAGCCAGCCCGACAGCGCATTGAGCGGCGCGCCCCAAAGTCCCGGAATCATGTAGACAACAAAGGCAAAATCGGCTATTGCCAAGAAAAATTTGAACCACGACCGCTGCACAGGCTCTTCGTCGTCGAACGGGAAGCGAATTTTGCCTAGAAGATAGAATCCCATGAGCGCGAAAATCACGATCCACAGCGACAGATAGACCTCGCGCGAAAGCAATCCCCAATGATAAGTTTGGTCGGGAACGCTCAAAAATTTTAGCGCAAAAGCCAATTCCACAAAGCCAAGGCAGACTTTCAGTGTGTTCATCCAGCCGCCCGATTTTGGCAATTTTTGTAGCAGATTTGGGAAGAATGCGAAGAAAGTAAACGGCAGTGCAAATGCCAACGAGAAGCCCAGCATGCCGATGATCGGTTTAAGAAAACCACCGCCTGCCGCGCCCAGAGCCACCGCGCCAGCAATTGGCAGCGTGCAACTGAACGACACCAAAACCAACGTCAGCGCCATGAAAAATGTGCCAACATAACCCGCCCGTTGCTCATTGCCTGACGACCGCGAAACCCACGACGATGGCAGCGAAATCTCGAAATAACCAAACAACGACAGTGCAAAAACCACAAAAATGATGGTGAAAAGCACATTCGGCAGCCAATGCGTGCTGATGAAATTGGCAAATCCCTCGCCAAAAATGGCCGACAGCACAATGCCCACAATCACATAAATCAGCACGATGGAAAAGCCGTAGAACAGTGCCTGCCGCTTGCCGCCATGCTTCATGAAATAGGAGATTGTCATCGGAATCATGGGGAAGACGCACGGTGTGAGAATGCCCAAAAGTCCGCCACCAAAGGCCAACAAAAAGAACCACA
>CAZGVF010000006.1:24048-27149 GCA_964528925.1 uncultured Paludibacteraceae bacterium | reverse complement strand
TCCCGACTAGCATTGCGGCTGGCATGTTTGGTTTCGACAAAAAATCGTACTTCGAAGCCGACGCTGGTGCCAAAAATGCGCCGGAAGTGGAGTTTTAAAGTAGCAAAAGAATAATTTTGCTCCCAAATAGACTAGCTGCTTGCAAATAGTGCAAGCGCTAGTTTTTTTATCAGCCCAATCAAAAAAAAGGACGCACTCAGTGCGTCCCTACAATCTTCAAATAAACAATTTGAAACAGCGCGAAGCGCGAGAAACAATCCGAAACCTAGAAACCTTCTAACCAGAAATCTAGAAACTCACTTCTCGCCTTTCGCTTTTTTTTCTTTTTTCTCGTAGGCATCGACAATGCGCTGCACGAGCTTGTGGCGCACAATGTCTTTTCGGCCGAACTCCACCACGGCAATGCCATCGACATCGCGCAGCACCTCCAGCGCATCGCGCAAGCCCGATTTCTGCATCGGCGGCAGGTCAATCTGCGTCATATCGCCCGTCACCACCATCTTGCAATTCAAGCCCATGCGCGTCAGAAACATCTTAATCTGCTGAGTAGTAGTATTTTGCGCCTCGTCGAGAATGACCACTGCATCGCTCAGCGTGCGTCCACGCATAAAAGCCAACGGCGCAATCTGAATGGTGCCATTATTCAGATATTCTGCCAATTTTGCAGGTTGAATCATGTCCTGAAGCGCGTCGTAGAGCGGCTGCAGATAAGGATCGATCTTCTCTTTCATGTCGCCAGGCAAAAAGCCAAGTTTTTCGCCCGCCTCCACGGCTGGACGACTCAAGATGATGCGTTTCACCTCACGATTACGCAGCGTACGCACCGCCAACGCAATGGCTGTGTAAGTTTTGCCCGAGCCCGCAGGACCGATGGCAAACGAGAGGTCGTTTTCGTCAAACGCCTTCACCAAAAGACGCTGATTTTCGGTGCGCGCAGTGATGTTTTTCCCCGCCACGCCGTGAAGAATCAGATCATCAGGGCGCACCACTTGCGGATCGCAGCCCTTCGCCAACTCTATCACCTGCTCCTCGTTGAGCGCACCATTTTGCAGCACAAAATCGGACATTTTCTCGAGAATCCTGCAAAAAATCGCCACCTCGTCGTCACTACCCGACACCTTGACGATGCGTCCACGAGCCGCCACATGCAACCGCGAATGCATATCTTTCACAATACGAAAATGTGCGTCGTTCACGCCATAAAAAACGGTGGTGTCCACGCTGTCGGGAATTTCAAAAATCTGGTCGGACATGATGTTAAATCGTTTAATCGTTGAAGTGCTGAATCGTTTTTTGGGGGGTGCAAAATTACAAAAAAAAAGTTGATTCGCGGTTGATTTTCAGGAAATTAAAAAAAATAGTTCGAAAAACGAACTATTTTCCAAAAAAAGTTGTAATTTTGCAGTCGAAAATTTTGAAGAGATGAGTAAAGAGCAACCACAACTTGGAAGTGCCGTTGGCAAGCTGCGCGACATGATTTTTCAAAGTCTGCGCCGCGAATTTGCTGCGCACGAAGGCACGCGCCTGACGGTGGACGAGTACATTCTGCTCTACAAAATTCACCAAGAAAAGCAGACCATCATTCTTCAAGATTTAGCCGATCAGACGGGCAAAAGCAAGTCTACTATTCTGCATCTGGTCGATTCGCTCGAGAGCAAAGGTGTGTTGCGCCGCTCGGTAAATCCCGACGATCGCCGCGAAAACCACCTGATAATCACCGACGAAGGCGAACGCATTTTCGATGAACACTACCAAATGGAACAGGCACTCACGCAACAACTACTGCGCGGCATTTCGTCGTACCAAGTGCGCATGTTCCTCCGCATCATCGATCGCATAAAAGGCAATCAACCACTAGAGTAAATTTTCAAAAACAATCCTTTTCTGCAGAGCCAATTCTGCCGATTTTTCTACGCAAATCTACAATAGTTCGACATTCTAACTATTCGATAATAAGACAATTTCATAAAGTAACAGTTCGACATACTAACTAATTTCAACAAAAATAAAATGAAAAGACGATATTTTTTGATAGCAATTTGTTGCACAATATATCTGGCGACAGCGGCACAGCAGCGCGTCATCGGCATCGACGAGATGTTTCGCTTGGCCGATGAGAACAGTGCAGCCATCAAGGCATCGCGCACGGCAGTGCAGGAGGCGGAGCAGGCCGTGAAAGTGAGTAAAAACGACTATATGCCCGACATCAAACTATCGGCTTCGGCGAGTTACATTGGCAATGTATGGGTGGCTGACCGCGATTTCAAAAACGGGCAAACCTACGAAAGTCCGCACCTTGGCAACAACTTCGCCATCGACATTGAGCAGGTGCTTTATGCTGGCGGTGCGATAGCCAACAACGTAAAAATGAGCGAGTTACAAGCCGAACTAGCAAAACTCAATCTCGAAACACAAACGCAAGATGTGCGCAATCTTTTGGTATCGCATTATCTGGATTTGTACAAATGTCGCAACATGCTGGCCGTGTACGACACCAACATTGGACTGACGCAGCAGGTGATTGACGACATGCGCGCCAAAGCCGAGGCTGGCGTGGCGTTGGACAACGACATTGTGCGCTACGAGCTGCAGAAACAGAGCCTCATCTACCTGCGCACGCAACTGCTCGGCACCATCGCCATACTCAACAATCAGTTGGTCGTTACGCTGGGATTGCCTGCTGGGACGGAGATTTTGCCCGACGAAAGTCTGTTGGCACAAGAGCAGCAGTTGGCGAGCGACGAAGCAAGTTGGCAGCAGAGTGCGGGCGACAATTCCACAGCGTTGAAGAGTGCCGACATGGGCGTACAGATGAACGAACGCGCTGAGAAACTGACAAAATCTGGCTGGATTCCGAAAATCGGGCTGGTGGCCGCCAATCATCTCGACGGACCTTTCACCTACGACATGCCGCCAATCAACAAAAATGTAAACGTTTGGTATGTCGGCATCGGTCTGACCTACGACATTGGCAGTTGGTATAAGACCACGCGCGATGTGAAACGCAGTCAGTTGGCAGTGCAGTCGGCGCGCGACCAACGAGCCGTGGCCGAAGAGCAGATTGCCATTGCCGTGCAGGCAGCATACACGCGCTATGTGGA
>CAZGVF010000006.1:19243-23948 GCA_964528925.1 uncultured Paludibacteraceae bacterium | reverse complement strand
TGGCCGAAGAGCAGATTGCCATTGCCGTGCAGGCAGCATACACGCGCTATGTGGAGTCGTTCGAGCAGCTGAAAACGCAGCAAAAAAGCGTGGAATTGGCGACCGACAACTACAACGTGATTGCCAATCGCTACGACAATGGTCTGGTGGTGGTTACCGACCTGATCGACGCCAGCAACGCCAAACTGAGTGCCGAAATCGGTCTGACCAACGCCCAAATCGACATCTTGGCGAATTATTACAAATTGAAATACATCACGAACACACTATAAAATAATTATCTAATTATTTAATTTCCAATTATTTAATTACAAAACAACAAACTCCCAATCTTCCCCCTTGGGGGATTGAGGAGGTCTAATCTGAAATCTAGATATGAAACGAAGAACGAAAAAAATCATTTACAACTGTGTGATAATTGCCTGCTTGGCGGGCGGAATAGTCTGGGTAATAGACAGTTACGCACATTTTGGTCGCGTAGAATACACCGACAATGCGCAGATTCGTCAGGACATTGCGCCCATCAACGCGCGTGTGCAGGGATTTGTGGAAGAGGTGCGATTTAGCGATTTTCAGCATGTGAAAAAAGGCGACACGCTGCTGATAATTGAAGATGCGCCTTATCGATTGCAGGTGGCTCAAGCCGAGGCGAATTATCAGAATGCGCTGGCAGGCAAAGTGGTTACGAACGCCTCGATATCGACCACGGCGAACAATTTGGCAGTGTCGGACGCAACTATCGAAGAGGCGGAGATCAGGTTGAATCAGGCGGCAAAAGACTACAACCGCTACCGCACGCTGTACGAGAAACGCGCCGTCACACAGCAGCAACTCGACAACGCCAAGGCCGACTACGACGCAGCCAAGGCGCGCTACGACATGCTGAAACGGCAGAAAACCAGCACATCGCTGCAAAAAGATGAGCAAACCGTGCGCCTCGATCAGAACAAAGCGAACATTGAGATGGCAAAGGCTGCGCTCGATTTGGCGCGACTGAACCTATCGTACACCGTAGTGTTGGCGCCGTGCGATGGCGTAACCGACAAAAAGAAAATTCAGGTTGGGCAATTGGTTCAGCCGGGCATGTTGCTGCTGAATGTGGTGGACACGCACAACGCGTGGATTGTGGCGAACTATCGCGAAAGTCAGTTGCAGAACATTGCCGAAGGTGCCGAGGTGCGCGTGAAAGTTGATGCGCTGCCCGATGTTGATTTTGTTGGTCATGTGGAGCGACTGAGCAATGCCACGGGAGCGAGCCTGATGCTAAATCCGAGCGACAACGCCACGGGCAATTTCATAAAAGTGGAACAACGCGTGCCTGTGCGCATCAGTCTGGCAGGCAACGACAGCACCGCCATGTCGCAACTGCGCGCAGGGCTGAATGTGGAGTGCGAAATACTCTATTGAAAAATAAAAAATGAAAAATGAATAATGAAAAATGAATAATAATCGGTAATTTTAGAGGTAGTGAGGGGCAAAAGCAATTTCAAATTTCAGATTTCAGATTTCAGATTACGCACGACAAAAAGACAATGCGTAATTTTCAGATTTCTAAATAAACAAAAGAAACAGAAATTGCATTAGCAAATTCGAGAAACTTAGAAACTTTTCAAACCTAAAATTAGAAATTGTACAATCACCTCACAAACCATCACTAGACCGTTAAACTCATCAACTTATCAACTCGTCAACTTATCAACTTTTTTCCTGCAATGAGCGAGGAGAGCGAACATAAACCGTTTGTTGTGCCAGCGTTTAAGGCGTTTGTGCCAGCCAAGATTCAACCGTGGATCTACATTCTGATGGCCTGCACTTTTCAGCTATCAGCGGGCATTTACATGGGCGGAATGAACAGCATGGTGGGCGAAAATGCGCTGCTACGCGAGGATCTGACCATGTGCCTCTATTGCAACCTAGCGGGCATGGCGCTCTATTTCCCGATACTTTTCAGAATGAAGTTTCGGTTCACCAACAAAACGCTACTCACCGCCGCCTGCATTGGCGTGATTGTGTGCAACATCGCCTCCATGTATGTGCGATTTTTGCCGCTTTTGTGGGCAATCTGCTTCATCGAAGGTTGCTGCAAAATTCAGGGAACATTCGAGTGCATGAGCACCGTTCAGTTGTGGATGACGCCCAAACGCGACTTCACCATATTTTTCCCGCTGCTACACATCATCATTCTGAATGCCGTGCAAGTGAATGGCTGGTTCGCCACATTTTTTGCAGAATACCTGCACTGGACTGCCACGCATTGGCTCATTATCGGTCTGATGCTCAGCAACTTACTGCTGCTCACCACCTGCACGCGCCATGTGCATCTGGGCAAACCAATGCCGCTCTATGGCATCGATTGGTTGGGCGGACTGATGTGGGCTGCATTTTTCGTGCAATCGATTTTTCTGTTCAACTACGCCAACCACTACAACTGGTTCGACGGTCGCCCCATTCGCATTGTGGCAATCACTTCGGCACTCACTTTGATAGCGTGCATTTGGCGCATGTGCGTGATTCGTCACCCTTACATCGCACGCGAAATGTGGCGTTTTCACCCGCGCTATTTTCATTTGCTGATATTGGCGGCGGTCATCGAGATGATTCTCGGCTCCGAATCGACTTTGGAGGGTATTTTTTTCGGCAACGGCATGCACTACAACGAATGGACTGTGGCGCAAACCAACTGGATTACCATGATTGGAATAACCTGCGGCTGCCTATTTTGCTACCTTTGGATGCATCGTTGGAAGCAATCGTATTTCCGTCTGATAACCATTGGCGTGGCGTTTATGGGACTCTACCTGCTGATGTTCTACACCACCATCTCCACCGACATCAACATCGAGCGCATGTTTCTGCCGATATTCTGTCGCGGCATGGCGTCGGCCATTACGGGCGTTACCATGATGGTGGCGCTGCACGACATGATGAATTTTGTACTGTTTTTCCAAGCGCTCTCAATCTTCCAAGCCATTCACATGTTTATGGGCGGCGTGTGGGGTTCGGCCATCTACTCCACTGCCCTACGCTACTTGATGAGCGACAACATCAGCCGCTACGGCGAGCTAATCGACGCCGCTGCAGCCACCATGCAACCTGCCGATTTTGGCGCATACATCGGGCAATTCATGGAGCAGATGCAACTGATTTCGGTCAAGCAAATTCTCGGCTATCTAGTGATCATAACCATCTTTTTCTTCCTGCTGCTGCTCTTCCACGACATGCCTGCGCGCCGCGAGCTGAAGCCCATGCCCACTTGGGAAAAAGTTGGCGAGACGCTAAAAAAGATGCACAAAATAAATTTCTGATTCCCAGATTTCTGGTTAGAAATTGGTACAAAAAAAAACGCTCAACTCCGTGTGGAGTCGAGCGTTTTTTTAGCATTTTGCACTCTGCGTTATTTCGCTTTAGCTGCCTTTTTCACAATGGCTTGGAATGCTTCTGGGTGGTTCATGGCGAGGTCGGCCAGCACCTTGCGGTTCATGGCGATGCCTGCTTTGTGCAGCGCACCCATCAGTTGCGAATACGACAAACCTTCGAGGCGTGCGGCAGCGTTGATACGCTGAATCCACAAAGCGCGGAAGTTGCGTTTTTTGTTTTTGCGGTCGCGGTATGCATATTGCAGACCTTTCTCCCAAGTGTTTTTGGCAACGGTCCACACATTGCGGCGTGCGCCGAAATAACCGCGGGTAAGTTTCAGAATTCTTTTGCGTTTCGCTCTCGAAGCGACGTGGTTTACTGATCTTGGCATAATTTTCTGTTTTTTTTGAATGTCAGCGTTCCATCGGAAACTTTTCGGTGCTGAACATTCGGTTAATCACTTTGTTTACTACTCTCAAAAATCTCGTTTAATGGTTGGCCAAAAGAGATTTTACGCTCTTAACATTAGCCGAATCAACGATTCCAGCGTGAGTCAAGTTGCGTTTTTGTTTCAGCGTCTTCTTGGTCAAGATGTGGCTTTTGAAAGCGTGTTTCCGTTTGATTTTTCCTGTTCCGGTAAGGGCGAACCTCTTTTTGGCACCGGAATTAGTCTTCAGTTTAGGCATTTCAGTAAAAAATTTATTAATTAAAAATGTTAGTAATTCTCGATAGAATTTATTTCTTGCTCTTTGGCGACAGCATTATAATCATGCGTTTGCCCTCGAGTTTTGGCAGCGAATCGACTTTTGCAACATCTTCCAAATCGTTGGCTAGGCGCAGAAGCAGCACTTCGCCTTGTTCTTTGAACATGATGCTGCGTCCTTTGAAAAAGACGTAAGCCTTCACCTTGTTGCCATCAGCGATGAAACCGCGCGCGTGCTTCAGTTTGAAGTTGTAGTCGTGGTCGTCGGTTTGCGGACCGAAACGAATCTCCTTCACCTCCATTGTTACCGACTTGGCTTTCAGCTCTTTCTCGCGTTTTTTCTGTTGATAGAGGAACTTTTGGTAGTCTATCACTTTGCAAACGGGCGGAACTGCGTTTGGCGAGATCTCGACCAAATCAAGTCCCTGATTTTCGGCAATTGCCATGGCGCGCTCGATGGTATAAACGCCTTGTTCTACATTTTCGCCAACCAAGCGAACCTCGCGAACGCCTCTGATGCGCTCATTTACGCGGTGCGCATCTTCTTTTTTGTTGTTTTTGATAAGCAATGGTTTTAGTGTTTTCGCTGCGTGTGCAACGGTGATTATTTTTTAGCGTGCAAAATTACAACTTTTCTTTTGTACG
>CAZGVF010000006.1:8276-19143 GCA_964528925.1 uncultured Paludibacteraceae bacterium | reverse complement strand
ATTTTCAGAAATTTATCTCAAAAATTGACTATTAATAACCTGTTGATAACTTGTTAATAAATCGTCAAAATCAGTTAGAAAAGCTGTTGATAAGTTTTTGGTGGTGTAAAGTGGGGAATGAAAATTTTGTTGTAATTTTACACCCAAATTATAAAGGCGAAAATTATGTCAACTTTTATCGGAAATAGTGAGGCGCGGCTCGATGCAAAAGGGCGTGTTTTTGTGCCTTCAACGTATCGGAAACTGCTGCCAGACGATGGTTGCGGCCGTCGCTTGGTGATGCGCATGGACCCCGACAACGCTTGTATCATTCTCTATCCCGAAGATGTGTGGAACAGAAAAGTTGGCGATTTTCGCGAAAAACTCGACGAATGGAACCCCGACGACCAGATGCTTTTGATGCAATTTGTGAGCGATGCCGAGTGGCTCGAGATTGATGCACAGGGTCGAATTTTGGTGCCGCGCCGCTATCTGCAGCAGATTGGCGCCGATGCCGAGGTGCTTTTCGTGGGCATGCTCGACCGCATGGCGCTGTGGAGCAAGGCTGGCTACGAACAGTCGCGCCTGTCGCAAGCCGATTTCGCCAAACGTTTGGCCGAAAAAATGAAGAAAAAAGTTGAGAGTTGATAGGTTAGAGGACGCTGCCAACAATTCAACTTCAACAACTTTATAAACTTTCCACTTTACAAACTTTATAAACTTTCTCACTGATGTACCACATTCCCGTCATGCTCAACGAGGTGCTCGAAGGACTGAATATTCGTTCCGATGGCGTGTATGTCGACGTTACTTTTGGCGGCGGCGGACATTCGCGCGCCATTCTCGAACGGTTGGGCGAGCATGGGCGGTTGCTGGGTTTCGATCAGGATCTTGATGCTGCAAAAAATGCATTCGACGATGCGCGCTTCACCTTTGTTCGGAGCAATTTTCGCTATCTGTCGAACTTTTTGCGCTATCATGGCATAGAAAAAATCGATGGCATTTTGGCCGATCTTGGCGTGTCGTCGCACCATTTGGACGATGCCGAGCGCGGTTTTTCGTTCCGTTTCGATGGCGATTTGGATATGCGCATGAACAGCCAAGCTTCGCTCACGGCGGCAGCGGTTTTAGCAACTTACGACGAAGAGCGTTTGGCCGATATTTTCTTCAATTATGGCGAATTGCGCCAAGCACGGCGCATTGCGCGAGCCATCGTTCAGGCGCGCACGGCGGCTCCCATCACCACAGCGGCCCAATTGATGGAGGTGGTGAAGCCATTTTTCTTGCGTGAGCGTGAGAAGAAGGAGTTGGCAAAACTTTTTCAAGCATTGCGCATCGAGGTGAACGACGAGATGGGCGCGTTGCGAAGTCTGCTCACACAGTCGGCGCAGTGGCTCGGCGATGGCGGTCGACTGGTGGTGCTAACCTATCATTCGCTCGAAGATAGATTGGTGAAAAACTACATGCGCACGGGCAATGTCGATGGTCGGCAGGAGAAAGATTTTTACGGAAATGTAGTGTCGCCATTCGCATCGGTAAACAACAAAGTGGTGGTGGCATCGGAAGCCGAAGTGGCCGAAAATCCGCGGGCGCGCAGTGCAAAATTGCGCATCGCACAGCGAGTTATCAAATGAAAATTGGCGAATACATAAAAAAACTGGGAGAGCGCCTGAAGACGGTGAAGATGGTGAGTCCGCGCGAGGTGATTTCGGGCGACGTGCTGAACCGCCAGATTCTGCGCCGCCAGACGCCATTCATCATTTTTGTGGTGGTGCTGTCGCTGCTGCTGGTCTACAATGGTTTTGCCCACGAGCGCGAATTGCGGCAAGTGAAAAAGCTGCAAGACGAGCTAGTCGACGTAAAAAACACTTCGCTTTCGGTTTCGAAAGAGTTGTTGCAGATGAGTCGCCAATCGTATGTCGAGAAAAAATTGAAAGACAACGGCAGCACGCTGAGAATTTCGAAGCAGCCGCCAATGGTTGTAGAGTAACACCATATTATATTGTGTGGAAAATGGACGAAAAAAAGCCGATACAAATGTGGCGTTTTGCTATTGTCTTTGTGATAATAGCATGCTGTTTTGTAGCGGTAGCGATCAAGATTTTCTACATTCAAACGGTGCAGTACGACGAGTTGATGAGCATGAATCCGCAGAAGACGGAAGTATCGATTCCAGCCAAGCGCGGCAACATCTACTCGTCCGACGGGCAACTGATGGCCAGCACGGTGCCGACTTACAAACTCTACATGGACACGCAGACCGAATATCTGCGCAAAAATCACGGCAAACGGCTCAAAGAGAATGTCGACTCGCTGGCATGGTACATGTCGCGCAAGTTTGGCGGCTCACCGAGCGTTTACAAACAGCGCATTATGAGTGGTTACGCTCAGAAAAATCGGCGTTTGCCACTCTACAACGGCGAAGTTTCGTACAACGATCTGAAAGAGATAAAGCAATTCCCGCTGTTCCGCTTGGGCAAATTTAAGGGCGGATTGATAGCCGACGAGCGCACAAAACGAATGAAACCTTATGGATCGATGGCATCGCGCACCATTGGCGACATCTACGGAGATGCCTCGCGCGGCGGTCGCAGTGGGTTGGAATATTCGTTCAATTCCGCACTGAGCGGAACTCCCGGCGTAGGCGTAAAAACATCGGCTGGCATACTGCCGATAGAGGCGGCAGTCGACGGATTGGACATCACCACCACCATCGACATTGAGATGCAGGACATTGCCGAAAGCATTTTTCGCAAAGCGGTGGAAAACGCCACCCCACAAAGCGGTTGCGTAGCTTTGATGGACGTGCATACTGGAGAATTGAAAGCGTGCGTGAACCTTGTGCGCGACAAAGACGGCAATTATGACGAGAGCAACGACATTTTGTTCACCTCGAAACCTGAACCTGGGTCGGTTTTCAAAGTGATGTCGATGATGGTGGCGCTCGAAAATGGCGTAGTGAAGGCCGACGACAAGATTGAAACAGGCGATGGTGTGTGGAAAATGCACGGTCGAAAAATGACCGACACGCATAAAAATGGCACGCTCACAATGACCGAAGTCATCGCCAAATCGTCGAACATTGGCATGTCGCGCGTGATTGACGAATACTACGACGACAAGCCAGGCGATTTTGTTGACGAACTCTACAAAATGGGCATTGGCAAAGAGATGAAACTGGATTATCCCGGCGCTGCCAAGCCAAACGTGCGCCACCCGAAAGACAAAAATGTGAAATGGTCGGGCACCACGCTGGCGTGGATGTCGATAGGCTACGAGGTGGAGATGCCGCCAATCTACACGCTGGCTTTCTACAACGCCATTGCCAACGATGGAAAACTAATTAAACCATTTTTGGTAAAATCGATAAATAAAAATGGTCGTGTGCTGGAGCGTTTCAAAACCGAAACCATCAACTCGAAAATTTGCTCGAACAGCACACTGAATAAGATTCGTCCGATGCTGCGCGCAGTCGTGACAGACGGCACAGCGCAAAGTGCGCGAAGCAAATATGTAGCTCTAGCTGGCAAAACTGGCACGGCTCAAGTTGGTTATGGGAAAAATGGTCCGCGGGGACATTTGGTCACTTTTTGCGGCTATTTTCCCGCCGAGAAACCGCTCTACTCCATCATTGTGGTGATGCGCGAACCTGCCTACCCTGCCGACGCAGGCTTCCGTTGCGGACCGGTGGCGCGCGACATAGCCGAACGCATCATTGCGCAAAAAATTCGTCTGGAACTGCCTGAAAATGAAGTAGTTGGCGACATGCCGATAGTAAAATCGGGAGACGCTGAGGCATTGAGAGAGACGCTCGATGAACTCGATTTTGATTTCGAAAATGTGAAATCGCCGTGGGCTAGTGCGCAGTGGAACGATGAATTTGTAATGAAAAGCATCGACATTCGCAACGGACTTGTGCCAAATGTGGTTGGAATGGGCGCAAACGATGCCGCCTATCTGATGGAAAAAGCGGGCTTGCGCGTGCAACTCTACGGCACAGGACGCGTACAGAAACAGTCGATTACGGCTGGCACAGTAACGCAGCGCGGAGCAACCGTAACGCTCGAATTGCGTTGATAATCAGAAATTTAGAAGAAATTAAATTTGAGAAAAATATGAAATTAGTTGATTTATTGCGCGATGTAGCTGTGATTGGCAGCGTGCCGAATGTGGAGGTAAAAAATCTCTGTTTCGACTCGCGCAAGGTGGCTTGTGGCGACCTGTTTGTGGCAACGCGCGGCACTGCCGTCGATGGACACGAATTCATCGCAAAAGCGGTGGGACAAGGTGCAGTCGCAGTGGTTTGCGAAACACTTCCTGCCGAACGCAAAGCCGATGTAGCCTACATTCAGGTGAAAAATAGTGCCGAAGCGCTTGGCGTGATGGCATCGAATTTCTATGGACGCCCGTCGCACCACCTGACGCTGGTTGGCGTAACTGGCACCAACGGTAAAACCACCATCGCCACGCTGCTTTATCAACTTTTCCGCCGATTTGGCTATCGCGTGGGCTTGCTCTCGACCGTTTGCAACTACGTCGACGAGCGCGCAGTGCCATCGACTCACACCACGCCCGACCCACTGGAGCTGAACGAACTTCTGGCCGAAATGGTGGCCGATGGTTGCCAATATGCGTTTATGGAGTGCAGTTCGCACGCCATCGATCAGCGAAGAATTGCTGGATTGCGCTTCCGCGGCGGCATCTTCACCAACCTCACGCGCGACCACATGGACTATCACAAGACCGTGGAAAATTATCTGAAAGCAAAAAAACGCTTTTTCGACGATCTCACGCCCGACGCTTTTGCACTGACCAATATCGACGACAAAAACGGCATGGTGATGTTGCAAAACAGCGCAGCACAGAAAAAAACTTACTCGTTGCGCTCGATGGCCGATTTCAAAACGAAAATCATCGAAATGTCGTTCCACGGCATGCTGCTCGAGATGAATGGTCACGAAGTGTCGCTGCCGTTCGTTGGGCGATTCAACGCAAGCAACCTGACGGCAGTGTTTGGCGCAGCAGTGTTGCTCGGTCGTGGTGTTGACGAGACGCTCTGTCAGCTGAGTGCGCTCCACGCTGTGAACGGACGATTCGAGGCTTTGCGCGCGCCACAAGGCTGGACGGCAATAGTCGATTATGCTCACACGCCCGACGCGCTAACCAATGTTTTGGACACAATAAACGATATTCGCGGCGGCAAAGGCAAACTGATAACTGTAGTCGGTTGCGGCGGCAATCGCGACAAAGGCAAACGCCCAATGATGGCGCACGCTGCTGTGGTGGCGAGCAATCGCGTGGTGCTTACGAGCGACAATCCGCGCGACGAAGAGCCGCAGGACATTTTGAACGACATGCTCGCCGGCTTGAGCGATGCCGAACGCCGCCAAGTGTTGGTGGTGGTCGATAGGCACGAAGCCATCAAGACTGCTTGTGCACTGGCTCAGCAAGGCGATGTCATTCTGGTGGCTGGCAAAGGTCACGAAGATTATCAGATAATAAAGGGTGTAAAACGCCACTTCGACGACAAAGAAGAAATCCGCAACTGCTTTGAAAGCAATAAAAAATGAATAATGAATAATTTGCGACACTGCAATTTAATTTACTCTGTACACAAAACAACTCCTCACTCCTAACTCCTCATTCCTAACTATGTTGTATTACCTTTTCGACTATCTCGACAAAACTTTCGATTTTCCCGGTGCGGGCATGTTTCAATACATCTCGTTCCGTGCGGTGGTGGCAGTCATTTTGGCGCTGATCATCAGCATTTGGTTCGGAAAATATTTCATTGCACTGCTCAAACGGCGCAACATTTCCGAAACGCAGCGTGACGAACGCCTCGACCCATTCAACACGCAGAAAAAAGGCGTACCAACCATGGGCGGATTGGTGGTGATAGTCGCCATTCTGATTCCCTGCTTGCTGATGGGAAAACTGGACAACATCTACCTTATCTTGATGATTATCACCACTTTACTACTCGGAACGCTCGGTTTTGTGGACGATTATATCAAGACATTTCGCAAAAATAAAGATGGCTTGAATGGCTGGTGGAAAATTGCTGGTCAGGTGACGCTAGGTTTGATTGTGGGTTTGACGCTGCGTTATGCGCCATCGACAGTAATGAACGAGCGTGTAGAGACGCGCATCGAGAACAATGTGGAGGTGGTTTACAAAACGCCCGATGTGAAATCAACGCGCACCACAGTGCCATTTTTCAAAAATCACAACTTCAACTATGCCGACATGTTCGATTTTCTAGGCGAACCCGCGAAATATTGGGCTGGCTGGATTTTCTTTGTGCTGCTCACCATTGTGGTGGTTGCGGCTGTGTCGAACGGTGCCAATCTGAACGACGGCATGGACGGCATGGCAGCGGGCAATTCGGCATTGATAGGCGCGGCGCTGATAGTGCTAGCGTACATTTCGGGCAGTTACGTTTGGGCCGACTATTTCGATGTGATGTACATTCCCGGCAGCGAAGAGTTGGTGGTTTTTCTGAGCGCATTTGTTGGCGCGCTCGTCGGATTTTTGTGGTACAATTCCTATCCAGCGCAGATTTTCATGGGCGATACGGGCAGCCTCACCGTGGGCGGCATCATCGCTGTGTCGGCCGTCATCATTCACAAAGAGTGGCTGCTGCCAATTCTCTGCGGTGTGTTCTTGGTCGAGAGCCTGTCGGTGATTTTGCAACGCAACTACTACGCGCTGAACAAACACCGCGGACTGCACAAACGCCTTTGGAAACGCACGCCAATTCACGACCATTTCCGCACATCGATGGAACAAGTGCTGCGCAACGATCCGACCTGCACCGTGCGCTTCAAAGGCTCATCGGAACTGCATCACGAAACGAAAATAACCATTCGTTTTTGGATTGTAACCATCATTTTGGCAGCATTCACCATTTTGACACTAAAAATTAGATAAAAGTCGCAAGATACAAGTCGCAAGACCTTTTGCAAACTAGAAATTAGAAATTTAGAAATCAGAAATAACAAAGAAAATGAAACGTTTAGTAATTCTTGGAGGTGGCGAAAGTGGCGTTGGAACGGCCATTTTGGCAAAAAAAGAGGGCTACGATGTGTTCCTTTCGGACAAAGGCACGCTCAAACCCGAGTACAAAGCCGAACTCGACCGTCGCGGCTTGCCCTACGAGGAGGGCGGTCACACCGAGGCACTCATTCTGAACGCCACCGAAGTGGTGAAAAGTCCCGGCATTCCCGAAACGGCGCCGATGGTCTGCGCACTGCGCGCCCAAGGCACACCCATCATCTCCGAAATAGAATTTGCCGCACGCTACACCAACGCGAAAAAAATCTGTATCACAGGTTCGAACGGCAAGACCACGACCACCATGCTCACCTATTTCATCTTGAAAAATGAAGGGCTGAACGTCGGTTTGGCAGGCAATGTAGGCAAAAGTTTCGCTTGGCAAGTGGCAGAATGCAATTTCGATTTCTACGTGCTCGAACTCAGCTCGTTCCAACTCGATGGCATGTACGATTTCAAGGCCGATGTGTCGGTTATTCTGAACATCACACCCGACCATCTCGACCGCTACGACCATAAGTTTCAGAATTATATCAACTCAAAATTCCGCATTCTTCAAAATCAAACGCCCGAAGATGCCTTCATCTATTGGAACGATGATCCAGTGCTGAAAGCCGAGATTGAAAAGCGCAACATCAAAGCAAAATTGCTGCCTTTCGCACTCGAAAAAACCGAAACGACTTGGGCATTTATCGAAGATAACGATCTGAATATCAAATCGCCGCGCCACGACAACGACCTTGTGATGCCCGTCGACGAACTGTCGCTGCAAGGCACGCACAATGTCTACAACTCGATGGCGGCCGGCTTGGCGGCGCAGTTGGTAAACATTCGCAAAGAGACCATTCGCAAATCGCTGGCCGAATTCCAAGGGGTGGAACACCGTTTGGAATATGTGGCTTCGGTGCGTGGCGTGCGCTATGTGAACGACTCGAAAGCCACCAACGTGAACTCGTGCTGGTATGCGCTGCAAAGCATGAAAACGCCCACAGTGCTTATTCTTGGCGGCACCGACAAAGGCAACGACTACTCCGAAATTGAGCATCTGGTGCGCGAAAAAGTGCACACGCTCATCTTCCTTGGCGTCGACAACAAAAAACTGTTCGATTTTTGGCAAGATCACTGCACCTGCCCAATGTACGAGGTGAAATCGATGGAAGAGTGCGTGCGCAAAGCCTACGAAGTGGCCCACGATGGCGACACCGTGCTGCTCTCGCCCTGCTGCGCTAGTTTCGATCTTTTCAAAAACTACGAAGACCGCGGCGAGCAATTCAAAGAGTGCGTAAGAAAATTGTAATTCTCTGATAATCAGACTATTTTGGACGAATTAACGAAAAATATCTTCAAAGGCGAACGCGTCATCTGGGTCATCTACGGATTTTTGGTTTGCATATCGCTGGTCGAGGGCTTCAGCTCGCAGAGTTTCTTTGTGCGCAACGCCTCGTCGACCATCGGACCGCTACTGCAACACGCTGGGCATCTGTTTCTCGGCTTCCTTGCGATAATCGGAATTTTGCATTGCAACTACAAATATATCCGCATGATTGGCTGGGCAGCGTGGATTTTTTCGATCATCTTGCTTCTCTTCACCTTTTTTGCTGGTGCTTCGGTGAATGGCAGCGCGCGCTGGATTTTTGGTCTTCAACCATCCGAAATCGCCAAATTTGGACTGATTCTTTCGGTGGCCGACTGGATTCAACGTTCGAAAGATCCCGCCACGCCCGACTACGAGCAACGCAATTTCAAATGGCTTTTACTGATGATTTTTGTCACTTGCGGACTGATTTTTCCGGGCAACCTCTCGACGGCAGCATTGCTATTTGGCGTCATTTTCTGCATGCTTTTCTGCGGCGGCATCGTTTTCAAACGCCTTGCGATGCTGCTAGGTTCGGCCGCCGCGCCAGTAGCACTGATTATCGGTTTGGCGTTCATCATTCCTCAGGAGAGTTTTCTTGACGACGAAAATCATGTTCGCAAAGACCTGAACGTGCTGCAATCGGGCTACTACAAAGTGTTTGGACGCGCCTACACTTGGAAAAATCGTATCACCCGCCACAGCGAAGAAGACAACGGCGTGAACGACACAAATCGCCAAGTCATCTATTCGCAAGTGGCCATTGCGCAAGGCGGACTTATGCCGCACATGCCCGGCTCGAGCCAACTGCGCAACAATCTGCCACAGGCTTACAGCGACTTTGTATTCTCCATTGTGGTGGAAGAAGGCGGAGCGCTTTTGGGCGGCATATTCGTAATTTTGCTCTATGTGACTTTGCTATGGCGCGCAGGACATATCGCCACAAAATCGACAAAAGTTTTCCCTGCGGTTTTGGCCATTGGGGTGTCGTTAATGATTGTGCTTCAGGCACTTATACACATGCTGGTGTGCGTCGCGCTCATACCTGTGACGGGGCAACCGCTACCGCTCATCACGCGCGGTGGCACATCAATTTTGGTGTCGAGCGTCTATTTTGGACTGTTGCTTAACATCACCAACTATGCCGCCCAAAACCAAGAAGCCACGCCCGATGTCGTTACCACAGAAACTTTCGAAGAAAATAATTAACTAATTATCTAATTTCCAATTACTTAATTAAACCATGACTTTTGACTATGACAATGACTTCCGGTAACCACGACCAACTGCAGAAAATTGTGTAACACGATACCTTATGAACTTTACAACTTTATAAACTTGATAAACTTCTTATCAACTTGTCAACTCATCAACTTATCAACTTGAAATAAAATGAAATTCCTAATCTCTGGCGGCGGTACGGGCGGACATATTTTTCCCGCGGTGAGCATTGCCAACGCTCTGCGCGAGGCTCAACCCGACTGCGAAATACTTTTTGTTGGCGCACTTGGACGAATGGAGATGGAGCGCGTGCCAGCAGCTGGCTACAAAATAGTCGGGCTGCCTGTTCAGGGCTTCGACCGCAAGCATCTGCTGCGCAACATTCCCATCGTCATCAATCTGCTGAAAAGCATGTGCCGTGTGCGCCGAATAATCAAAGATTTTCGTCCCGATGTAGCGATTGGCGTGGGCGGATATGCTAGTGGTGCGGCTATGAAAGTGGCTGCGCGCATGGGCATTCCAGTGCTTTTGCAGGAGCAGAATGGCTTTGCGGGCGTCACCAACAAACTTTTGAAAAACGATGCCGCCAAAATCTGCGTGGCATACGAAGGCATGGAGCGATTTTTCCCTGCCGATAAAATCATTCTCACGGGCAATCCTGTGCGTCAAAATCTGCTACAAGGCACAAAGGACGAGGCTTACCACGAATTTGGGTTCGACCCGTCGCGCAAAACGTTGCTCATCATTGGCGGCAGTTTGGGCGCACGCACCATCAACAATAGCGTGAAGGCGCACCTGCAGCAACTGCTCGACGCAGGCATTCAAATTCTGTGGCAGACGGGCAAATTCTACATCGACGATTGCCGCCACGCTGCCGAACCATTTGCTTGCGAGAGATTGATTGTTACCGATTTTGTGGCGCGCATGGATTTGGCGTATGCCATGGCCGATTTGGTCATTTCGCGCGCTGGAGCAAGCAGCATTTCGGAGCTCTGTCTGCTGGGCAAGCCGAGCATTCTTGTGCCGTCGCCCAATGTGGCCGAAGATCACCAGACGCACAACGCCATGGCACTCGTCCGCCGCAATGCTGCCGTGCTTGTGAAAGATGTGGATGCGCCCGCCACACTGGTCGATACAGCGCTGTCGCTCATCACCGACGATGCGCGCCTTGCCACACTCTCGGCCAACGCCCTTGGTTTGGCGCAGCGCGATTCGGCTCGCCGCATTGCCGACGAGGTTTTGAAATTGGCAAAATAG
>CAZGVF010000006.1:5987-8176 GCA_964528925.1 uncultured Paludibacteraceae bacterium | reverse complement strand
CAACGTACATACAATGTGCGCACAATGTATATACAATGTGAGTACAAAATGGAATGATAAAATTTTATTTTTTGAATGTAGGAGGTTTATTGTAGGGACGCACCGAGTGCGTCCGACGCGCAGAACCACAAAAATCATCTATGCAAAAAAGAAAACATATTAGACTTAAGGATTTTGATTACACAATCGGCGAGTATTTTGTAACAATCTGCACGGATAATCGCAAATGTTATTTTGGAGAAATAAAGAACGGCAAGATGCAATTATCTGCAATCGGATTATACTTGGAGGATCAAATAGAAAAAACTTGCATACTGCGAGAATCTGAAGTTGAAATACCATATTATGTTATCATGCCCAATCATGTGCATCTAATTGTTTTTATAAATTCTTGCAAAGACAATCATATAGAAAATTGTACGGACGCACTCGGTGCGTCCCTACAATTTGGTTCTCAGCGCGGCAATCTGGCATCAGTAATTCGCGGGTTAAAATCGACAGTAACTCATTTTGCAATCGAAAATAAAATAGATTTTAAGTGGCAACCGCGCTATCATGAACATATTATACGGAATTACATTGAAATGAATCACTTGGCTGATTATATCGATCAAAATGTTTATAATTGGTCATCTGATGAATATAACGAATAAACTATGCAATACAAAAATTTCTATTTCTTGGGGGTGGGCGGCATTGGCATGAGCGCCATTGCACGCTATTTTCACGCTAAAGGCTACCGCGTGGCTGGCTACGACCGCACTCGAAGCGAACTCTGCCGCGAACTCGAAGCCGAAGGCATCGCCATTCACTACGCCGACGATGTGGCGCAAATTCCTGACGATTTTCGCAATGTCAACGACACGCTAGTGGTCTACACACCCGCCATTCCTGCCGAGCATACGGAATTTTGCTACTTCCGCGAAAATAATTTCACCATCGAAAAGCGCGCACAAGTGCTTGGCGAGATTACGCGCCTCGAGCGCGGATTGTGCGTGGCTGGAACGCACGGCAAGACCACCACATCGACCATGCTAGCGCACCTGCTGAAAGAGAGTCATGTCGACTGCAACGCCTTTCTTGGCGGCATTTCGAAAAATTATACGAGCAATCTTTTGCTTTCCGACAAAAGCGATTTGGTGGTGATCGAGGCCGACGAATTCGACCGCTCGTTCCACCACTTGTCGCCCTACATGGCAGTGGTTACCGCTGTCGATGCCGACCATCTCGACATCTACGGCACGCACGAAGCCTACATTGAGAGTTTTGCGCACTTCACCTCGCTCATTGCCGAAGGGGGTTGCCTGCTGATGAAAAAAGGCATTGCGCTGCAACCGCGATTGGGCAAAAATGTGCGTCTCTACACCTATTCTGCCAAAGAAAAAGCCGATTTTTATGCCGAAAATATCCGCATTGGCAACGGGACCATCATTTTCGATTTTGTGACGCCTACCGAGACCGTGCGCGACATCGAACTGGGTGTGCCAGTGCTGGTGAACATCGAAAACGGCGTGGCTGCGATGGCTGTGGCGTGGCTCAATGGTGTAACTGCCGACGAATTGCGTAGCGGCATGAAATCGTACGCAGGCATTCGACGCAGGTTCGAGTGTTGGCTCAAAACCGACCGCCTCACCATCATCGACGACTATGCGCACCACCCAGTGGAGTTGGAGTCGAGCATAAAATCGGTGAAGGCACTCTATGCCGACAAAAAAGTGCTTGGCGTGTTCCAACCGCACCTCTACACCCGCACGCGCGACTTCTACCACGAGTTTGCCGCGGCACTTTCGCACCTCGACGAGGTTGTGTTGGTGGAACTCTACCCCGCTCGCGAAAAGCCCATCGACGGAATATCGTCGAAAACGATTTACGACGAGATAACTTGTCCTAAACACCTGACTACCAAGGCCGAACTCATCGATTTTCTGAAAACGCAACAGTTCGATGTGCTGCTCACGCTTGGCGCTGGCGACCTCGATACCATGCTGCCGCAGATCGTTAAAGAGTTAGGAATGAGGAGTTAGGAATGAGGAATTTTTCAATTGATAATTGATAATTGACAATTGACAATTTTGCAGTCAGCTGTGGATACCGACAATCTGAAATCTGAAATTTGAAACTTGAAATCCGAAACTTGAGATTCCTGCGTAACATATTGATTTTGCTCACGATGATCGCGCTGGCGGGCT
>CAZGVF010000006.1:2476-5887 GCA_964528925.1 uncultured Paludibacteraceae bacterium | reverse complement strand
TTGAGATTCCTGCGTAACATATTGATTTTGCTCACGATGATCGCGCTGGCGGGCTATCTGATTTTTGCAGTGGTGTACACTTCGCCGCTGCCCGATGGCGATGTGTGCCGTCGCATCGAAACGCGCGTGCTAGACGCCGACGAACTCGGTTTCATCAACGAAAAAGATGTGCAAAATCAACTCGGGCGCATGAACCAAAAATACATCGGCACGCAAATTGGCAAAATCGATTTCAACGAGATTGAAACGCTGATAAAAAAGAATCCGTTCGTCTGCGAAGCCTCATGCTACTATACGGCGGACGGGGCCATTCGCATCGATGTAACGCAGCGTCGCCCCAAGTTCCGCGTGATGACTGCTTACGGCAATTTTTACATTGACGAGCAGCGGCAGCGCATGCCAACCTCGACCCGTTTTAGCGTGTATGTGCCTGTGGTTACGGGCATTGTGAACGACGATTTTCTATGCGGCGCGCTCTACGATTTCGTCGACGAGATTGAAGACGACGATTTTTGGCGCAGTCAGATAACACAAATTCGTGTGATGCCGAAAAACGAACTGCAACTCACGCCGCGCGTTGGCAACCATGTGATCTGGCTTGGCACGCTCGATGGTGCGGACGAAAAACTGGAGAAACTGCGCACCTTCTATCGCAAAGGGTTGCCCTACATCGGCTGGAATCGCTATCGCGTGATCGACCTGCGCTACAAGAATCAGGTGGTATGCACGAAGAAAAGTTTGTAAAGTTCGTAAAGTAAAAAGTTCGTAAAGTCTATAAAGTCCATAAAGTGGAAAGTGTATAAAGTAAAAAGTGTATAAAGTGAAGGGGGAAAAATCGTTGAATTGTTTATAGATCCGCGGTTCGATAGGCTCACCATTCAAATCTTCAAATCTTCAAATGAAAAATAAATTTTCCCTTCACCGACTCTTACTAATGCGTTAAACTTATCAACTCATCAACACATCAACTAATCAACTCATTATGAATATCATCGCTGTAGAAATTGGACATTCGCGCATTACGGCCACGGCGGCTGTGCGCACGCCCGAAGGTCGTTTGCAACTGATCGGTTCCGATAGCGAACTGACGCCTGCTGGTGCCGTTAAAAACGGGCAAATTATGAAGCCGAGCGATGTGGTTGCATCGACGAACAAGGTGCTGCGTCAACTCGAAAATCGTCTGCCTGCGGGCAATCACATCACCAAGTTTTATGCTGGCATCAACTGCCGCTCGCTGTCGCTGAAGCAGGTAAAAGTTGCGCGCGAACTCGATCCGAAAAAATCCATCGACGAAGATCTACTGGACGACATGCGCAACGAAGCATTCGAAAAAATCAGTAACGATTACGCTGTGATAAGCACATCCGAGGAGTTTGCGCTCGATCTCAAAGACGTGAAGGATCCAATAGACAAAAAAGGCAACCTACTGAACGGCAATTTTTCGTTGATTTATGCCAAAGATGATTGTCTGAAAGCAGTCAACAGCTGCAAAGAGTCGATGAGCAATTTCAAATTTTTGACGCCACTGCCCACACCTTTGGCTGTGTCGTGCGCCACCGCTTCGGCCGAAGACAAAGAGGCTGGTTGCGCAGTGCTCTATTTCGGCACAGGCTGCACCTCGGTGGCAGTCTACACGCAAGGAAAATTGGCGCATATCGGCGTTGTGCCGCTGGGCAGAAAACACATCGTGGCCGACCTCACCACGCTTGGAGTGAACGAAAAGACAGCCGAAAGTCTGATAACCTATTGGGGGCAGAATTTTGACAAAAAAGTGTCGAAAAGCGATCGGCTGAAATTGCCAAACGACGAAAACGGTAATGAACGCTTGCTTAGCCTATCCGATATGATAAACATTTGCAACGCGCGCTTCAACGAGATTGTGGCATACGCCATGCAGCAAGTGCAAAGTGCTGTGAACGATGTGAGTGAGTTGGAAGCGGGAATCATTGCGTCGGGCAAACTGATGCAGATTTCGAACGCCAACGAGTTGCTCGAGAAATCGAGCGGGATGCGCGCCCGCATTGGCGATTTTTCGCAGCACATCGAAAAAAACAACGACTCGTGCCGCCACCTTACAGCGCAAACCATTGGTCTGCTGCTGATGGGCAACGAAAATTGTTTCGAGGAGAAAGCCCAAGAGCCTAAGAAACCTAGCGGCAAAAAAGGCGGAAAAGATGGATTTATCAAAGCAATAAATAATCTATTTGGAAGTGTAAATTGATTGAGAGCATGGAAACAACTGAATTTAAACCGACCGATTTGTCGAATATCTTATCGAACGATTCCAACATCATAAAGGTTGTTGGCGTGGGCGGCGGCGGCTGCAACGCAGTGAATCACATGTTCGAACTTGGCATAAAAGATGTAACTTTTGTGGTTTGCAACACCGATCAGCAGGCGCTTCGTCACTCGCCCGTGCCGAACCAGATAATTCTTGGCGACGATGGTCTTGGCGCTGGCGCGCAACCCGAGAGAGCGGCTGAAGCGGCCGAAAAATCGCTTGTTGCAATCGAAAGAATGTTCAAAGAGACGCCTACAAAAATGGCGTTCATCACCGCTGGAATGGGAGGCGGCACTGGCACTGGCGCATCGCCACTCATTGCCAAAGTGGCGCACGACTTGGAGATTCTCACCGTGGGCGTGGTGACCATTCCATTCGCATTCGAAGGCAAGAAAAAAATTAAGCAGGCACTTCGCGGCGTGCTTGAGCTGAGCAAAAATGTGGACGCTATTTTGGTTGTTAACAATCAGAAATTGGTTGAAAACTTCCACTTAAAAATAGAAGCTGCATTCAAAATGGCCGACGATGTGCTTGCCACGGCAGTGAAAAGTATTGCCGAAATCATCACAATTCATGGTTATATGAATGTCGATTTTGCCGATGTGAGAACCACCATGAAAGATAGCAAGGTGGCACTGATGAACATTGGCGAAGGCGAAGGCGACAACAGAATAATCGACGCTATTGAAAATGCATTGAAGACGCCACTGCTCGAGACAGCCGATATTCTTCAGGCGAAAAAATTGCTGATAAACATCACCTGTTCGCACGAAGACGAGATCACCACTGACGAATTGGCTAAACTTACCAATTTCACCGATGAAATAGAGGGAGTCGATGTGATAACTGGCATTACATACGACGAATCGCTCGGTGCGAAGGTAAAAGTTACGCTCATTGCCACAGGTTTCACCTCCGATGCGCTGCCCAAGGCGATAGACGACATAAATCCCAAAGATGGTTCAGATGATGACGAGCTTGGGCGATCGGCAGAAAAATACTACGGCACAGGCAACAGCAAGAAAAAAATTGAATTGCCCGATCTCGACAACGACGCCATTCTCGAAGAGATACAAAATACGCCCGCTTTCAAACGCATGAAGTGAGAAAAGACGATGACCGTTGACAAT
>CAZGVF010000006.1:0-2376 GCA_964528925.1 uncultured Paludibacteraceae bacterium | reverse complement strand
AGCAAACATTTCCGCATTCTGGGGCTGTTTTTGGTTTTGACAGCGGGCAGAAGAGGTATGTAAGCACGCAGTGTGACGCCGGATAGCACTCTAATCATCGACGGCAAAATTTTAACTGGCGAAACATCTTACGCTCTCGCTGCCTAAACGAAGTTTAGTACTTTAGGCTCAATTCTGGCACAGGTGCCGGAACGAGACATCTCTCGAATGCCACTCCCTGAAGCGGTTCGGTCAAAGAGGTGTAGAAAAATCGGGGATAGACGGACGTGGCCGCGCACGCTCGTCGAAAATTTAGCGGATAAGGCGTCGGTTGGTGGCTTCGGTCTTGCCGCCGCACGAAAATGAAGGCGAAGATAAGCGTGTAGAAAGCATATTGCTTCCCCGTTTGGACGCGGGTTCGACTCCCGTCAGCTCCACAATCTTTTCGCACTTAGTGCGAAAAAGTTTCAAGTTTATGAAGTTTCAAGTTTAAGGTTTTGCATTCCGAAGCCTTCTTGCGCTATCTAAAATTCACTGATTCCCAGTCGCTTAACTTGTAGTTAATTCATTCAATCGCAGACCGCCACTTTATAAACTTTATAGACTTTTTACTTTCACACTCTTTATCATGGCTGAAGAAGTAATCACACCGCAAACCGACTATACCGACGACAACATTCGCACGCTCGAAGGACTTGAGCATGTGCGCCTGCGCCCTGGCATGTACATTGGCAAACTTGGCGACGGCAACGCCTCCGACGATGGCATCTATGTGCTGATAAAAGAGGTGATCGACAACTCCATCGACGAGTTTCGCATGCACTTCGGCTCTACCATCGACATCACGCTGAGCGACCGCACCATAATCGTGCGCGACTACGGACGCGGCATTCCGCAAGGCAAAATGGTAGCGGCCGTTTCGGTAATGAACACAGGCGGCAAATACGACACCAAAGCATTCCAAAAATCAGTCGGTTTGAATGGTGTCGGCACCAAAGCGGTGAATGCGCTTTCGGCAGAATTTACCGTGAAATCGTTCCGCGACGGACAGGTGAAGCAAGCCGATTTCGCCTGCGGAAAATTGGTGAAAGAGTACGATCTGCAGCCAACCACCGAGCGCAACGGCACGCTTGTAAGTTTCACGCCCGACGAGCAAATCTTCGGAAAATACGCTTTCCACGAGGATTTCATCGAGACCATGCTGCGCAACTACAGTTACCTGAACACGGGTTTGACCATGGTTTTCAATGGACGCAAATTTGTGTCGCGCAACGGTCTGCTCGACTTGCTTCAGGAGCGCAGCACATCGGAACCGCTCTACCCCATCGTCCACCTCAAAGGCGACGACATAGAGATTGCATTCACCCACAGCGACCAATATGGCGAGGAGTATTATTCGTTTGTGAACGGACAAAACACCACGCAAGGCGGCACGCATCAAACGGCACTGCGCGAACATTTGGCACGCACAATCAAGGAATATTACAACAAAAATTTTGAGCTGAGCGACATTCGCAGTGGCATAGTGGCAGCCATCGCCATCAATGTGATAGAGCCAACTTTCGAGAGTCAGACCAAGATTAAACTCGGATCGCTGAATATGGCTCCCGAAAAGGACAGCGACGGCAAACCTTATCCGCTTTCGGGCGTGAGTGTGAACAAATTTGTGGGCGATTTCATCAAGCGCGAGGTCGATAACTATCTGCACAAAAATCAGCCGATGGCCGATGCGCTACTCAAGAAGATTATCGATTCCGAAAAAGAACGCAAAGCCATTGCTGGCGTGTCGAAATTGGCTCGTGAACGCGCCAAAAAAGTGAACATGCACAACGACAAATTGCGCGATTGCCACGTTCACTACAACGATGCCAAAGGCGACCTGCGCGACGAGAGTTGCATCTTCATCACCGAGGGCGATTCGGCGTCGGGTTCCATCACCAAAAGCCGCGATGTACGCACACAAGCGGTGTTCAGTCTGCTCGGTAAGCCGCACAACTGCTACGGCGAGACCAAAAAAGTGGTTTACGAAAACAAAGAGCTAAACTACCTGCAAGCCGCGCTCAACATCGAGGACGGTCTCGAAGGATTGCGCTACAACAAGGTGATTATCGCCACCGATGCCGATGTCGATGGCATGCACATTCGCCTGCTGATGATGACTTTCTTCCTGCAATTCTTCCCCGATTTGATAAAGAAAGGGCATGTCTACATTCTGCAAACGCCGCTTTTCCGCGTGCGCAACAAGAAAGAGACGCGCTATTGCTACACCGAGGAGGAGCGCATTGCCGCCATCGAAGCATTGAAACCTGCGCCCGAAATCACGCGATTCAAAGGTCTTGGCGAAATCTCGCCCGACGAATTTAAGCACTTCATTGGCAAGGACATGCGCCTCGACCA
>CAZGVF010000005.1:0-33039 GCA_964528925.1 uncultured Paludibacteraceae bacterium | reverse complement strand
GATTATTTTACAAGTTTACTTTTCAAAACACGGAACTTTTACTGTGCGCCAAAAAATTGCAAGTCGAAAAGTGAAACGCTGAAAGCTAAAAGTAGGGACGCACCGAGTGCGTCCTGTTGTTTCACGGATTACAAATCCGAATAATAAACGAGCGCGGGATTGCAAATCCCGCGCGACATAAAAAAAAAAACGAGCCGCGCTTCACAGCGTGACTCGTCCTCATTATGAAGAAAAAACTTATTCTTCTGTTTTGTCAGATTCTTCCTTTGTGCGTTGGTAGTCGTCCATAGAGCCAACCACGAGTTTGTCGTATTCGCGCAAGCCCGTACCAGCAGGTATACGCAAGCCAACAATCACGTTCTCTTTCATGCCTTCGAGGTTGTCCACTTTGGCATTGATGGCGGCTTCGTTCAGCACCTTGGTAGTCTCTTGGAACGATGCAGCCGACATAAAGCTCTTGGTTCCCAAGGCAGCGCGCGTGATACCTTGCAGTATCTGGCACGATGTTGCAGGCATGGCGTCGCGCACCTCAACTAGGCGCAAGTCGCGGCGTTTCAGAGCACTGTTCTCGTCGCGCAGTTTGCGTGCGGTAACAATCTGACCTGCTTGCAGCGTCTCGCTGTCGCCAGCATCGACAACCACCTTCTTGCCCCAGATGCGATCGTTCTCCTCGTTGAAGTCGATTTTGTCGACAATCTGATCTTCGAGGAAGCGCGTGTCGCCGGCTTCGGCAATCTGCACTTTGCGCATCATCTGACGAACAATCACTTCGAAGTGTTTGTCGTTGATCTTCACACCTTGCAGACGGTAAACATCTTGCACCTCGTTGACGATGTATTCTTGAACGGCCGTAGGACCTTTCACCGCCAAAATGTCGGCTGGAGCGATGGCACCATCGGACAGCGGCGTGCCTGCACGAACATAGTCGTTCTCCTGAACCAGAATCTGTTTCGACAGCGGTACAAGGTATTTTTTCTCCTCGCCCGATTTCGAAACGACGCTGATTTCGCGGTTACCGCGTTTGATTTTGCCAAAGATGACTTCGCCGTCGATTTCGGAAACAATAGCAGGGTTCGATGGGTTACGCGCCTCGAACAACTCGGTAACGCGCGGCAGACCACCCGTGATATCGCCCGCACCACCAATGGCACGCGGAATTTTCACAAGCAAATCGCCAGCCTTTATCTGCTGATTGTTGTCCACAACCATGTGAGCGCCCACAGGCAAGTTGTATGTCTTGATGGTCTCGCCAGCAGCATTTTTAACGAGTGCGGCAGGCACTTTAGTCTTCTCTTTCGATTCGATGATGATACGATCGCGCATGCCAGTAGCCTCGTCGGCTTCCTCTTTGTAGGTAACATTCTCGATCATATTTTCGAATTCCAAGCGACCTTCGACCTCCGAAATGATGACCGCGTTGAATGGGTCCCATTCGCAGATTTTGTCGCCTTTCTTCACCGTAGCGCCATTTTCGAAGTAGAGTTTCGAACCGTACGAGATTGGCTGCATGGTGAGTTGCGAATGCGTGTTAGCATCGACAATGCGCGCCTCGGCCTGACGGCTTACAACCACATCGTATTCGTTGCCCGATGCGTCTTTGGCGCGAACGGTACGCAGTTCGTCAATCTCCAAGATACCATCGTAGTGCGAAACCATGCTCGATTCGGCAGCAATGTTCGAAGCCACACCACCGACGTGGAACGTACGCAGAGTCAACTGAGTACCAGGCTCACCGATTGATTGTGCAGCGATAACGCCCACAGCCTCGCCTTTGTTTACCAAGCGACCCGTGGCCAAGTTGCGTCCGTAGCACTTAGCGCAAACACCGTGGCGCGATTCGCAGGTAAGAACCGAACGAATTTCGACGCGCTCGATTGGCGATTCTTCGATGATTTTAGCCTCTTTCTCGGTGATTTCGTCGCCCGAAGCCACAATCAACTCGCCCGTTTGTGGGTGATAGATATCGTGAACCGAAACACGGCCAAGAATTCTTTCGTACAGCGACGAAACGACTTGTTCCTTATTTCTCAACTCGGTTGCAACCAAGCCACGCAGCGTGCCGCAGTCTTCTTCGTTGATGATGACATCGTGCGAAACATCGACCAGACGACGGGTCAGATAACCTGCATCGGCAGTCTTCAATGCGGTATCGGCCAGACCTTTACGAGCACCGTGAGTAGAGATGAAGTATTCTTGCACCGACAAGCCCTCTTTGAAGTTTGCCAAAATTGGGTTCTCGATGATTTGACCGCCCTCAGCGCCTGCTTTTTGCGGTTTCGCCATCAGACCACGCATACCCGAAAGCTGACGAATCTGCTCTTTCGAACCACGCGCACCAGAATCCAACATCATGTAAACTGAGTTGAATCCGTCTTGGTCGGCAGCCAAACGATCGATCACAACCTTAGCCAATTTGCTGTTGACCTCGGTCCAAGTATCGATAATCTTGTTGTAACGCTCGTTGTTGGTGATGAAGCCCATGTTGTAGTCGTTCATAATGCTCTCGACATCGTCGTAACCTTTTTGAACCAACTCGGCTTTTTCATCAGGAATGATAACGTCCGACAAGTTGAACGACAAGCCACCAACGAACGCCATCTTGTAACCAAGGTTTTTGATATCGTCCAAGAACTGAGCGGCACGAGCCACGCCAGCCTTTTCGATGACGAACGAGATGATGTCGCGCAACGATTTTTTCGAAATCAGTTGGTTGATGTAGCCGCACTCTTTCGGAACGAATTTGTTCACGATGACGCGACCAACGGTGGTCTCGTCGACGAGGCGTTCAACCAAGTTGCCGTTTTCGTCCAAATCCTGCACACGCACCGAAATGATGGCGTGAACATCGACTTGTTGTTCGTTGTATGCTATTTCAACCTCTTCGGGCGAATAGAATTTCATGCCTTCACCTTTCACGCCTTTGCGCGGTTTGGTGATGTAGTAAAGTCCCAGAACCATATCCTGCGAAGGCACGGTGATTGGTGCGCCGTTGGCAGGGTTCAGAATGTTGTGCGACTGCAGCATGAGCAGTTGAGCCTCCAGAATGGCTTCGTTGCTCAATGGAAGGTGCACGGCCATCTGGTCACCGTCGAAGTCGGCATTGAACGCCGTACAAGCCAGCGGGTGCAATTGAATGGCTTTGCCCTCGATCATCTTCGGCTGGAAGGCCTGAATACCCAAGCGGTGCAGCGTTGGAGCACGGTTGAGCAGCACAGGGTGACCTTTCATCACATATTCCAAGATGTCCCAAACCACAGGATCTTTGCGGTCGATAATTCTCTTGGCCGACTTCACGGTCTTAACAATGCCGCGCTCAATCAGTTTGCGAATGATGAACGGTTTGTAGAGTTCGGCAGCCATATCTTTTGGCAGACCGCACTCGCCCATTTTCAATTCTGGACCAACCACAATTACCGAACGAGCCGAATAGTCGACACGCTTACCGAGCAAGTTCTGACGGAAACGACCTTGTTTACCTTTCAGACTGTCCGACAGCGATTTCAGTGGGCGATTGGCCTCGCTCTTCATGGCTGTGGTCTTGCGCGAGTTATCGATCAGACTATCGACGGCCTCCTGCAGCATGCGTTTTTCGTTACGCAAAATCACTTCTGGCGCTTTAATTTCGATAAGACGTTTCAAGCGGTTGTTGCGAATGATTACGCGACGATAGAGGTCGTTCAGGTCAGATGTTGCAAAACGACCGCCGTCCAACGGGATCAGTGGGCGCAACTCTGGCGGAATTACAGGAATCACCTTCAGAATCATCCATTCTGGACGGTTTTTCGGGCGAGCGGCGCGGAACGATTCTACCACTTGCAGACGTTTCAGAGCCTCGGCTTTGCGCTGTTGCGACGAGTCGGTGTTGGCTCTGTTGCGCAGTTCGTACGACAGTTTGTCCAGATCCAAGCGGCACAGCAGGTCGTAGATGGCTTCTGCGCCCATCTTGGCGATGAACTTGTTAGGATCGGTATCTTCGAGTTGCGCATTGTTTGCTGGCAGTTTGTCGAGCAAACTCAGGTAGCGCTCCTCGTCGAGCAGGTCGCCATCTTTCACTGGCTGTTCGTCCTCGGCTGTGATTTCGGCCAAGGCGCCTGCTTGAATCACCACATATTTTTCGTAGTAGATTACTGCGTCAAGATTTTTGGTTGGCATGCCCAGCAGGTAGCCAATTTTGTTTGGCAACGAGCGGAAATACCAGATGTGAGCCACAGGCACAACCAACTGAATGTGGCCAGAGCGTTCGCGGCGCACTTTCTTTTCGGTAACCTCTACACCGCAGCGGTCGCACACAATGCCTTTGTAACGAATGCGTTTGTATTTGCCGCAGTTGCACTCGTAGTCCTTGGTAGGACCGAAAATGCGCTCGCAAAACAGACCATCGCGTTCGGGCTTGTAGGTGCGGTAGTTGATGGTTTCGGGTTTCAGCACTTCGCCATACGACGATGCCAGAATCTCCTCAGGCGAGGCGAGACCGATCGAAATTTTGGTGAAGTTCGTTTTTGTTTTATTTTCTCTTTTAAATGCCATAGTCTTTTTTTGAAATTTATAGTGTAAATTTCGTTCGACGATACCTTTCGAATTACTCGAGGGTAACGCTCAAACCCAAACCTCTCAATTCGTGTAGCAACACGTTCAACGATTCTGGAATGCCAGCCGTTGGCATCGGTTCGCCTTTCACAATGGCTTCGTATGCACGAGCACGACCGTTTACATCGTCCGACTTCACAGTCAAAATCTCTTGCAGAATGTACGATGCGCCGAATGCCTCGAGCGCCCAAACCTCCATCTCACCGAAACGCTGACCACCGAATTGCGCTTTACCGCCAAGAGGTTGTTGCGTGATGAGCGAGTATGGACCGATTGAACGAGCGTGCATCTTATCCTCAACCATGTGACCCAGTTTCAAGAAGTAGGTTACGCCCACCGTAGCAGGTTGGTCGAAGCGCTCGCCGGTGCCACCATCGTAAAGATAGGTTTTGCCGTAGCGAGGAACGCCCGCTTTGTCGCACCAAGTGTTCAGGTCGTCGAGCGTGGCACCGTCGAAAATTGGCGTTGCAAATTTCACACCGAGTTCCTTACCAGCCCAGCCAAGCACAGCCTCGAAAATCTGACCGAGGTTCATACGCGAAGGTACGCCCAGCGGGTTCAGAACAATGTCGACTGGCGTGCCATCGGCAAGGAATGGCATATCTTCGTCGCTCACAATCTTCGACACAATACCTTTGTTACCATGGCGACCTGCCATTTTATCGCCCACGCGGATTTTGCGCTTCTTAGCGATGTAAACCTTGGCAAGTTGAACAATTCCCGATGGCAGATCGTCGCCTATCGTGATGTTGAATTTCTCGCGTTTCAAGCGGGCATCAGCCTCTTTGTATTTGCGCAAGTAGTTCATCACGATGTCGCGAATCAGACTATTTTTGTGTTCGTCGGTTGTCCATTTTTGCAGTTGAACGGTGTTGTAATCAACGCTATTCAGCCACTTTTGAGTGAATTTCTGTCCTTTTGGAATGACGTCGCCACCGCAGAAGTCTTTCACACCTTGCGATGTTTTGCCGCTGACAATGGTAATCAGTTTCTCGACGAGTTTTTCCTTCAGTTCAGTTGTCTCTTTCTCGAAATCGGCATCGAGTTTTGCCAGAATCTCTTTGTCGCTATTGCGCGTTTTGCGCGAGCTTTGTGCTTTAGCATAGAGTTCACGACCAATCACTACGCCACGCAGCGACGGCGAAGCCTTCAGCGAAGCGTCTTTCACATCGCCAGCCTTGTCGCCAAAGATGGCACGCAGCAGTTTCTCTTCTGGTGTCGGATCGGTTTCGCCTTTCGGGGTGATTTTGCCTATCAAAATGTCGCCCGGAATAACATGCGCACCGATGCGAATGATACCGTTTTCGTCAAGATTCTTTGTAGCGTCTTCGCTCACATTCGGAATATCCGAGGTGAGTTCCTCCATACCGCGTTTGGTATCGCGTACTTCGAGGCTATATTCGCTCACGTGAACCGATGTGTAAATGTCTTCACGAACCACACGTTCACTAATCACAATAGCATCTTCGTAGTTGTAACCTTTCCACGGCATGTAAGCCACTTTCAAGTTGCGACCCAAGGCCAATTCGCCATTTTGGCTCGAATAACCTTCGGTCAAAATTTGATCGCGCGTTACGCGGTCGCCCTTGTGAACAATCGGGCGCAAGTCGATGGTCGTATCTTGGTTGGTACGCACAAATTTTGGCAATTTGTACTCCTTCACAGGCGATTCGAAACTTGCAAACTCTTGTTCTTCGGTGCGGTCGTAGCGAATGCGAATAACGCTTGCATCGACAAATTCTACCACGCCATCGCCTTCGGCCATAATCTGCGTACGCGAGTCGCGCACCAATTGGCGTTCGATACCTGTTCCGACGATTGGTGCTTCAGGGCGCAACAACGGCACGGCCTGCCGCATCATGTTCGAACCCATCAACGCACGGTTAGCATCGTCGTGTTCGAGGAACGGAATCAAGGCAGCAGCGATAGAGGCAATCTGTTGCGGAGCCACATCCATCAGGTTGATGCGCTCTGGCTCAACCAACGGGAAGTCAGCCTCTTGACGCGATTTAATTTTCTTACGAATGAAACGACCTTCATCGTCGAGCAAGGCGTTACCTTGTGCGATAATCTGATTCTCTTCGTCTTCGGCAGTCAGGTAAACAATGCCTTCGTCCGACATATCGACTTGACCATCTTTCACCTTGCGATAAGGCGTTTCGATGAATCCAAGGTCGTTGATCTTAGCATAAACGCAAAGCGACGAAATCAGACCGATGTTTGGTCCTTCAGGAGTCTCGATTGGGCAAAGACGACCGTAGTGCGTGTAGTGTACGTCGCGCACCTCGAAACCAGCGCGGTCGCGGCTCAAACCACCAGGGCCAAGGGCCGACAGACGGCGCTTGTGGGTGATTTCGGCCAGCGGGTTGGTTTGGTCCATAAACTGCGACAAGGCGTTGGTGCCAAAGTACGAGTTGATGACCGATGCAATCGTCTTAGCGTTTATCAGGTCGATTGGCGTGAACACCTCGTTGTCGCGCACATTCATGCGCTCGCGAATGGTGCGGTTCATACGAGCCAAGCCAATGTTGAACTGCTGATAGAGTTGCTCGCCTACCGTGCGCACACGGCGGTTGCTCAAGTGGTCGATGTCGTCCACCTCCACTTTCGAGTTGATGAGCTGAATCAGGTATTTGATGATGGCGATAATGTCCTCCTGCTCCAACACATGCACATCAATGTTGTCCGTCTTGCCGTTGAAAAGTTTGCGGTTGATGCGGAAACGACCAACTTCGCCAAGGTCGTAACGTTTCTCCGAGAAGAAAAGTCCGTTGACCAATTCGCGAGCCGAAGCGTCATCGGCAGGCTCAGCGTTGCGCAGTTGACGATAGATGTGCTGCACGGCTTCCAACTCGTTGTTGGTTGGGTCTTTTTGCAGCGTGTTGTAGATAATCGCAAAATCGTCGATGCCCGGCTCCTCTTTGTGGAGCAGCACAGTGGCATTACCCGAATCGATAATATCTTCGATGTTGCTGGCGTCAATGGCCACCTCGCGGTCGACCAGCACTTTCGAACGCGAAACGCTCGAAACCTCGCCAGTGTCTTCGTCCACAAAATCCTCCGTCCATGTTTTCAGCACACGCACGGCCAATTTGCGTCCGATGTATTTTTTCAGATTTGCTTTGTTCACTTTCACCTCTTCGGCCAGTCCGAATGCTTCCAAAATGTCTTTGTCGCTTTCGAAGCCGATGGCGCGCAACAGTGTGGTAACCGGCAATTTCTTTTTGCGGTCGATGTAAGCGTACATCACGCCATTGATGTCGGTAGCAAACTCAATCCACGAGCCGCGGAAAGGAATGATACGCGCCGAGTAAAGTTTAGTGCCGTTAGCATGAATGCTCGAACCGAAGAATACGCCTGGCGAACGGTGCAGTTGCGACACGATGACGCGTTCAGCACCATTGATGACGAATGTTCCTTTCGAGGTCATGTAAGGAATCGAACCCAAGAATACATCTTGAATCACGGTATCGAAATCCTCGTGATCAGGATCGGTGCAATAGAGTTTGAGCTTGGCCTTCAGCGGCACACTGTAGGTCAATCCGCGACGGATACACTCATCTATAGTGTAGCGCGGTGGGTCGATGTAATAATCAAGAAACTCGAGGGTGAAGTTGTTGCGCGTGTCCGAAATTGGGAAATTCTCGGAAAACACACGATACAGACCCTCTTTTTTCCTATTCTCTGGAGCGGTGTCCAGTTGGAAAAAATCTTGAAATGATTTTAGCTGCACTTCCAAAAAGTCGGGATAGGCCAACTGATTTTTGATGGTAGCGAAGCTAATTCTTTGATTTTCAGTAGTTGAAGACATTTATTTTGATGTATTTGTTGAACTTATTTTTTTTATACATGAAAAGGTTTAGAGTCCCGTTTTGCCGGGATTCTAAACCACTTTTGCCTGAAAATCAGGTTGTTAGAGTTACTTAAGTTCAACTTCTGCACCTGCTTCGGTCAATTGCTTTTTCAAAGATTCTGCCTCTTCTTTAGCAACGCCTTCTTTGATAGCAGCAGGAGCAGCGTCTACGATATCTTTAGCCTCTTTCAAACCCAGACCAGTCAGCTCTTTCACAAGCTTAACGATTTGCAGTTTGTTTGCACCAGCCGATTTCAGGACAACATCAAACGATGTTTTTTCCTCTGCAGCAGGAGCACCAGCAGCAGGACCAGCAGCAACAGCAACAGCGGCTGCAGCGGGTTCAATACCGTATTCGTTTTTCAAAATTTCGGCCAACTCATTTACTTCTTTTACTGTAAGGTTAACCAATTGTTCTGCAAAAGCTTTCAAATCTGCCATTGTAATAAATTTTTTATTTGTTTGTAATTTTGTTTTTGTTGATAATTAACGTTCAGAGAGTGTTTTAAGCACGCCATGAATCGTAGAGCCTCCAGATTGGAGGGCGGACAGAACGTTCTTCGCTGGCGATTGCAACAGTGCAATAACGTCGGCAATAAGTTCGTTCTTGCTCTTGATAGCAACAAGAGTGTCAAGTTGATCAGCACCTACGTAGTAACTCTCTTCCACGTATGCAGCCTTCAGAACAGGTTTTGCAGCCGTTTTGCTGAACTCTTTGATGAGTTTAGCAGGCGCATTACCAGTGTTCGAGAAAAGCACAGCCGTGTTCTCTTTGAATGCAGGAGCTAGAGGAGCGGCATCAATACCGTTGGCCTCCAAAGCTTTTCTGAACAGGGTGTTTTTCACAACCACCATCTTCACCTCTTGCTTGTTGCAAAGGCGACGGAGATTGCTCACCTGCTCGGCATTCAAACCTTGAGCCTCAGTCATGTAAAAATGGCTGTACGACTTCAGAGTTTCGCTAAGTTGCTCGATGATTATCGCTTTATCTTCCTTTTTCATACTTTAGTCTCCTTGTTTACTTTTCATCGATAGTTTTGGTATCGATTTTGATTCCGCGACTCATAGTGCTCGAAAGATAAATGCTCTTCACATAAGTGCCTTTGGCCGACGATGGTTTCAGCTTGATGATGGTGTTGATGAACGCACGAGCGTTTTCAACAATCTTCTCAGCCGTAAACGAAGCTTTGCCTATCGAGGTATGAATGATACCGGCTTTGTCGACTTTGAAGTCGATTTTACCTTGTTTCACCTCGGCAACGGCTTTGCCAATCTCCATCGTAACGGTGCCACTCTTTGGGTTAGGCATCAAACCACGCGGACCGAGTACACGACCCAGTGCGCCAATTTTGCCCATCACCGAAGGCATCGTAATGATGACATCGATATCGGTCCAGCCACCTTTAATCTTTTCGATGTATTCATCGAGTCCGACATAGTCAGCACCTGCAGCTTTCGCCTCGGCCTCTTTGTCGGGGGTGCACAACGCAAGAACCCTTACTTGTTTACCTGTTCCGTTAGGCAGCGACACTACGCCACGAACCATCTGATTCGCTTTGCGTGGGTCAACGCCCAGACGCACGTCAATATCCACAGAGGCATCAAATTTGGTGGTAGTAATCTCTTTCACCAATTTTGCCGCTTCGTCGAGAGTATACGCTTTCCCTGCTTCAATCTTCTCTGCAGCCAACTTTTGACTTTTTGTAAGTTTACTCATTTCTCAATTGAAGTTTTAATGTTAAACATTTGCGGGAAATTCGCCTTTTACGGCAATACCCATGCTACGAGCAGTGCCAGCCACCATACGCATGGCCGATGCTACTGTGAAACAGTTCAAGTCTGGCATTTTGTCTTCGGCAATGGCTTTCACCTGATCCCAAGTGATTTCAGCCACTTTTTTGCGGTTCGGCTCGGCCGATCCACCTTTTACCTTCGACGCTTCGAGCAGTTGAATGGCTACTGGAGGCGTTTTAACGACAAATGTAAACGACTTGTCTGCATAATACGTGATAACAACAGGCAGGATTTTACCTGCTTTGTCTTGGGTTCTGGCATTGAATTGCTTGCAAAAATCCATAATGTTGATGCCCTTCGAGCCCAACGCAGGACCAACCGGAGGCGACGGGTTAGCCGCACCACCTTTGATTTGCAATTTGATAAGTCCAGCAACTTCTTTAGCCATAATTTTAAGATTTTGTTGTTAATGAATTTTGAGCAACCTTGCGCGCGTAACCTCGCTTGTTACTCCTTCTCCACTTGCATGAAACCAAGTTCGAGCGGCGTTTTGCGCCCGAAGATTGTTACCATCACTTTGAGTTTCTTTCTCTCGTTGCTCACCTCTTCGATGACACCCGAGAAACCAGCGAACGGACCTGCATTCACCTTCACGTTTTCGCCAACGCTGTAAGGCACGACCACGGCTTCTTCGCCTTCGCTCTGCTGCTCGTCGAGTGCACCGAGAATTTTCGATACCTCCGCCGGGCGCATTGCTAATGGTTTACCGCCACGGGTCTCGCCCAAAAATCCAAGCACGTTCGGAATGTTACGCAAGCGTCCCATCGTTTCGCGCGTCATTTTGGCTTCGACCAAGACATAGCCAGGTAAATAGTTGCGTTCTTTGGTAACTCTCTTTCCTTTGATCACTTGGTAGTACTTCTCCATAGGTATCAAAACCTGTTTCACAGTGAGACCCAAGTCCGAAGTGCGGCATTCTGCTTCAGCATATTCCTTCACTTTGTTCTCTTTGCCACTGATGGCCGTAAGCACATACCACTTGAAATCCTCCGACTCTGCCATCGCTAAAATCCTCCTGAAAAATTAGAGTACTTTGGTGTAAATGAAAGTCATGAGGTTCTCAAAGCAAAAGTCCATAAACCAAACTACTAGTGCAATAACTAGGGAAGCAATTAAAACAACTACTGCACTGTTGGTCAGTTCTTGCCGCGTAGGCCACGAGGTCTTGTGGACAAGTTCCTGATAGGACTCTTTGAAATAATTGATGAGTTTCATATTGCAAATAGATTTTGCACGGAAGGAGAGGCTCGAACTCCCGACACCTGGTTTTGGAGACCAGTGCTCTACCAACTGAGCTACTTCCGTATATAGCGGAGCAGGACTAGCCTACCCCGCTTTTTTTGGTTACGACTTCTTTAGATTAGTCGAGCAGTTTCGTGATTTGACCCGAACCTACTGTGCGGCCACCTTCACGGATAGCGAAGCGAAGACCCTCAGAGCAAGCAACTGGGTAGATCAGTTTAACCGAGATTTCCAAGTTATCGCCCGGCATTACCATCTCAGTTCCTTCTGGAAGAGTGATTTCGCCAGTTACATCGAGCGTGCGGATGTAGAATTGTGGACGATAGTGGTTGTGGAATGGAGTGTGACGACCACCTTCCTCTTTCTTCAGGATATAAACCGAAGCCTTGAACTCAGAGTGAGGTTTAACAGTACCCGGGTGTGTGATAACCATACCACGTTTAACCTCGTCTTTGTCGATACCACGGAGCAGCAGACCTACGTTATCGCCAGCTTCGCCTTCGTCCAGCAGTTTGCGGAACATCTCGACACCGGTAACAACCGATTTTTTGCCATCAGCACCAAGACCGATGATTTGTACTTCGTCGCCTACTTTAACAACGCCAGTTTCGATACGACCAGTAGCAACAGTGCCACGACCAGTGATCGAGAATACGTCTTCGACAGGCATCAGGAACGGTTTATCAACGTCGCGGACAGGGAGTTGAATCCAGTTGTCGACAGCGTCCATCAGTTCCATTACTTTGTCTTCCCATTCTTTAACGCCATTCAGTGCGCCAAGAGCCGAGCCGCGGATGATAGGAGTGTTGTCGCCATCGAATTCGTAGAACGAAAGGAGTTCGCGCATTTCCATCTCAACGAGGTCGAGCATTTCTGGGTCGTCAACCATATCGCATTTGTTCATGAACACAACCAAGCGAGGAACGTTCACCTGACGAGCCAACAGAATGTGTTCGCGCGTTTGAGGCATTGGACCGTCGGTTGCAGCAACTACGATGATAGCACCGTCCATCTGAGCAGCACCAGTTACCATGTTTTTAACATAGTCAGCGTGACCTGGGCAGTCAACGTGAGCATAGTGACGGTTAGCAGTTTCATACTCGATGTGTGCGGTGTTGATGGTGATACCGCGCTCTTTCTCTTCGGGAGCGTTGTCGATTTGGTCGAACGATTTAACCTCTTCGCTACCGAAACCGCGCTCGTGGAGCACTTTCGAGATAGCGGCAGTCAGAGTCGTTTTACCGTGGTCGACGTGACCGATTGTACCAATGTTTACGTGAGGTTTGGTACGTTCAAATTTTTCTTTTGCCATAACTCAAAAATGTTAAAATGTTAATTAATGTCCTATAAAAAAGAGCTGTTGACGAGGATTGAACTCGTGACCTCTTCCTTACCAAGGAAGTGCTCTACCACTGAGCTACAACAGCAAAAGTTTTTTTGTGAGCGGAAAACGGGACTCAAACCCGCGACCCCCAGCTTGGAAGGCTAGTGCTCTATCGACTGAGCTATTTCCGCAAAAATTGTGGGTAGTGATGGATTCGAACCACCGAAGCGAGACGCAGCAGATTTACAGTCTGCCCCATTTGGCCACTCTGGAAACTACCCATTTTTCATCAAAGATCGATCTTTTGTGAGCCTCTTGTCGGATTCGAACCAACGACCCCGAGATTACAAATCACGTGCTCTGGCCAGCTGAGCTAAAGAGGCGTATGCCACAAACCACGATAACAATGCGTGGCTGAAAACGGTGCGCAAAGGTAGATATTTATTTTTACCCGACAAAATTTTTCGACATTTTTCTGCAAAAAAATTTTCACGGGGTCGAATTTTGCCCATCGGAAGGGGCGCAAACACCCCTATTCCGACGGACTTATTCGCTGATTATCAAGCAATTAATGCTTCTTTTCTTTCGCCTTCAAAATTTGGCGTTCGATGGCTTCGGCGCATTCGTCGATGGCTTGTTCGAACGAATCAGCCACTTTTGAGGCAAAAAATTCGTTGCCAGCAGCCTTCAAACGAATCTGCGCATCCTTATTATTGTCAGTTTCGGGCTTGGTAACCTTCAAATTGATGTCGGCAACAGGCACGCCTTCGCAAAGTTTTTCGAGTTTCGACACGCGTTTTTCGATGTGTGCGCGCAGATGTTCAGCGGCATCGAAGTTGATTGATTGAATTCTGATTTCCATAGTGATCGTGTTTAATGGTTAAACTATCATTTTCCTGATTTTCATCAGTTTTTTTCATTTTTCTTTGGCATGCGGGTGCGCTTGTTGGTAGATTTTCTGCAACTGCTCGAAAGTGGTGTGCGTATAAATCTGCGTTGCCGCCAAATTGGCATGTCCTAACAACTCTTTCACTGCGTTGATGTCGGCTCCATGGTTGAGCATGGCGGTAGCGAAAGTGTGTCGCAACACATGCGGACTGCGTTTTTCTTGCGTGCTCACCTGCCCCATGGCTTCGGTTACTATGCGATAGACTGCTTTGGCATACATCTGCTTGCCCGATTGCAATATATATAAATAGGGTGTAGTTCGTTCCACTTCCCTATCGCGCAAAGCGATGTAGTTTTTCAGTTTTTCGCGCAAATCTTCGCCGAAAGGCACAATGCGTTCTTTGCGTCGTTTTCCGAAAATTCGTATGGTATTTCGGTCGAAATCAATATCGGAATCTTTCAGTGAAATGAGTTCTGCAAGGCGCATTCCCGTTTGGTAGAAGGTCTCGATGATGGTCTCGTTGCGACACGCCTCAAAGGTAGTAACATTTTCCGACATATCCAAAAGATTGTCCAAATCTTTTTCAGAAAAAAATGTCGGGATTTTTTTTGGCGTTTTGGCGGCCACAATTCGCGCCGTGGGATCGACTTCGATGGTGTTTTGCCTAAGCAGAAATTTGTAAAACGAGCGCAGCGTGCTAAGCCTACGATTGATGGTAGTTGCTTTGCATTTGGCATCGCGCATGGTCATGAGCCAGAGCCGAATATGCTCGGTGGTGGCGTGCGCAATGTCGTCGGTCAAACCGCGTTCTGCCACAAATTGCGTGAACTGTTCGAGGTCTTTACGATACGACAAAACAGTACAAGAAGAGTAATTCTTCTCATACTGAATGTATTGCAGGAATTTTTCCGTCATGCCGATGTTGCTCCTTTTAGTTTTTTAGAACGATTGGGCAACAACGCATCGGGCGTTGGAGCGATTACTCTTCGGCCTGCTGCAGGTGTTGCACGTAGATGGCGTGCATCTTCTCTTCGCGCTTTACAACCGAAGGTTTCTCGAATTGTTGACGGCGGCGAAGTTCTTTGACGACACCCGTCTTTTCAAATTTGCGTTTGAATTTTTTCAGGGCGCGTTCGATGTTGTCGCCTTCTTTTACTGGTACAATAATCATTGTAGAACTGTTATTTTTTAAGTTTTAGAATTTGCTTTTTTCGGACTGCAAAGGTAGTGCTTTTTTTTGCAGTGAACAAATTTTTTCAGAAAAAATTATTCGTTTGTTTCCTCATTTTCGATTGGCACGGGAATTTTGGCGATTCTGCGTTCGTGACGGCCGCCTTCGAAGTCGGTTTTGAAGAAGACATCGACCAATTTCAGAGCCAAATCTTCAGGTATAAAACGCGCGGGCAGAGCCAAAATGTTGGCATTGTTGTGCTGACGGGCGAGCGCAGCCAACTCTTCGTTCCAGCAGAGTGCCGAGCGAATGCCTTGGTGCTTGTTCACGGTCATGTTGATGCCATTTCCGCTGCCGCAGATGGCAATTCCGAAGTCGCAAGCGCCATTTTCTACGGCTTTGGCCAGCGGGTGAGCATAGTCGGCATAGTCGCAACTTTCGGTGCTGTGCGTGCCAAAATCGTAGACGCTAGCGTTTTTCGACTCGAGCATCTCTTTCACTTTTTGCTTCAATTCGAAGCCTGCATGGTCCGATGCAATGCCGATGCAGAGTTGATGTAGTGGTTTCATATCAAAAATTTCAGATTTCAAATTTCAAATTTCAAATTGTAGGGACGCGCTGCGTGCGTCTGTGCCGCATGGCTTTACAGTGGACAAATTCTTAATTCTTAATTCATAATTCTTATTTTTCAAAGGCATTCCAGCCGCGAGCAACGATTTTGATTTCTTGTCCGTCGCGGGTTACGAGGGCGCAACCTTCAGCTTTGGCGCAAGTATGTCCGATGACGTGAACATTGTCGAGTTCCTTCACGCGATCGTGCAGTTCGAGCGGCACGGTGAAGAGCAGTTCGTAATCTTCGCCGCCATTTATCGCCACGGTGGTCAGGTTTAGGTTCATCTCTTCGGCCATGGTGGCAGTTACGTAGTCGATTGGCAGGCGATCTTCGAAAATGCGGCAACCCACGCCACTCTGCGTGCAGATGTGCAACAGTTCCGACGAAAGTCCATCGGAAACGTCCATCATTGCAGTCGGAACGATTTTTTCTTTGGCGAGCATTTCCACGATGTCGCGGCGCGCTTCGGGCTTCAATTGACGCTCGATGATGTACTCTTTTCCAGCGAAATCGGGTTGGAAACCATCCTCCACCTTTTTATCTTCGAACACACGTTTTTCGCGCTCGAGCAGCTGCAGTCCCATGTAGGCTGCGCCCAAATCGCCCGTCACACAGATGAGTTGATTGGGTTTTGCGCCATTGCGATAGACCACTTTGTCGGCATCGACGTCGCCCAAGCAGGTGATGCTGATGGTGAGTCCCGTGAGCGACGACGAAGTATCGCCACCGACAAGATCGACACCATATTGTTCGCACGCAAGACGAATGCCAGCGTAGAGTTCGTCGATTTGTTCCAAGCCAAAACGACCCGAAACGCCCAGAGCCACAAGCAGTTGCGTTGGGCGACCATTCATGGCGCAGATGTCGGAAAAATTGACCATTGCCGCCTTGTAGCCAAGATGTTTCAGCGGCGTGTAGGTGAGGTCGAAATGAATGCCCTCGAGCAGAATGTCGGTAGTGGCGAGTGCGCGTTTTTTGCCAAAATCGAGCACAGCGGCATCGTCGCCAACGCCCCGAACCGACGATTTGTTGGTCAGTTCGATGCCCTCGGTGAGGTGTTTTATCAGTCCAAATTCGCCAAGCGAGTCAATTGTTTCCATCGAAAAGTGTAAAATTTCAAAAATTGAACTGCAAAGATAGCATTTTTTGGCGAAATTGGCGCAATTTTTGCCGCAGATTGGCGAAAAATGAGTAATTTTGGAAGTTAAAATGAATTTCAGATTCCATATTTCAGATTTCAAATTATTGGTCTACACAACCAACTGCAGTGTCATCACTTTATAAACTTTACAAACTTTATGAACTTTATAACTCAACATAAAATGACAAAAAAATTTCTGACTTGCGCTGTGGCACTTTTGTCGGTGCTGAACGCTGGGGCTGACGACGATTTTCCGATGTTGCAGATGCGCAAAATGAACCAATCGCTCTACATCATCAACGAATTGTATGTCGACACCGTGAAGGCCAACGAGTTGGTCGAAACCGCCATCGAGAGCATTTTGGAGTCGCTCGATCCGCATTCGGCCTACATTCCCGCCAAAGAGGTGGAGAAAATGAACGCGCAAATCGACGGCAGTTTCGACGGCATCGGCATTCAGTTTCAGATGTTGGAGGACACGCTTTATGTGATTCAGACCATTTCGGGTTGCCCCGCCGACAAAGTTGGCATGCTGCCTGGCGACAGAATTTTGGCGGTAGATGGGCGCAATATCGCAGGCAACAAGACGCCGCAATCGGACATCATGTCGCTCATTCGCGGCAAAGCGGGCAGCATGGTTCGCATCACCGTGAAACGCGCTGGCGTGCGCGAAAACATCGAATTTGATGTGAAACGCGGCAAAATTCCCGTCCATTCACTCGACGCAGCCTACATGATTGCGCCAAACATCGGTTATGTGAAGTTGAACAGCTTTTCAGCCACCACCGCCAGCGAATTTTCCGAAGCGATGAAAAAACTGACCGCGCAAGGCATGACGCGCCTGATGCTCGATCTGCAAGGCAACGGCGGCGGTCTGATGAGTGCGGCGATTGATTTGGCCGACGAATTTCTGGAAAATGGTCAAATGGTGGTCTACACCAAAGGGCGCAATTATCCGCAAAGCACAGCCTACGCCACCAGTCGCGGCAACTACGAAAACCTAGACGTGGTGGTGCTTGTCGACGAATATTCCGCTTCGGCGAGCGAGATTGTAGCAGGCGCGCTGCAGGATTGGGATCGCGCGACCATTGTCGGGCGACGCACTTTTGGCAAAGGTCTAGTGCAGACGCCCGTGAAACTGATCGATGGCGCGCAAATGCGTCTGACCGTGGCTCGATACTACACGCCAAGCGGTCGCAACATTCAAAAGCCTTACAACGATGGCATCGAAGCATACCACAAAGAACTTGAAAAACGCTACGAACATGGCGAATTTCTGGAAAAAGACAGCATCAATTTTCCTGATTCACTGCAGTACAAAACGCTTCGCAAAGGGCGCACAGTGTATGGCGGTGGCGGCATCATGCCCGACATTTTTGTGCCGATAGACACCACGCGCACAACGGCCTATTACCGCAACATTGTGGCAAAAGGCGCGATGAACAAGACCGTGCTGGAATTTATCGAGCAAAATCGCGCCTCGCTGCTGAAAAAATACGCAACATTCGACGAATACAACAAAAAATTTGAGGTCGATGAGGCACTTTTGTCGCAACTGATTGCCAATGGCGAGCGCGCCGAGGTGAAGTTCAACAAAGAACAATTCGACGAGTCGAAAGCATGGAGCTGCCTGATAATGAAGGCGTTGATAGCGCGCGACCTGTACGACGATGGCGACTATTATCGCATTGTGAACCAAGAAAACAAGATTGTGCAGAAGGCGCTGGAAATTATTTCTAATTTCTAATTTCTGATTTTTGGTTTGAAAATTGTCCATTTGAAGATTTGAAGATTTGAAAATTGTGCGCTATCCACGTTTAGTGGGAACACTTCTCACTTCTAACTACTCACTTCTAACTAAAAATGACCATTGCAATCATCGGACCTGAATCGACGGGCAAAACTACTCTGTGTCAGGCACTTAGCGAGCATTTTGGCTGCGAGTGGATTGCGGAATATGCGCGCGGTTATGTGGAGCAACTCGGTCGCCCCTACACCTATGCCGATGTGGAGAAAATTGCGCAAAAGCAAGTGGAGCAACTACATGATTATCAGCAAAATAGCAAAGAAAAATTGCTCCTGCTCGACACCGATCTGATTATCACAAAAGTGTGGTTTGCGCATGTCTATGGTCGCATGCCCGAATGGATCGACAGCGCCATTGCGGAGCAAAAAATCGACTTTTATCTGCTTCTGCGGCCCGACATTGCGTGGAAATACGACCCTGTGCGCGAAAATGGCGACAAGCGCGAGTTTTTTTACGATTGGTACAAGCGCGAAATTGAGCAGACTAGCGTTCCGTTTGTCGAAATTGGCGGACTTGGTTCGCAGCGCACCAGAAATGCGATTGAGGCGATTGAAAAATTCAGCAAAAATTTTCGCTGAAAAATTTGTTTTTCAAAAAATAAAACGCTAAAATTGCAGAGCGAAAAAATTGAACTTCAACCTTAAATAAAATACAACTATGAACGTTCAAAACCTTATGAATGCGCTCGAGGCGAAACACCCAGGCGAGCGCGAGTATCTGCAGGCGGTGCGCGAAGTGTTGCTCTCGATCAAAGATGTGTACGCTCGTCACCCCGAATTTGAGAAGGCAAAAATCATCGAACGCATGGTAGAACCCGACCGCATCAGCACTTTTCGTGTGGCGTGGGTCGACGACCGCGGCGAGGTGCAAACCAACCTCGGCTACCGCATTCAGTTCAACAACGCCATTGGCCCATACAAAGGCGGATTGCGTTTCCACCCATCGGTGAACCTGTCAATTTTGAAATTCCTCGGGTTTGAACAAACTTTCAAAAATGCGCTCACCACGCTGCCAATGGGCGGTGGCAAAGGCGGAAGCGATTTCAACCCCAAGGGAAAATCAGACGCCGAAGTGATGCGTTTTTGCCAAGCATTCATGCTCGAATTGTGGCGCCAAATCGGTCCCGACACCGATGTTCCCGCTGGTGACATTGGCGTGGGCGCACGCGAAATTGGCTATCTCTACGGCATGTACAAAAAATTGGCGCGCGAAAACACGGGCGTGCTTACGGGCAAAGGACTTGAATACGGCGGATCGCTAGTTCGTCCAGAAGCCACGGGCTACGGCGCACTCTATTTCGTGAACCAAATGCTCGAGACGGCTGGTCATTCCATAAAAGGCAAAACCGTGGCTGTGTCGGGCTTCGGCAATGTGGCGTGGGGCGCAGTAACCAAAGCTACGCAACTCGGCGCAAAAGTGGTAACTATTTCAGGACCAGATGGTTACATCTACGACGAAGATGGCATTTCGGGCGAAAAAATCGACTATATGCTCGAGCTGCGCGCCTCGTGCAACGATGTGGTTGCGCCATACGCCGAACGTTTCGGAGCGAAATTTGTGGCTGGTCACAAACCGTGGGAGGTGAAGGTGGACATTGCGCTGCCTTGCGCTACACAAAACGAGCTGAACGGTGACGACGCACGTCAACTGATTGAAAATAAGACACTTTGCGTTGGCGAAGTCTCGAACATGGGCTGCACACCCGAGGCTATCGATCTGTTTATCGAACACAAAATGCTGTTTGCGCCAGGCAAAGCCGTGAACGCTGGCGGTGTGGCGACTTCGGGTTTAGAAATGACCCAAAATGCCATGCACATCAGCTGGGCCGCCGACGAAGTTGACCGCCGCTTGCACCAGATTATGGCCGACATTCACGCCCAATGCGTGAAAAACGGCAAAGAGCCAAACGGCTACATCAACTATGTGAAAGGCGCCAATGTGGCAGGTTTCTTGAAAGTGGCAAAAGCCATGCTTGCGCAAGGAATCGTCTGATAACCAGATCATTACAAAACAAGAAAAACTCAGTTCGCTCTAATGGGCGGGCTGAGTTTCTTGTTTATAAGTTTCTTGGTTTCGAATAGTTTCGCGCTTCGCGCTGTTTCGAGTTGTCTATTTGAAGATTTGAAAATTTGAAGATTGGGGCGAAATAATTACCAATTGTCAATTGTCAACTATCAATTAAACATCGCCTTGTAGGTCATCAACTGGTAGGCCAAGCGGGCGGCAAGATAGTCGGAGGCGTGCAGGTTTGGTTTGGGACAGAGTTCCACAATGTCGAACGCCACCACATTGAAACGCTCGAAAAGTGGGCGCAGAAAATGCAAAACCTGAAAATACTGCAGTCCGCCAGGCTCGGGAGTGCCCGTGGCAGCCAAAATCCCCGTGTCGAACACATCGAGGTCGATGGTGAGGTAGACATTCTGGTTCAAAGTGCTGTAGGCGCGTTCCTCCCACGCCGCGTCGCGATCGAAATAGATATCTTTTGCCCAAAATATGCGGTTCGGATCAAAATTGTCGGTCTCCTCAATGCACTGGCTGCGAATGCCCACTTGCGTGATTTGCGCCACCTGTTTCGCCTGATTCATCACGCAGGCATGGTTCAGCGGCGAGCCTTCGTACGAGCGGCGCAGGTCGCTATGCGCATCGAGTTGAAGCACAGTGAGATTCGGGGAACGCTTGGCCGCAGCGCGAATTGCTCCAATGCTCACGGTGTGGTTTCCGCCAATGGTTACGGGTATTTTTCCGTCGTCGAGAAGAGAGCCAATGCGCTGCTCCACCGCATCGCAGAGCAGTTCGGGCGAACGCTGTTCGTCCACGGGCGCAGCGGTGTGAATGCCGTGGCGATAAACCTCGGTTTTTGTTTCAGTGTCGTACCATTCGAGTTGCACCGAAGCCTCGAGCAATTTTTCTGGTCCGCGCTCGGCACCATGAACCCAACTGCTTGTGGCATCGTAAGGCACTGGTACGACCACAAATTTTGCCGTTTTGTAATCAGAAAATGGCGATGAAAGTCCTGCAAAATTTTCCATAAAAAGTCGATTTTTTACTTTCTGCGATTGTGACGATTGTCGTTAAACGAGCGTTTACCGCCTTTGAATTCATGGCGATCATCATCGAAATGACGCGGACGGCGGTCGTCGGAATGAGCAAAATGCGGTTTATCGCCAAATTTTCTATCTTCGCGACGATCATCAAACTTTTTGCCACCAAATTTTCTGTCGCCAAACTTTTTATCACCGAATTTCTTATCTCCAAATTTCTTCTCGCCGAAACGTTTTTCACCCGATTTTCTATCAGCAAATTTGCGCGGACGCTCGTCATCGTTGTGATGGAATTTGCGCGGACGGCGGTCAAATTTTTCCGATTTTTCACCCGATTTTTCCAATTTTCGTGGTTTTTCGTGACGATTTTCGTGCGATTCGCCATCTTTTTTTGCTCCGCGATCGGCCAAAAATTGGTTGCGTCGACCATGGAAAAGTTCGTATTTCAAAAATTGGCACTCGAGCGCGCCATTCAGCACCTCTTTTTTCTCCGAAGCGTGCAAGCCAATGCGCTGCAGGCACTCGTTGTTCGACGAAAGCACCCACGCCGTGCTGCCAGCAAAACAGCGTTTCAAGGTTTTTCCAATATTTTCGTAAAGTTGCGGCAGATCATCATCAACAAGGCGCTCGCCGTAGGGCGGATTGGTGACCAGCAGGCACGGTTCCGACTGCGGCTGCCAATTTGCCACATCGCGCTGCTCGAGCGTGATATATTTTGCCAAGCCAGCGGCTTTTATGTTCATTTCGGCAATTTTCAGGGCGCGCGCCGACAGGTCGCAACCAACGATTCGATGCTCGAAAGTGCGCTCGCCGCTGTCATCATTATATATGGTGTCGAAAAGTTCGGCATCGAAGTCGGGCCATTTTTCGAAGGCAAACGAGCGACGATAGATGCACGGCGGAATGTTGAGCGCAATCAGAGCAGCCTCTATCAGAAAAGTGCCAGAACCGCACATCGGATCGACAAAATCGGTCTTGCCGTCCCAGCCAGCCAAGAGCAGAAGTCCAGCCGCAAGTGCCTCATTTATAGGCGCTTCGGTCTGCGAATCGCGATAGCCGCGCTTGTGCAGCGACTCGCCGCTACTATCGAGCGAAACAGTGCATTGATCGTGCGAAATGTGCACATTCAGCTGAATATCAGGCGAATCGATGCGGATTGATGGGCGACGATTTTCATGCTCCATGAACCAATCGGCGATGGCATCTTTCACGCGATATTTCACAAATTGCGAATTGCGAAAATCTTCGGAATAGACCGTGGCATCGATGGCAAAAGTCTGCTGAGCCGAGAGAAATTTGTTCCATTCGATAGTCTTCACTTGGTCGTAAACCTCGTCGGCATTTTTGGCGGTAAAGTTGAGAATCGGTTTCAGCACACGCACAGCAGTGCGCAGCGCAAGGTTGGCGCGATACATCAACGCCTTATCGCCCACAAACGACACCGCACGACGATCGATTTGCACATCGTCGGCGCCAAGTTTCACCAATTCCTCAGCCAAAACATTTTCAAGACCATTGAAAGTCTTGGCTATCATTCTAAATTCGTTGCCCATCATATTTTTTTTGGAAAGAAAGTGCAAAGATACGATTTTTAGCGTGAAAGTGAAAAGTGAAAAGTCTATAAAGTGCGGCGGGAGTGCGATTGGTATGGAGACTGCGGTTCTGTTTTTTCAAAAAAAGAAAACGATCTCCAGAGACTGAAGACCGTTTTCCAAGAATTGTTAAACGATTATTTCACAACGACTTTTTGCACTGTGTTGGCTGTTTTTACGATGTAAACGCCGTGCAGCGAGCCATTCAGGTTGGTAACATCGATGCCCGTAACGGTGAAAATCTGCATGTTGTCGGCACCGAGAATGAAGCCATTTTCGCTGTAGATGTCGCTAACCAGCACTTGTTCGAGGGCTGTGGTAGCGGTGGTGTACGAAAGCGTGAGTGTGCCATCGCCATTTTCTACCAAAGTGAACGTAACTTCAACATTTGCAGGCACGCCAACTTTTTCCGTTGCATTTTGAACCAATTTGGTACTTGCGCTTTCGGCTGGTTCAACATAAGTTTCAGAGAGATACCAATTTTTGTTGTCGCCGGTTTTTACATAAACATACGAGACCTCGGTAAATGTAGCCTTCACTTGACCATCGACGAATTTGTAGTCGCCAAGATTTTCGTAGTCAGTGTCGCCACAACCATAGTCAGCGCCGTTGATGTAGCCAATCAGATAATAATCGGTAGTAGTAGGCTCGGTTGGATCTGGGTCTGGATCAGGGTCTGGATCAGGATCTGGATCGATAGTAGCATTACAATCGGTAGCAGTCATAGTTTTTTTCCAACTTGAACCATCATCGCCGGCAATTTCAGCGCCATTTGCCATGATATAGCAAGTGCTAACCGTTACACCCATTACATTTACCGTTTGGCGGCGCGAATCACCATTCAATGCAGTCCAATCTGCGCCATTCACAACGATGAAGTTGATTGTAGCCGCATTTACGGTGTAAGAATACCAGCCCTCGCTCAGGGTCATTTCGGCAAATTTTCCATCTGTTTCAGTTGTCCAATAGTAAAGATTTGGAGTAACGGTGTATTCCCAACCGCTCAATCCTTCAGGAATCTGCACGCGAATGGTGATTTCGTTTGTAACATCTCCACTTGTGTCACCACCAGTGTCGCCACCCGTATCACCGCCAGTGTCGCCCGACGAAGCAGTTTCAATTTTGGTGATGGTAATTGCGCCACTGCCTTCAACACTTGTGAGCGTGAAAATGGCAGAATCACCGACAGCTGGATCGCCGACAAGGGTTGGGCTCTCAATCCAATTTTCACCACTTTTATTCGATTTCCAATTACAGCCCTTACCACCATAAATGTCGCGAATAGAATAGGTGCCATCGCCATTGGCGGTCAGTTCTTTGTACGACCAACTTCCGTCTGCGCCATCTTTCCATGGGTGTTTGATACTGTAGGTAACGGGTGCCGATTCATCGTACTCAAACACACTAGCCCATTTTGCAACGACATCACTTTCAGAATAAGTACGATCTTGGACTTCACTTCCATCAGACGTTTTTTCCACATATGTCCAATCGGGACCACTGCAGTATTTATACTTTTGCGTTGCAGTAGCGTCGTCGATGGTAACCGTGTAGTGCGTATTGTCGACCTTGGTCATTTGCTTAAAAGTCCACGAGGTCATGTCGCCAGCAATGTAGCAGGCATTCGTCCCATCAGGAACGGTAACGCTATAGGTCAGCGCATTAGCCGAGGCAAAAGTAGCCAGCGCTGCCAAGAAGAGTAATGTTTTTTTCATGGTATAAAAAATTATGTGGTTAAGGTTCAAAGGTTTTTCCGCGGTAAAATTACAATTTATTTTTTTACCAAACAAATTTTTGTCGATAAATTTTCACTTTTTGTCGATTATTTTTTTTTGAGTAAAAAGTAAAGATCAAAGAATAAAGACGGGGCGGTGAGTTTTTACTACTGCCTTTTTTTGTCCTTACTCTTTTGTCTTTATTCCTTATTCTTTTCCACGATCACTACTCCGAGGCTCTTTTTGCCATCAATTTTGATGGTTGTGGGCTGCGGTAGCCGCACATGGCGCACCCATTCGGTTTCGTGCAGGGCTGGCAATGCATCGAGCATGGCGTAGTCGATGTAACCATCGCCAAGGTAGGGATTGATGGTGAAATAGCCCACGCCAAACGAGGTGAGATTTTGGAAAAAGTGCGTGCCTTGGCTCGGATCGATGCGGTAGTTTTGCAGTCCGCACTCCACTATCACTTTGGCCATGCAGATGTGCGGCCATTTCACGGGAATGCCCAGCCACGCGTCGCTCGAACCCCAGCGTCCCGGTCCGATGAGAATGTAATGGCGATTTTCGGCCATCAGCGCATCGTTTATCTTGGCAATGTCGTAGGCGGTGAGTTGGTTGTTGCTCGGCGAAAAATTGTCGGTTTTCACATACACAATGTCGCTCACATCGTTGGTGATGCCATGCCCAAGTGCCTGACGAGCAATCACAAGCGCCTCATCTTCAGTCACTTGCGAAAGATCCTCGTCGAGCATCTCTTTGTTGTCGACTATCGGACGAATTTGCAGCAGATAGAATTGACAGTGTCGCGCCGCCGCGTCGATGTTGGCAGCAAACTCTATCTCCACGGGACGACCCATTTCGCGTTCGCCCATCTTCAGAATGGCATCGAGCGCAGGCGCAAGCGGCACCACGCCGTGCTGCAAAATGTTGGCAAAAGTTATCACACGCCGTCCATCTTCCTCGATATTGTCGTAGATGGCTTGGTCGTAGGGATTGAAAGTGGAGGCGATATATTGCAGCGCGCCGTCGGCATCGGCATCTTTCACGCTCAGTTTCAGCAAGTTAAAACCATCGTTCACTTTTGGCAAGAAGGTGCTTTCGTTCATGTCGAGTGCGTAGAAACGGGTTTGCGTTTCGCGCAGCGCAAGGTCTAAAGTGCTGGTTTGCAGCACATTGTGCGGATGCAACGGTGAGAAACGTAGCGTTGTGCCGCCATCGACAATGTATTTGCCCAGGCCAAGGGCGATGTTCGCCACGCCATCTTCGGCACGCTCGTTGCCTATTGGGTAAAAATTGAGCGACCGCGCCACGCCCGAAAACGACGGATAAAAATGGCTGCCGTGGTTCGTACCGACCACCTCTTGCAGCACCACCGCCATCTTTTCTTGGTCGATGACATTGCTGGTGGCAGTCATGTAGGCTTTGCTATCTTTGTAGTAGACCGAAGCATATACCGCCTTGATGGCTTCGCAAACCATCATCAGCGTGTGGGTCTTGCTCTTTTCGCAAAATGGCACCATATAGGTGGAATAAACTCCAGCAAATGGCTGATAATGAGAGTCTTCCAGCAGACTCGACGAGCGAATGGCGATTGGTCCTTTGATGGTGGTGAGCAATGCGTAGAGGTCGCCCATCAGGTGTTTTGTGAGTTTTGCCTCCAAAAAAGCGTTCAGAATCTCCTCGTCCGAAGCGTCGCTCAGGGCAATCGGATAGAGGTTGTTCGAAGTCATGAACTCATCGAAAATGTCGGTACAAAGCACCACCGTGCGCGGAATGTTGATGTCCATTCCTGCAAATTCGGTGTCGTTTTCGTTGCGTTTGAGCATGGCATCGAGAAAAGCCAAGCCGCGCGCTTTGCCGCCGAGCGAGCCTTCGCCAATGCGGGCAAAATTGGAGTACATATCGAACCTATCGCGCTGAAACACAGCGATTACGCCACGGTTTTTGATGCGTCGGTAGCCAACAATGGCGTCGAAAATTATCTGCCGCGCCACATCAACATCGCGCACATGCTCCATCGAGAGTTGTTTCAGAAATTCGGCCAGCGGGAACATGGCGCGCGAATAGAGCCAACGCGACACATCGTTGTGCATCATGTGGTTGTAGAGCGAATCGCTCGGCACTGTGAAGATGAGCGTCTGCAAATCTTTCAGATTGCGGCACACAGCCACGGTTTGCCCCGTTTTTGGATCACGAAAAACGAAATCGCCAAAACCAAATTTTGTGATGATGGCTTCGCGCAGTTCAAGATCGAGCGTTTTGCTGTTTTTGTCGATGAACGAACCGCGCAAAAGTTCGGCATATTGGTAGTTCGAGGCATCAGACGACTGCAGAATGATCGGCAAAAATGGGTCGTGTTTGCGAATTTCCTGACAAAGATCGACGCCTGCGCGCTTGGTCATCTGCCCACCGCGCGGAAAATCGACATCGCTAATGACGCCAAGAATATTCGCCTGATATTTTTCGTAGATGGCCATCGCCTCCTCGTACGAGCGCGCCAGCACCACTTTGGGTCGACCGCGCATGCGCAACATCTGTTCGTGTTCGTTGAGCGCCTCGGTCATGAACGACAGCGACTGGCGAAACACCACTTTATATAGGTGTGGCAGCAGCGACGAATAGAACCGCACCGAATCCTCGACTAGCAAAATCACCTGCACGCCCACCGACGCCACATCGGCCTCCACATTCATCGAATCCTCGAGCAGTTTGATGATGGCCAGCAGCAGATCGCTATTGCCGAGCCAACTGAACACATAATCGATGGCGGCAAGGTCCTTATGCTCGAGCAGTTCCGACATCTGCCGCGAAAATGGCGTGAGCAGCACCGTGGGCAGCTCGGGAAAATGGCGTTTCACCTCTTTGGCATAGTCGAACGTGTCGAAACTCTCGTTGTTTGGCATCAAAATGACCAGATCGAACGAACGCTGATGGAGCAAACGCGTGGCAGCCTCGGCACTGTTGGCCAGCGTAAAACGCGGCGGATAGCGCAAGTTCAGCGCATGGTATTCGTCGAAAATCTGCTCGTCGATTCGCCCATCTTCCTCCAGCGTGAAAGCGTCGTAGTTGCTCGCCACCAGCAGCACATTGTAGATGCGCCTGTTCATCAGGTGCGCAAACGAAGTATCCTTGAAATAGAGTTTGCCGATATTTAGCGCGTTGTCCATTTTCTTTCAGATGATTTTGTCGGGACTATTTGTGCAAAAATACAAATTTTTCTTTTTCGATGATGCAGGTTCAATATTTTTTCGTAATTTTGCCGAATGGTTGTCAGTCGCAAGTCGCAAGATACAAGTAGCAAGACTTGGTTACTGCGCTTCGACAAGCGCAACCGCTCATTAAATTGATAATTGATAATTGACAATTGATAATTTTGCAACCTGCTTTGGAAACCGCTCAATAACCCCGTAATTCATTGCGGGGTTGGTTACCACAAAACTTTGCAGAAAAGTTCTAGACACCAAATCTAAAAATCTGAAATCTCCACTATGAACCGAATCACACTCCTCATCGCCTTGTGCGCCGCCACACTGCTGGTCAATGCACAAACTGCCACACCAGATTATATGCAACTCGATCTTACAAGCGGTAAACTCTGGGCAACCTTCAATGTTGGCGCCAATGCACCCGAAGAAGTCGGCAGCCTTTTTGCTTGGGGCGAAATCGACACCAAAGAGCGCTACACTTGGGGCAACTACGTACATGGCGAAATCAACGCCATCGAGAAATACTGCACCGACATCACCAGCGGACGCAACCGCACGGCCGACAGCCTAAGCACACTGCAGCCAACCGACGATGCCGCCACACGCGCATGGGGCAGCGAATGGTGCATGCCAACCAAAGAAGATTGGCAAGAACTCATCGACGAATGCTACTGGACTTGGACCACCGACTACGAGGGCAAAGGCGTTTCGGGATACATTGTAACTAGCAAAGACGACCCCGACAGTTACATTTTTCTGCCAACCACGGGCTACCGCGACGACAAGCTCTCGCTCTCGACCGACAAATATGGCAACTATTGGACCAACGCACTGAGCGAAGGCAATCCCTACAACGCTTGGCATGCAGGTTTCAGTTCGCGCCAAGTGAGCCTTTTCACCAGCGCGCGCTACCTCGGCTACGCCATTCGACCAGTGAAAAAATAATCAAACAACACAAAACATGACCTACAAATTTTCAGCCAGCCGCATTACCGGTGGCAATGTTGTTTTCCCAGATAAATTGGAGATAGACGACGAGCGAGTAACATTCTACAAAGCGCGCCTCATTGGCTACAACACCACCATTATTCAGCGCAGCAACATTGGCAGCGTGTCGCTCAAAGCGGGTCTGCTCTTTGCCGACATCGTCATCGAAACAAATGGCGGACAAATAACCGTAGCGAACGGATTTTCGCGTTCCGATGCAGAGAAAATTCAGCAGTTGCTCACAAATTAATTACAAGATTTCTGGTTTCTAGATTTCTAATTTCCAGTTGGCAGCGAAACTATTTTTTTACCAAATGCCCATAATTTCGGGATAATTGGATAATTGGAAATTGAATAATTAAAAAATTTTCAAGAAATCGTTTGTCGGTTCAGAAAAAAAGTGTACCTTTGCAGTCGCTTTTGCAAGATGCAGAGCGAAAATAATTTTTATTTCAAACCAAAAGTTTTATCTGTATGATGAACCATTATGAAACTGCTTTCATTTTGACTCCCGTTTTGTCTGACGCACAGATGAAGGAAGCAGTAGAGAAGTTCAAAAATTTCCTCGTCGAGAGCGGCGCCGAAATTGAGAACGAGGAGTTGTGGGGATTGCGCAAATTGGCCTACCCCATTCAAAAGAAATCGACCGGTTTTTATGCCTTGCTGCAATTCAAAGGCGAGCCTTCGCTGGTAGCAGGCCTCGAAACGCAATTCCGCCGCGACGAACGCGTGCTGCGCTTCCTGACATTCCGTCTCGATAAGTATGCATTGGAATATGCACAAAAACGCATTAACAAAACGTCGAACCAACAACAAGAGGAGAAATAAACGCTATGGCAAACAACACAGACATCCGTTACCTGACTCCCGTGGCAGTTGATAACAAGAAGAAGAAATACTGCCGTTTCAAAAAGAGCGGCATCAAATACATCGACTACAAGGATCCTGAGTTCCTGAAAAAATTCTTGAACGAACAGGGCAAAATCCTGCCACGCCGCCTCACTGGCACATCGCTCAAGTACCAACGCAAAGTGGCCCAAGCCGTAAAACGCGCTCGTCACTTGGCATTGCTCCCATACGTAACCGATTTGATGAAATAATTAGGAGGAACGAACCATGCAAGTGATACTGAAAGAAGATGTAACCAACCTTGGCTACAAAGACGATATCGTTACAGTGAAAGACGGCTACGGTCGTAACTACCTGATTCCTACGGGCAAAGCCGTAATCGCTAGCGAATCGGCACGCAAAGTTTTGGCCGAAAACCAAAAACAACGCGCCCACAAACTGGCAAAAATCAAAGCCGATGCCGAAGCACTGGCTGCTAAGATCAATGGCTTGACGCTGACTATCGGTGCAAAAACAAGTTCTACGGGAACAATTTTTGGCTCGGTAAACAGCATTCAAGTGGCAGAAGAGTTGGCAAAACTTGGCTACGAAATCGATCGCAAGACCATCGTAATCAAAGACGCCATCAAAGAGGTTGGCACATACAAAGCCGTGGTTAAACTCCACCGCGATGTAACTGCCGAAGTAACCCTCGAAGTAGTTGCAGAATAATTTCTTTGCACACAATAAAAAAAGGTTCGGAAAACCTCGGTTTTTCGAACTTTTTTTTTCGACACTACGAAATGCGATTGTAGAACACGGACGCGGCATGCCGCGACCCTACAATTTGGTTCAACAACAGAACAGAAATTGCGCAAGCAATTTCTACAAACTCAGAAACCTAGAAACCAAATGACACGATTCGATACCATTCAGCGCAAGGTGAACGCTGCGCTCAAGCACTACGGCCTCATTGCCGATGGCGACCGCATTCTCATTGGCCTTTCGGGCGGAAAAGATTCGTTGGCGCTGGTCGAGTTTCTTGGCGAGCGAGCAAAAATCTACCGTCCGCGCTTCAGCGTGGTGGCAGCGCACATTGCGGTGGATAATGTGCCATATCAGTCCGATTTGGCTTATCTTGAGCAGTTTTGCGCCGCCCACGATGTGCAGTTTGTGCATCGAACCACGCATTTCGATGCCTCGACCGACGAGCGGCAGTCGCACTGTTTTCTCTGCTCGTGGCACAGGCGCAAAGCACTTTTTTCGCTTGCCGAAGAGCTGGGTTGCAACAAAATAGCCCTTGGCCACCACCGCGACGACATGCTCGAGACGTTGCTCATGAACCAGATTTTTCAGGGCGCATTCGGTTCAATGCCGCCGCTGCTGCGCATGGACAAGTTCGACATGACCATAATTCGCCCACTGGCCGATGTGCGCGAAGCAGAATTGCAACGCTTGGCCGAAGAGCGTGGCTATCACAAACAGGTAAAAAATTGTCCTTACGAACACGAATCGCACCGCAGCGATGTGCGCCGCCTGCTCGAACAGATGGAACGACTAAACCCCAACGCCGCCTCGTCGCTCTGGAACAGCATGATGCACGTGCAGACGCAATATCTGCCGAAGAAGTTGAGTAAAGAGTAAAGAATAAAGAGTAAAGAGCAAAGACAAAAGAATAAAGACAAAAGACTTTTGGTAAAGCGCACATTTTTCACGTTTGCACAATCTGAAATCTGAAATTTGAAATCTGAAATAAAATTTATAATTTTGCAGTTTGAAAACTAGAGAAATTTTTATCAAAAAATAATATGCTTACACTCAAACAAATCATTGGACACCGCGACGAAGTGGTTCGTCGTCTGGGTAAAAAGCATTTCGCACCAGCCGCCGAAATGATTGACCAAGTGCTAGCCAACGATGCCGATCGTCGCGCTGCACAAAAGGAATTGGACGCCAAATTGGCACAATGCAATCAGCTGTCGAAGTCGATTGGCGGTCTGATGCAACAGGGCAAAAAAGCCGAAGCCGACCAAGCCAAAGTCGAAGTTGCCGCACTGAAAGAGGAGACAAAACGCCTCTCAGCATTAATGGACGAAAAAGAGGTTGCCATGCGCAATCTGCTGCTTCAAATACCGAATCTGCCAAAAGAGAGCGTTCCCGAAGGCACTACAGCCGAGGACAATGTGGTTGAAAAAATGGGCGGTGAAATCCCAACATTCGAAGGTTTCGAGCCACTGCCACACTGGGAATTGGCAAAAAAATACGATCTCATCGATTTTGAACTTGGCGTGAAGATTACGGGCGCAGGTTTCCCCGTATACAAAGGTTGGGGTGCGCGTCTGCAACGTGCGCTCATCAACTTCTTCCTCGACGAGGCACGTGCCGCTGGCTATCTGGAGATAATGCCGCCAACGGTCGTAAACGCTGCTTCGGGCTACGGAACGGGTCAACTGCCTGATAAAGAGGGACAAATGTATCACGCCGAGGTGGACGATCTCTATCTGATTCCGACCGCCGAAGTGCCTGTTACGAACATCTACCGCGATGTGATTCTGAACGAAAAAGATCTGCCAATAAAAAATTGCGCCTACACGCAATGCTTCCGTCGCGAGGCTGGCTCGTATGGCAAAGATGTGCGCGGATTGAACCGTCTGCACGAGTTTTCGAAGATTGAGATTGTGCGCATCGACACGCCAGAACACAGCGAACAATCGCACCAAGAGATGCTCGACCATGTCGAAGGTCTGCTCAAAAAACTGGAGTTGCCTTATCGCATTCTGCGCCTTTGCGGTGGCGATATGAGTTTCACGGCTGCGCTCTGCTTCGACTTCGAGACCTTCTCGGCTGCACAAAAACGCTGGCTCGAGGTTAGTTCCGTATCGAACTTCGAGACTTACCAAGCCAACCGCCTGAAATGTCGCTACAAAACTGCCGATGGCAAAACCGAACTCTGCCACACGCTCAACGGCTCGGCTTTGGCTCTGCCGCGCATTGTAGCCACCATTCTCGAAAACAACCAAACACCCGATGGCATTCGCGTGCCGAAAGTGCTTGTGCCGTACATGGGCTGCGAAATCATCAAATAAAAGTGAGGAATTAGGAGTGAGAAGTTAGGAGTGCTAGCGAGCATACAACTCTAACCTATAAACTATCATCTCTAACCTCTTTCACTGTTGAAAAAAAAATCGCTGCAACCGCTTGAATTGGCATTTTTTTTACTATTTTTGTCGGTTGTAATTTTACTGA
>CAZGVF010000004.1:31227-33289 GCA_964528925.1 uncultured Paludibacteraceae bacterium | reverse complement strand
CGTAATAATCAGTCACATCGAGAACGAAAGTGTGCGATTCGCCAGCAGCAAGCGTTGCCTCGCTGTAGAGCGGATAGTCGCCTTCGTTGCCAGCCGCGCCGCAGACAATGCGACCTTCGCCCACAATTTTATCGAGCGCCACATCGAAAGTTGATGTGCCATCGTGCGGACCAATATGCGTTCCAAGACTCAAATTCACCACAGCAGGTTTGCCCACTTTTGTAGCGTAATCGAACACGTATTTTATGCCGTTGATAATGTCGGTATTGTCTTCCGAATTGCCATAGCGCACCATCACGATGTCGGCATCTTTTGCCACGCCATAATAGTTGTTTCCGCTGTAAGAACCAGCCGCAATGCCCGTAACGTGCGTAGCATGACCGTCGGTGTCGTCCTCATCGTCGTAGCCAGCTTTCTCAATGTCCGATTGCGTTTCGTATTTTTCGTCTGTTTCGAGATTGTAGACGCATTTCACGCGCAGTTCGCTGGTGTTTTCAAGATCGTAGAATGTGATGTGATCGTACTGGAAGCCACCATCGACCACGCCAACTACCACGTCGGTCCCAAGGAATGGCTGCGTAAGATCGGTGCCAGCCTGCACTTTGTCGACATTGGCAGCCGTGCGAGCCTTGTCCATGCGGCGGCGCGCAGGTGTACCAACCTCCACCATTTTCACGGCTTCGTCTTGACTCAATGCCTCAAGATTTTCCACAGGAATGCGCGCAGTAACGAAATCGTCGAAATCGTTCACCAGCGTAGCACCATAAGCCGCCAGCACACCCGATTTATCGGCAGCGGCATCAGCAAAATGCACAAACGCCGACACAACATCTTGTCCGTTGTTGGCCACACGAAGATGGAAGTTTTTGCGCAACTGAGTGCGTTGTTCAGTAGTTTTTGCCTCGTTCTGCGCATCGACTAGCACGCGCGAATAGGGCGAGAGTTTCGATTGCTGCGCCAGCGCAAACAGCGCACAACACAACAACACAGCGATTAGGTTTAATCGTTTCATGATAAAAATAGATTTAAGGTGTTTTTCAAAGGCGATTTTTCGGAAATCGCTCGGCAAATTTACGAATTATTTTCTGACTACCAAATTTTTGCTCGACAAACGGCAATTTTGCGCCACCTAATCGTACACAAAAAAGGCGACTCACGAAATGGGAGCCGTCTTTCTTTATTGATGATTGAATGATTTTACTTTTGCGTACCGCCAATGATGTCGAGAAGTTCGTTGGTGATGGCTTGCTGGCGGCTCTTGTTGTACTGAATGGTGAGTTCCTGCAGCAAGTCGTTGGCATTGTCGGTCGCAACCTGCATAGCCACAGTGCGCGCCGCCTGCTCGGCAGCATACGAATCGAGCAACACAGAATAGATTTTCAGCCGCAAAACCTTTGGCAACAATTCAGCCAAAATCTCACTTTTACTCGGCTCAACAATGTAATCCGCGCCCAGCGAAACGCCCTCGGCATCGGCTTCGAGCGAAATTGGCAAGAAATCGGTGTGAACAAGTTGCTGCGTCGATGTGCTTTTGCAATGCTGATAAACCAACTCCACACGATCGACTTCGTGATTGGCAAAAAGTGCCATCAAACGGTCGGCAAAAGCAGTTGCGGCATCATAGTGCGGATTGTCGATGAGTTCGTTCAGATTTTCAGGCTGAAAACCACGCTTACGGCAAGCATCGTACACTTTTTTCCCGATTGGAAAGACAAGCAGATTTTCACGTCCAACGGAGGCGTCGTATTGGTCAATCAGGCGATTGAGCTCACGAATGACGGTAGAATTAAACGCTCCGCACAAGCTCGAGTTCGACGACACCGCCACAATGGCCACGCGTTTCGGCTCGCGCTGTTCGGCATAAGGCGAAGTGAACGAAGTTTCGGTCGAGAGAAAATTGCGCAACATCGCCTCCAATTTGTGCTGATACGGCACAAAAGTCTCGCTATTTTTCTGCGCTTTATGCAGTTTGGCCGAAGCCACCATCTTCATCGCCGACGTAATTTTCATAGTCGACGACACCGATGCAATGCGCGTTTTTATCTCTTTCTGCGAACTCATG
>CAZGVF010000004.1:28079-31127 GCA_964528925.1 uncultured Paludibacteraceae bacterium | reverse complement strand
CATAGTCGACGACACCGATGCAATGCGCGTTTTTATCTCTTTCTGCGAACTCATGAAAAATTTCAGATTTCAGATTCCCAAATTTCAAATTGTGCGGTGAGCCTGTCGAACCGTAAATAATTAAAAAATTGGAAATTAAACAATTAAGTAATTATTTGCCTGCTACTCGTTTAACCACCTCAGCGGCTTCTTGGCGCAGAATGGCCTGCACTTCATCGTTTATCACGCCACTTCGCAGCACATCGAGCACATCTTTCTGATGTTTCAACTCAAGGACATTCAAAAATTCGCGTTCAAAAAGCGAAACTTTCTCCAGCGGAACATCTGCCAAAAGTCCGTTCGTGCCGCAATAAAGTACGGCAATCTGTTTCTCCACGGGCATTGGCGAATAGACTGGCTGAACCAACAGACGCGTATTTTTGCGTCCTTTGTCGATGGTCATGGCCGTAACGGCGTCCATATCACTACCGAATTTGGAGAATGCCTCCAACTCGCGATATTGTGCTTGGTCGATTTTGAGTGTACCAGCCACCTTTTTCATCGCCTTGATTTGCGCATTACCGCCCACACGCGACACCGAAATGCCGACATTGATGGCAGGACGATTGCCTTGGTTGAACAGATCAGTATCGAGGAATATCTGACCATCGGTGATGGAGATGACGTTCGTTGGAATGTAGGCCGACACGTCGCCCGCCTGCGTCTCGATGATTGGCAGCGCCGTGAGCGAACCACCACCTTTCACCTTACCACGTAGCGAATCGGGCAGGTCGTTCATCTGTTCAGCCACCTCTTGTTGCTGATTGATTTTGGCAGCGCGCTCGAGCAGACGCGAATGCAGATAGAAAATATCACCAGGATAGGCCTCACGACCCGACGGACGGCGCAAAATCAACGACACCTCGCGGTAAGCCACGGCCTGTTTCGACAAATCATCGTAAACCACCAGCGCATGACGACCAGTATCGCGGAAATATTCGCCAATGGCAGCGCCTGCAAACGGAGCAAAATACTGCATGGCAGCAGCGTCAGAGGCAGTTGCCGAAACCACAATGGTGTAGTCCATCGCGCCTTTTTCGCGTAGCGTGTTCACCAACGTCGCCACGGTTGAACCCTTCTGCCCCACTGCCACATAGATGCAGTAGACAGGATCGCCAGCCTCGTAGTTCGAGCGCTGATTGATGATGGTGTCGATGGCAATACTGGTTTTGCCCGTCTGGCGGTCGCCAATGATAAGCTCGCGCTGTCCGCGACCAATCGGAATCATGGCATCGACGGCTTTCAGACCCGTTTGCAGAGGCTGATTCACAGGCTGACGATAGATTACGCCCGGTGCTTTGCGTTCGAGCGGCATCTCTACGAGTTCGCCCGTGATGGGAGCATCGGTGTCGATGGGGTTTCCCAGCGGATCGATGACGCGTCCAAGCATACCCTCGCCCACACGAATGGAGGCGATACGGTGCGTGCGACGAACGACATCGCCCTCTTTCACCTTTTCGCTGCTACCCAAAAGCACCGCACCAACATTGTCTTCCTCAAGGTTCATCACAATGGCGTTCATGCCATTTTCGAAGACCAAAAGTTCGTTGGCTTCAGCGTTTTTCAGTCCGTAGATGCGCACCACACCATCGCTCACTTGCAGCACCGTGCCAACCTCTTCAAATTGGCTATTCAAATCGATGCCAGCCAGCTGTTGGCGCAGTATTTCCGAAACTTCACTGACTTTGATATTTTCCGACATAAATTCGTTTTTTTGTTCAATTTTTTTGCGCTATTGCGCCAATTTTTTCTTTATTCGAAGCAACTGACCCGCCACCGATGCATCGAGGCGTTCGCCTTCGACATCGAGCACAAATCCGCCGAGCAAATCGGGATTGACACGAGTTTTCAGTTCCACCTGCCGTCCGCTGCGTTTCTCGAGCATTTGAATGATGCGTTGGCACGAGGTTTTGTCGATGGGTTTGGCGGTAGTTACGCGCCCCACGCACACTTTGGTATCGACCTGAAACAGATCGCAATAGTCGAGTGCAATGCGTTGTAGCGCCTCTTCGCGCCCATTTTCCAAAAGCAGATCGACCATACGAGCGTAAAGCTCGTCGTCGGTATTGCCTGCAGCAGCTAGGGCAAGCGATTTTTTGCGTTCAACACTGAGCGTAGGATTTTTCAGTACAGCCGTCAGTTCGGGGCATTGCTCGAAACTATCAGCCACTTGCGACATGAGATCGAACAGCCGACGATCGTCGCCGCGCTCTTTGGCGCACGCTAGCAGTGCCTTGGCGTACCGCGCCGAAATCATTCCTGCGTCCATGTTAGTTCAGCGTTACTTCGTTCAAAAGTTTTTCTATCATTTCCGACTGTTTCTTGTCGTTTTCAAGGTCGGAACGGAGCACTTTTTCGGCAATGTCGACCGATAGTTCGGCCACTTGGCGTTTCAGGTCGTCGATGCTATTCTCCTTTTCGAGTTGAATCTGGCGTTTTGCCTCGTCGATCACCTTTTTGGCTTCGACTTGCGCCTTATCTTTGGCCTCTTGCACTATCTGATTGCGCATTTCGGCGGCCTCGTTCAGGATTCGGAGTTGCTCCTGTTGCGCATTTGCCAAAATTTTTGCCGTTTCGTCCTTCACATTCTCTAGCTGGCGATTGGCTTCGTCGGCGGCTTTCACCGAGTCGTTGATGTAGTTAGTGCGCTTGTCGATCATGCGCGTAACCACAGGCCAAGCAAATTTTGCCAGCACAAAGAAGAGTATTCCGAATGCCAACAGCATCCAGAACAACAAACCTGTTTCGGGCATCAACAGCGACATGGCTCAACTTTTTTAGAGCGCCATGAGGCAGACAACGACGGCAAACAGTGCAACGCCTTCGATAAGGGCGGCAACAATGATCATGGTCGAACGAATTTCGCTCACCGATTCGGGCTGACGAGCAATGGCTTCCATTGCGCTCGAACCAATTTTACCAATGCCAAGGGCTGCGCCAATAACGGCGATGCTTGCTCCAAGTGCTGCACCAAATTGTGCGCTAAGAATTTCTAACAACATAACTTTT
>CAZGVF010000004.1:16803-27979 GCA_964528925.1 uncultured Paludibacteraceae bacterium | reverse complement strand
AAAAATTCCTCACTCCTAACTCCTAATTCCTAATTTTTTATTCGTGTTTCACTTGCGCCATACCAATGAATACCGACGAAAGCATGGTGAACACATACGCTTGGATGTAGGCCACCAGCAATTCCACACAATCCATAAATATGGTGAACAGCACCGAAACCACCGACATGCCAGCGCAAATGGCAGCTCCCATCGAGGCGGTGATGAACACGAGCGAAGTCAAACCCAGCACAATGGCGTGTCCAGCCATGATGTTGGCAAACAGACGAATCATCAGCGCAAAAGGCTTGGTGAAAATGCCGAAAAGTTCGATGGCGGGCATCAGCGGAATGGCTTTGAGCCAAACGGGAACGTCGGGCCAAAGTATCTCTTTCCAATACTCTTTGGTGCCAAAAACATTCACCGCCACAAAGGTGCAAAGTGCCAACACAAAAGTGATGGCGATGTTGCCCGTAGTGTTTGCACCGCCAGGGAAAATTGGTATCAATCCCATCAAATTGTTGATGAAAATGAAGTAGAAAACCGTGAGCAGATAAGGCGCAAATTTCTGATAATTCTGACCAACGCAGGGTTTAATCAAGTCGTCGAGCAGACTCACGGTGAGCATTTCCAAAATGCCACGCACGCCCGTTGGTGCCTCCATTGGACGCGATTTGTACCATTTTGTGAGCCACAAAATGAGGCACATCACCAAAGCGCAATTTATCAAAAGTGCCAAAGCATTTTTTGTGAGCGAAAGGTCGAGAGGACGCACTTCGTTGCCATCGGCATCGAGTTCCACTATTTTTCCAGCATACGCACCATCGGCAGCACCATAGCGGTAACCATTGTAACTCTCGGCGTGATGCAGTCGGCTCGAAAGGAAAATGCTAAATCCGTTGTTTTCGCCATAGACGATGATGGGCAGCGGAATAGTGATGTGCGTATCGCCAATGGTGGTGATATGCCATTCGTATGCATCGCCTATGTGATTGAAAATCAATGCTTTCACATCGAGACGTTCGCCTTCGTCAGCCACCGAATCGGTAGCGGCAGGCTCGGCACAAAGGTTGGTTGCAGCGAGCAACACCATCGACAATATGATGAAAAATCTATTACGCATGCTTCGATTTCAGCAATTTTGAAAAACAGATGGTCTCGACAACGAGCGTCACAAAATAGAACGCCACAAAAGTGATGGCAAACGCCACATTTTGCTCGCACACCACTTTAATATATACCACAAAATAGGTGATGGCGATGATGAATTTCGCCAATTTTGCACCGAAAATCCAATTGAGTGCATGGCGCGAATCTTTGCTTTCGCCCACTTTCAGCGCGACGACATCGCCCAGCGCCGCCACAGCAAAGAGCGTTGGCACAGTCCAGAAAAGCCCGAATGCATACTGCTGCAGCACACCGCCAAAAAGCAACACGCCCACAGCCGACATCACTATCAGCAGCGAATAGTTGTATGCCACAAAACTTTTCATTCCAAAACCCTTTCGATGCAGACGGTTATCACATTATTTTCGACCTCGACAAAGCCACCATCGATCATGAGCGACTGCTCGCCAGCCTCGGTGCGGTAGGTTATTTTGCCCTTCTTCAACGACGAAATGATGGGCGCGTGATTATTCAGCACTTCGAAAGCACTGAACTTGCCAGGCAACGCTACTGCCGTTACCTCGCCCGCGGAAATCGAGCCTTGCGGCGAAATTATCTCAAGTTTCATCGTTTAAGTTGATAAGTTGATAGGTTGACGAGTTGATAAGTTTAACGCATTAGTCGAAGTCGGCAAAATTCATTTCTAATTTCTAGATTTCTTGTTGAAAAGTTTCAGTTTTCACGTTTCAAGTTGGGAGCGGTGAGCTTGTCGAACCGCCCAATTGTCAATTATCAATTAAAAACTCCTAACTCCTCACTCCTAATTCCTAATTCTTCTCACTTTGTTTAGCGGCTGCCAGCAGTTTCTTGCCTTTTTCGATGGCCTCTTCGATGGTGCCGACGTTGAGGAATGCCATTTCGGGATATTCGTCAACCTCGCCATCGAGAATCATCTTGAAGCCTTTGATGGTGTCTTCTATCGAAACCATCACGCCCGGCACGCCAGTGAACTGCTCTGCCACGGTGAACGGCTGCGACAGGAAACGCTGCACTTTGCGCGCGCGGTTCACAGTCATGCGGTCCTCGTCAGAGAGCTCCTCCATACCAAGAATCGAAATAATATCTTGCAATTCTTTGTTGCGTTGCAGAATCTGTTTCACACGCTGAGCCGTGTTGTAGTGGTCTTCGCCAACAACTTGCGGATCGAGAATGCGCGATGTAGAATCGAGCGGATCGACGGCTGGATAGATGCCAAGTTCCGAGATTTTACGACTCAAAACGGTGGTCGCATCCAAGTGCGTGAAGGTGGTGGCTGGAGCTGGGTCGGTCAAGTCGTCGGCTGGCACATAAACGGCCTGCACCGAGGTGATTGATCCGCGTTTGGTCGAAGTGATGCGCTCTTGCATCAAGCCCATTTCGGTGGCCAAAGTTGGCTGATAACCTACGGCCGATGGCATACGACCGAGCAACGCCGAAACCTCCGAACCTGCCTGCGTGAAACGGAAAATGTTATCGATAAAGAACAGAATATCGTGTCCGCCATCGCTGTCGCGGAACGACTCCGCCACCGTAAGTCCCGACAGCGCCACGCTCGAACGTGCTCCTGGCGGTTCGTTCATCTGACCAAAGATCAGCGCCACTTGCGATTTTGCGAGTTCGTTATAATCAACTTTCGAGAGGTCCCATTTGCCCTCTTCCATGCTCTTTTTGAATTCATCACCATAGCGAATGATGCCTGACTCAATCATTTCGCGCAGCAAATCGTTGCCTTCGCGGGTGCGTTCGCCAACGCCAGCAAACACCGAAAAGCCGTTGTGACCTTTGGCGATGTTGTTTATCAACTCTTGAATAAGCACCGTTTTGCCAACACCAGCGCCGCCAAACAGACCAATTTTACCACCTTTTGAATAGGGTTCAAGCAGGTCAATAACTTTAATACCCGTGAAGAGAATCTCTTTCGAGGTCGACAGTTCATCGAATTTTGGCGGTTCGCGGTGAATGGGGTAAGTCTCGGTGTAGTCGAGTGCGTTCATGCCATCGATGGCTTCGCCAATGACGTTGAGCAGACGCCCTTTCACCTGCGTTCCGATAGGCATTGAGATAGGTTTGCCCAGTGCGCGCACTTCGAGTCCGCGGCGCAGACCATCGGTCGAGTCCATTGCCACCGAGCGAACGGTGTTTTCGCCTATGTGTTGTTGAATTTCGAGAACGAGTTTTTTACCGTTTGGTCGTGTAATTTCGAGCGCGTCGTGAATGGCAGGCAGTTGTTCGCCTTTTTCCTCATCAACCGAGAAAACCACATCGACTACAGGTCCTACGATTTGCGAAATGTATCCAATGTTTGCTGACATAAGATGCTATTTTGTTTGTTCGAGCAAAGATAGTGTTTTTTTCAATACACAAAAAATTTTTTGCCGAAAATCGTCACTTTTTTATTTCGACTGAAAAAATCGTGCAAAAAGTGTGCCAAAAAATGCCTGAAAATCAGCAAAATAGCATGCAAAAGTGCAATGAAAAGTGCAATTTTTCACCTGCTAAAAATTCATCGAAGCACACCACTTTTATAAGTGAGATAAAAACGCTAACTTTGCAGGTTAGTTTCAAAAATCGAAATTTTTAATCGGCATTGCGCTATTTTCTGACATTTTCGTATCGTGGAACGCACTATTGCGGCTGGCAAACGCAGCCCAATGGTGTTGCAGTGCAGCAGGTTTTGACCGACACGCTGCGCACGGTGACGCGCTACCCTGCCCTGCAGGTGGTTGGTGCTGGTCGCACCGATGCTGGCGTGCATGCAACGAAAATGGTGGCGCATTTCGATGTGGAGAAACCGATTGACGATGCCGAAAAATTTTTGGCACGACTGAATGGCGTTCTTCCGCCCGACATTGCTGTGAGCGGTTTGCGCCAAGTGGCTGACGATGCCCACGCACGCTTCGACGCAACGGCGCGCCGCTACGAGTACCATATTATTTCGGAGAAAAATCCGTTCAAGACCGACCTTGCGTGGCGTTTGCCCGTGGCACTCGACTACAACGCCATGAACCAAGCCGCAAAAGTGCTGCTGGGCGAACACGACTTCACAAGTTTTTCGAAAGTCCACACCGATGTTAAAACCATGATTTGCACCATCAGCGAGGCGCATTGGGACAAGCATGGCGACGAATGGATTTTCACCATCGAGGCGAATCGTTTTTTGCGAAACATGGTGCGCGCCGTCGTTGGAACACTCGTAGAAGTGGGTAAAGGCAACTATTCGGTGGACGATTTCAGGAAAATAATTGAGGCAAAAAATCGCTGTGCAGCAGGCATGTCGGTGCCAGCGTGCGGACTGTTTTTGACCGAAGTGAAGTATGAAAGGTGAGAGGTTAAAGGTTATAGGTTAGAGTTTATAGGAAATAGGAAAATTGAAATAAAATGAAGAAGATTGATTTTAAGCAGATTTGGCCTATGTTGCTCATTATTTTGGTGTTTGCGGTGACCAGCATCATCTATTTTTATCCAGCGATGGAGGGCAAAGCGGTGTATGCGGGCGACTGCATCAACGGCAGTGCGGCGGTGCAAGAGAGCGTGAATTTTCACAAAGAGACGGGCGACTACAGCTATTGGACCAATGGCATGTTTAGCGGCATGCCGAACTATCAGATTGGCGGCGGCGGTGGTTTCACGCTCGACAGAATGTTGCGACCCGTTCGTTGGCTGCTCTCGTGGGGCAACAGAAACGCCATTTTCATATTTTTCTACTATCTGATTGCATTTTTTCTGCTACTGCGGGCGTTCAAAGTCAATCGCTGGCTGAGCATGGCGGGCGCATTTGCCATTGCCATGTCGAGTTACTTTTTTGTGGTAGTGGCAGCCGCGCACAACGGCAAATGTTTCTCCATCACTTGGATGACGCTAGTGGTCGTGGGATTCATTCTAACCTATCAGAAAAAATACACTTGGGGCGCACTGCTGGTGATGTTTTTCAGTTACATCGGCTTCTACACGCACCCACAAATGTCGTACTACATCTGCATGATGATTGGCATGTTTTGGTTTGCTGAATTGGTCATTGCTTGGAAATCGAAAGATTGGAAACATTTCGGCATAGCCACGACTATATTTTTCGCCTCGTTTGTGGTGGGCATAGGCATGGGCAGCGCCAACTTTTTTGCAAACAAAGAGTACGCCGAAGAGACCATGCGCGGCGGTCATAGCGATCTGGAGAAAGCCAAAGATCCAACCAACAAAACCAAGGGTCTCGATTTTGACTACGCCACACAATGGAGTTACGGCATCGACGAGACAATGACGCTGCTGATCCCGAATTTCGAAGGCGGCATGAGCGGCTACAATGTGGGCGAAAATTCGACGCTCTACAAAGAGTTGACCGATGCAGGTGTGCAACGCAGTGCAGCCAAACAATTCTGCAAAAGCGCGCCAACCTACCGCGGCGACAAACCCTTCACCAGCGGACCAGTCTACATTGGCGCGATAGTCTGCCTGCTTTTCATTCTTGGTTTGCTGATAGTCGAAGGTCCGTACAAATGGGCATTGCTGGCCGCCACACTCTTTTCGATAACGCTAGCATGGGGACGGCATTTTGCACCGTGGAGTCATCTGTTTTTCGATTATTTCCCAGCATACAACAAATTCCGTGCGGTCGAGAGCATTCTGATTGTGGCTGAAATAACCATGCCGCTACTCGGATTTTTAGCGCTGAAAACCATTTCGGAGAAAAAAATCGAATACAAACGCCTGCTCACCATGCTCGGCATTGCCACAGGAATAACGGGCGGCATCTGCCTGATTGTGGCGCTTCTTGCTGGCGCAATTGATGTTACATCAGAATATGACGTTAATTTCAAAAATCAATTGCCTGAATTTGCCTACAACGCCATTTTGGCAGAGCGCACAAGCATGATTCGCAGCGATGCATGGCGTTCGTTGCTGTTTGTGCTGATGGGCGCAGGACTCGTCTATTTCTACGCAAAAAAACTCTACCAAAAATCGCAACCCAAAGCCACCATTTGGTTTGGCGTGGCGCTCACCGTGCTAATTTTGGCTGATTTGTGGACGGTGGACAAACGCTACTGCAACAACGACATGTATGTGAGCAAAAAAGAGATGGAGCGCCCGTTCGAGATGAAGCCGTACGAAAAAGAGTTGCTGCAAGACAAATCGCATTTCCGCGTGCTGAATGTTTCGGGCAACGCATTCAACGAGGCGCGAACGAGTTATTATCTAAAATCGATTGGCGGTTATTCGGCAGCAAAATTGCGTCGTTATCAGGATTTGATCGACGAACATCTGGTGCCTGAGATGGGGCCGCTGATGACTGCCGTGGTGCAAACGCAAGGACAATTGGAACAATGCAGCGGCGATAGCCTCTTCCCCGTGCTGAACATGCTGAACATGAAATATGCCATTGTGCCGTTGCAAAATAATCTGCAAATCCCTGTTGAAAATCCTTACGCCATGGGCAATTGCTGGTTTGTGAACGATGTGCAACTTGTGGGCAATGCCAACGACGAGATTGCCGCGCTCGACCACATCAATCTGCACACCACTGCCGTGGCTGATAGTGCGTTTGCCGATCAATTGCGCCTCGACCAGTACGACATTGCGCCGCTCATGGCATTCGACGAAGACGAAATTCACTTGACAAAATATACGCCAAAACGCATTGATTATCAGGCGCAAAACGAGCAAAATCGTGTGGCAGTATTCTCCGAAATCTACTATCCATACGGTTGGCACATTTACCTGACCGATGGCGAAGGCAACCTCGAGAACGAACTGCCGTTGGCGCGCGTCAACTACATGCTGCGTGCGGCTGTGATTCCCGCTGGAACGCATACGCTCGCCATGGTTTTCGACCCAGAGAGCGTACACAAAGGCAACACGCTGTCGCTGATCTGCTTCGGCATTTTCTGCGCCACACTCGTTGCTGCCATCGCCATGGAAATAATCAAGCGCAAAAAAGCGAAAACGACGATTCGCGAAAAATAAAATCTGAAAAAAAATGCGCATAATAATTCTTGGCACGGCATATCCCTATCGGGGCGGTTTGGCGGCATTCAACGAGCGACTAGCCTACGAGGCGCAGGCGGCGGGCGACGAGGTGGAGGTGGTAACTTTCACCATGCAATATCCCGATTTTCTGTTCCCCGGCAAAACGCAATACAGCGATGCGCCCGCACCAAAAGATTTGAAAATTAGCCGTTTGATGAACTCCATCAATCCATTTTCGTGGATTCGCACGGCGCGCCAAATCCGAAAAATGCAGCCCGACCTATTGATTGTACCATTTTGGATTCCGCTGATGGCTCCATGTTTGGGCACGATTACACGCATCGCGCGCCACAAAGGCATGCAAGTGACATCGATACTACACAACGTAATACCACACGAACCAAAAGCATGGGATAAAATGTTTGTACGCTATTTTCTACGCAGTGTAGATAGTTTTGTGGCGCTATCAGACAGTGTACACGACGATTGTCTTGCCCTACTTGGAAAGAACACAAACAAAAAAGTTCGAATATCACCGCACCCAATCTACGACATATATGGTGATCCGTTAGACAAAGCCGAAGCGCGCAAGCAATTGAGACTGCCTGCCGATGGAAAAATTCTGCTTTTCTTTGGCTTCATTCGCGATTACAAAGGTCTCGATCTGCTGCTACATGCCTATGCCGACAAACGTCTGCAAAAGGGCGATGTGCATCTGGTTGTGGCTGGCGAATTCTACAACAACAGCGAAAAATATCATGCGCTCGAAAAAGAGTTGAATCTGTCACAACCCGTCATTTGGCACACCAATTTCATTCCCGACGACCAAGTGCGCGTCTATTTTTCGGCAGCCGACATCATTGTGCAACCCTACAAAACCGCCACGCAGAGCGGCGTAACGCAAATTGCGTATCATTTTAGCAAGCCGATGTTGGTAACGAATGTTGGCGGATTGGCCGAGATTGTTCCAAACGGCAAAGTGGGCTACGTAACGCCCGTCGATCCGCAAGCCATTGCCGATGCGCTGGCAGATTTCTGCGCCAACGAAGATTCCGATCGTTTCCGCGAAGGAATAGAGGAAGAGCGTCAAAAATACTCGTGGAGTCGCATGCTTCAAACAGTAAAAGGACTGTAAAGGTCACAACAGCATTTCTAAAAAACGAATTTGAGAAAAATGGCGGACAAAAATTCTCAACCCTCCCGCACAACTCACTGACCTTCAACAACTTGCAGCGCAAGTCTTTATTCTTTAATCTTTACTCTTTATTCCCAATTTCATTCACCACCGTCACCAAATGGCATGCCACCACGCCAGCGGTCTCGGTGCGTAAGCGGCTTTGTCCGAGCGTAACGGCAGTAAAGCCTTGCTCGAGTGCCAGATTCACCTCTTCTCTGCTAAAATCGCCCTCGGGACCGACCATCACCACCACATCCGAAGCGGGCGGACAAACATGCAACAAATGCGGTTTTTCGCCCTCGTAACAATGCGCAATGAAACGCTGCGACTCGTGCACTGCGCGCAAAAATTCTTCACAATCGATCATGTCATTCAGTCGCGGCACTTGGGCTTTGTACGACTGCTTCGACGCCGCCACAATTATCTTCTCGATGCGATCGGGTTTAATCACCCTGCGCTCCGAAAAACGGCAACACAACGGCGTAATCTCATCGACGCCAATCTCGGTAGCCTTCTCCACAAACCACTCGAAACGATCGATATTTTTCGTGGGCGCCACGGCCAAATGCAGCCGAAACGGGCGCTTGCCAAAATCGTGCTGAACAGAAAGAATCTCGACTTCGGTGTGTTTGGCGTGAGGCGCTACAATGCGAACTTCGTACAGGTTGCCAACGCCATCGATAACGTGCGCCACATCACCCGCTTGCATGCGCAAAACCTTGGCACAATGCGCCGATTCCTCCTCGGGCAAAAATGGATTCGAAAGAATGTCGGGAGCGTAAAAAATCGTCATAACTGCGGAGAATAGGGTGTAAACGATTGCAAAATTACATTTTTTTCGCCAAAATAATTCGGTGATAAACAAATAATGTGTACTTTTGCAGAAAATGTACGCACCATGAAACGCACTCTATTTTTCACTCTTCTGGTCGCTGCCGTTTTTTCAGCCTGCAACCGCACCGAAAGGCAATACAACGCCATTGTCGAGACGCTGAACCTATCCGTCCCGCTCGAACTCGGAAACATTGCAAAAGCGCACGACATGATAATCGACGCAAGCAACATGGATTCCGTGCAAGTGGCGAATTTGCAGGAATTGTTCATCAACTACATATACGCCAATGCCGATATGCAGCAGGGTTTGATGCAAGAGGCCTACAGCGCCGCGCTGAACACGCCAAACGACACGCTACTGCTCGATTCGCTCGAAAATGTGATGGACGGAATGCGCCGCTACGGATTGCTGATGTACGCCTCCGAAGGCGAAATAATCACACACACCATGCCAGCCTACATTGCCGAAGCATTCGACAAATATCTGACACCATCGGAGCGCGACATGATAAAACTGACGGAGATTGAGGTGGAAACGCCCTCGGTTACCGACGAAGGGGTGATTGTAACAAACGAAGAACTGGCACACCGTCTGAAACTCTGCGACGACATGCTTGCCGCCTACCCCAACGACCAAATGACCGCCGAAATAAAAGCGTGCCAAGAGCATTATCTCATCTGCCTATTGCTTAATGCTGATAATCAGCAAGATAGCACCTTGCAGCAGACCATCGAGGCCTATGTCGAAAGTTATCCCGATGCCACAAGCACACCGCTGTTGCAGCAATTTTTGGAGATTGCTGACCAGCCAAATGCTGATCACAAAAAATTCATCGAACAAAATATCCTGAACAATTAAACAAATCAACAAAAAATGTACACTTGGTTTTCTGTTAAAGTAAAATTCGACCGTCAAGGCGAAGACGGTCTCATGACAAAAGTTACCGAACCTTTCCTGATAGATGCAATGACATTTACCGAAGCCGAAAATCGCATTTTGGCGGAAGTGAAGCACTATTCCACCACGGGCGAAATTGAGATTGCCGACATTCGCAAAACGAAAATTTCTGAACTGTTCGACAACGACAGCGAAGATGCCGACAAATGGTATCGCTGCAAAGTGAACTACCTCGCACTCGACGAGAAAAAAGGCATCGAGAAAAAAACGGCGCAAATAATGATGGTGAAAGCCGCCAACTTCAAAAACGCTGTCGACACACTCATCGAGCGCATGCGTGGCACACTGGGCGACTACGAAATTGCCACCATTGCCGAAACCAACATTCTCGACGTGCTGAAATTTTTCCAACCAAACGAAGAAGAGGCGAAGTAAAGAAATTTCAAATTTCAGATTTCAGATTGGCGCAAGCCTGTCGAGCCGCAGCGCAAACAATTAGATAATTGGATAATTAAATAATTGGGTAATTAAAACATGGACATTTGCGACAATTTGCAACACGTTCGCAGTCAGATTCCGTCTGGCGTGCGGCTGGTTTGCGTGTCGAAATTCCACCCTGCCGAAGCCATTCAAGCCGCCTACGACTGCGGTGAACGCTTCTTTGGCGAAAGTCGTGCGCAAGAACTCACCGCCAAACACGCCGCGCTGCCAGCCGACATCGAATGGCACTTCATCGGGTCGCTGCAGACCAACAAGGTGAAGCAAGTCGTGCCGCTGGCAACGCTCATTCACAGCGTCGACTCGGAGCATCTGCTAGCCACCATCGACCAATGTGCCGCCAATAACAATCTGATTGCCAACATCTTACTCGAAATCCACATAGCGCAAGAGACCACCAAGCACGGTTTTCTGCCCGACGAGGCACGCACATTCGTTGCCGAACAACGCTGGCTGCAATACCCGCACACTCGCCTCTGCGGTCTAATGACCATGGGTACAGCCGATGCCAGCGAGACGGAAACGCGCCACGAATTCCACCGCATGCGTTCGCTATTCGACGAGTTAAAAACCGCCTGCGCACTGCCCCACTTCACCGAACTCTCCATGGGCATGAGCCACGACTTCCGCATCGCCATCGACGAAGGCAGCACCATCGTACGCATTGGCACCGCCATTTTTGGCGA
>CAZGVF010000004.1:9332-16703 GCA_964528925.1 uncultured Paludibacteraceae bacterium | reverse complement strand
TCGCCATCGACGAAGGCAGCACCATCGTACGCATTGGCACCGCCATTTTTGGCGAGAGAAACTACTAGTCAGTAAGAAAAGATTTCTAGATTTCTAGATTTCTAAATTTCTGGTTTGAAAAGTTTCTGAGTTTGAAATTGTTTCTCGAAATTGCTAGCGCAATTTCTGTTTCTAGGTTTGTAGGGACGTGGCATGCCGCGTCCCCACTATCGTTTTATAATTTGCAGTGGGTGATGGATACAATGTTTGTCCCCTTTTCAAGGGGACTAGCGAAGCGGAGGGGTTCAAAAATTTTCGTGCGAATAATCACTCGCCCCAACAACACAAACTTTTTGTAACTTTTCATTCCCATCTCACATTTTTTTGTAAAAAAATTGCTATCTTTGCAGCGTAAATAATGCCACAAGTGTGTGGTAATGTATGAAAAATAGCGTTTGCTATTGCTCTATTCACGCAGAAATGTAGGAAATTTCAACAAGAGGATGGATCAAGTCGAGCAAATGCCCGTGATTTTTTCGCGGGCATGACGAGTCCTCTTTCGGTATCCTACAACCGCAGCGTGAGCAAGTTATGCTCGCGTTTTTTATTTGTTTTTTAGTGTGGTGCGCAGGTGTCCGATGTGTGCCAGCAATAACATAAATTTTTTCGACCTCGAGTGGACAGCGAGGTAACAAAATTTTTAACCTATGAAAAACATAAAACTTTTTGCAGCCATGTGTTGCGCAGCAATGCTTTTTGCGGCGTGCGAAAAAAACGAGCCGAAAAATGTGTACAATCACGACACCAAAAACGACACCAAAGAGGCGGTTGATCTTGGTTTGAGTGTTAAATGGGCGACTTGCAATGTAGGTGCCACAAAACCCGAAGAGTATGGCAACTACTACGCATGGGGCGAAACGGCAACTAAGGGTGACTATTCATGGAGTACCTATAAGTATGGGTCTGACAATGCCTTAATAAAATACTGCAATAATGACAGTTATGGTAAAAATGATACCTTAACTACTCTTGAAGCAACAGACGATGCAGCAACCGCCAATTGGGGCAGTGAATGGCGCATGCCAACTATTGATGAATGGAAGGAATTGAATGATAACTGCACTTGGACATGGACTACCAAAAATAGTGTGAATGGCTATGAAATAAAAGCATCCAACGGTAACTCTATATTCCTTCCTGCGGCTGGCTATCTCAGCGGTGATGAGCTGGACTTCGCAGGTTCAGACGGCGGCTACTGGTCGAGTTCACTCCGCACGGATGACAGCCCAAGCTACGCACATAACATAGACTTCTACTCCGGCAGCCACGGCACGAACAATTTCAGCCGCTACGTTGGAATATCTGTTCGCCCTGTTTCGAGCAAATAACAAAATCAATATCGCACTTATTGTAGGGATGTGGCATGCCACGTCCCTATTTTTTTTAGTCCCCTGCCACAAAGGGGGTACACATCGCGCGGAATTTCAAATCCCGCGCTTGCTGTATTATAGGCACCCCCACAAATTCCACATTCTGCAGTGCCCTATACACGTTCTATGTTTTATCTTCTATGCTCTACAGCACCCACTCTCAACTGCACCAACCAAAGTCTTGCGACTCATATCTTGCGACTTTCTTCTTTTTTCAAAAAAAATCTTCGACACTGCCACATTTTGGCAGTCACACTGTATAATTTTGCGGTGTAATTACTAACCCATCAAAACAAGGAGGCAATATGAAAAACACAACCTTTGTCGAAGAAAATCTTCAAATCGTAAGCAATCTTCCTGAAAATGAAGAGTTTACAAATCTGGGACAGTACGAGTACAATCAGAAAACAAACGAAATTATCTTTTTTATGACTGGACAAAACGACTACACGCTTTCGCTGATCGAGAACGAGAAGGCAAAACGCGCACTGCTGCTGGCCAAATTGGCAGAGCAAGAAAAAGAGGAACTTGTAAAAAAGGGCTGCATCAAAAAAGTGATAGTGAAAGTGCCTAACGGTTACGCCACACGCTATATTCCCGTCGAAAAGGCGGCATAATTGCCCCACGTAACCACCACAAAAACGATGTCTCAGCACTGTTCGGGGCATCGTTTTGCCGTTTGTAGAGCGCATTGAGCCACATTCGGAAAAAAATGCTATCTTTGCGCTAGAAAACGACAGCACCAAATGAGCTTAAGAGACGAACGCTGGGGAGTGATTGTGAACCCCTATTCTGGCAAACGCCAACTGCAAAAAGATTGGCAAGGCATCTACTATCTGCTGAAAAAGGCGGAAATCAATTTTTCGGAACAACTCACAGCCTTCCCAGGTCACGCCATCGAGATAGCCCGCACCATGGTCGAGGCAGGCTTTCGTCACCTGATAATTGTGGGCGGCGACGGCACACTAAACGAAGTGGTGAACGGCATATACACCTCATCCATCGACGACAAAAGCGCAGTAACTCTGGCACTCGTCCCCTACGGCACTGGCAACGACTGGGCGCGCTATTGGGGCATCACACGCAACTACCGACAGCTGGCGCGGCAGATGTTTCAGCGCAAATGCACACTCATCGACATAGGCAAAATTTCGTACACCGACCGCCGCGGGCGCAATGCCGTGCGCTACTTCATCAACGGCGCAGGCTGGGGTTTCGACGGCATGGTGGTGCGCATCACCAATCGCATAAAAAAATACTTGGGCGGCAGCGCGTGGGTCTATTCGCTGGCGGTTTTCATTGCACTGCTGAAACTAAAAACTTGGCCTATGCACTTTTTGAGCGATGATCGCGAGGACGAAGGGCGCTTTTTCACCATCGCCATTGGCAACGGCTGCTACTCTGGCGGCGGACTCAAGCAAGTGCCAGACGCCCAACCCACCGATGGCAAATTTCACATCACCGCCATGCAAAAGATTAAGCTGAGCCAAATTCCGTCGGCAATAAAACTACTATTCTCGGGTCGCCTACCAGAACACGCCTGCGCACACACGTTCGTAACCGAAAAATTCCAAATCACCTACGATGGCATGCTCGATGCCGAAACCGATGGCGTCGACCTCGAGGGTTGCTCGCCATTCACCGTGGAAGTGGTGCCAAACGCCGTGCAAATGCTGATTCCGTAATCAGCAAGACTTCTCAAATTCAGGATTGCGCTTAATGCGGATAGTGACGTGGATTTGCTGTTCGTAGTGCGCTTCTTCGTTGATGCTGCTAATGCGGCATTCGAAAATTTCGTCCCAACCAAGGTCGAGAAATGCCGCCAATTCTGCGTTTTCGTCACGCGGAATGTAGCCCAGAACAAACTCTTCTGGTTCTCCGTTTTCGTCAGGTTTTGTAAAGATTACCTGCACCGCATTGGCATCGTAACTGTTGTCGGGTTCGCGGCGAAGTTGCAGCTCCTGCCCCACTTTCAAATCGCTCCAAACCTCGTTAGCATCGTAATACATGCGCGCCGCCAAATGGCACTCTTTGTAGAATTTTTTCATCGCTTTCATAGTCGTATTTTTTGTTTTGATTAGCACCTTACAAATGTACGAAAAAAATTCCAGATTTCCAAATTTTTCGTGAGAAAGTTTTGGTCGTCAAAAGAAATGAACGAAAAAAGCAATTTCTACAAAACAAAAAGAGCGAGAACTTTCGTCCTCGCTCTTTCACTTGTATGCCGCTGCGTATCAATAAGTTACACGCGGAACGGCTCCATAGTTCACCTTCAGTGCATAGGCACGACGAAGCGCCTGTTTCACATCGGTGATGATACCCATTTTTGTGTTGCGGTCAGCTTTGATCGAGATGGTGAGCATGTTCTGCTCGTCCTCGCGCATGGCCTCGCGCTCACGCACTACGTACTCCTCGAGTTGCGACACATCAGCAAAAGCGTCGTCCAACTGAATGCGCGTTTCGCTACCATACTTACCCTTGAACTCTTTTTTCGGTTCGCCAATGTAGACAAAGCGAACAAGCGATTTCTTTTCGAGCGATTGCAGTTCGGTGGCTTCGGGCGCATGAATGTCGACCTTGTAATTTACCTCTTTCATCGATGTCGAAACCATGAAGAAGAACAACAGCATGAAGATGATGTCGGGCAGCGATGCCGTAGAAATTGCAGGCACGTCTTTTTTATCGCCCTTACGAATTTTAGCCATTATTTCTTTCCTCCATAGTTTTTAGGTTCGGCTTCCGAAATCTTCTGCGGATAGATGGTTTGAACGGCTTTTTGGCGTTCTTCGTCTAATTCGGCATAAGGCATTCCAAAGCGAGCCCTTGAATATTCGTCGCGCACCTCGTTGTAGGCGCCAACCAATTCGTTCTGTACCTCAATGTACTTCTGATAGAGTGTGCCGCGGTCGTTTTGCAACGAAATGATGTGTTTTTTCGTTGTCATCACGGTTTCGCGCTGACCACCTATCTCGACTTCCACTGGGAGCAATTCGGGGAGCGTGGGATCGTTGCCTTCGTTTTTGATGAAGGTTTTGACCTTTTCTCTCAACTCGCGCACATCGAGTGGTTCGCCTTGAACAAGCAACTGGTTGCTGCTGTTCACAAGCACCACAAAGGTGTTGCGTTTGTTTACCTCGCTCTCTTTTTGTTCCTCGTTCGGTTGTGGTGGAGGCGGCAGACGCCGCGACAGACCTTTGTCAACCGACATGGTAGTCGTTACAAGAAAGAAGATGAGGAGCAGAAAGGCAATGTCGGCCATAGAGCTGGCATTGATTTCCTGAACTTTACGTTTTCCCATAATCTTCTGTGATTTCCGTTATTTTTTACCAATTTTGCTAAAGCGTTTGGAACAAAGCATTGCAACCAAGCTAATCACCGCAATAGCAAACAGAATGTAAGAGGCAATGATGCAAGCATCGGTGAAATGACACCAGAAACCAACATTTTGCGTGCCTTCGTAACCAATAATTTCGATGTAGTCGCCGTTACCGCAGAACCATGCGATGACCATGACTATCAATCCCGAGAAGATAACATCGAAAATGGTGAAACTATCTTTCTTCTTTTTGAAGAGAATCGACTTGTCGAAGCGGATAAGCGAATAGAGCGCCACCAAGCAACCCAAGCCGAACAGAATGTACGCCCAATTGAGCAGCGCATCGGTAAAATGCGGCTGATTCCACATGTTGCCATTGATATCGACCTCCTCGCCTCCGCCAACGAAGAACAGAACGCCGATGACCACCGATATAGCAAGCAGTGTGTAGAGCGTAATTTTCGGTAATTTATCCAAGAATTTAGACATAATCAGTGTGTTTTAATTCTGTCTGAAAACAAATTATTTCTCAACGGCTTTTGCCTTTTCAGCAACGATGTCGAGCAGCGAGATGGACGAATCTTCCATGTCGTTAACCAGCACGTCGATGCGCGACAAGATGTAGTTGTAGAAAATTTGCAGAATGATGGCAACGATAAGACCAAACACGGTGGTCAACAATGCCACTTTGATACCGCCAGCCACGATGGTAGCCGAGATATCGCCTGCTTGTTGAATTTTGTCGAATGCTTGAATCATACCGACTACAGTACCCATGAAGCCCAACATTGGAGCCAAGGCAATGAACAGCGAAATCCACGAGAGGTTCTTCTCGAGCAGACCTTGTTGAACCGAGCCATACGAAGCAACGGTTTTGTCGACAGTGTCAACACCCTCGTCGTAACGCGACAGACCTTGATAGAAGATAGAGGCGATAGGGCCACGCGTATTGCGGCAAACTTCCAATGCAGCCTCGAGTCCGCCTTCGTCCCATGCTTTGCGAACTTCGCGCAGCAGTTTGTCGGAATCAACGGTAGCAAGACCCAGATAGATGATGCGCTCGATGCAAAGTGCAAGACCAAAAATCAAGCAGAATGCAACGGTCGACATGAAGCTAGCATCACCCTCGATGAATTTGGTTTTCAGGATTTGGTGCATGCCAACCTCTTCGGCAGCGGCTTCTTCAGCCACTTCTTCGACAACGGCGGCTTGTTCTTCGGTAACTTCCTCGGTGGCAGGTGCGGCTACCTCAGCCGAATCTTGAGCCACAGCTACAGCGGCCACGCCAAAGAGCATTACGGCCACAAGCGTCAGGATTGGAAACAGTTTTTTCATTTTGTTTTGTGTTTTTAGTTAGTAATTTAAGTTACAAATTATTTTTGCGGAAAGAAGGGGATTCGAACCCCTGATACACTTTTGGCGCATACACGCTTTCCAGGCGTGCCTCTTCAACCACTCGAGCATCTTTCCAAGCTGTCGCAAAATGCCAGTAGCAACCAGCAAGAAAGCCGAAAATACCACAGCACTCGCGAACATTCTCATTCGCTCAAAATCGGGCGCAATTTACTATTTTTTTCGCAAATTGATTACTAATTTTTCAACATTTTTCTGCACAATACACTAACTTGCTGATTCTGAGCATTTAACAGCGATTTTTCGCCCCAATATTTAACATTTTCGAGATTAAATGCCGAACAAATTCTTGGCGTTTTGTGTGGTTGTTTCGTCAATTTTCTCGACTGGAATTTGAAAAATTTCGGCCAGACATTGCGCCACATCGGCAACAAATTGCGGTTCGTTGCGCTGCCCACGATGCGGCACTGGAGCCATGTAGGGCGCGTCAGTTTCGAGCAGAAGGTGCTGCACACCAATTTGCGAAACGATTTCGGGCAGATGACTTTTTTTGAATGTCAGCACACCGCCAACACCCAAGTAGAAACCCATTTTCACAACTTTTCGCGCCTCCTCTACTCCGCCGCCAAAACAATGAAACACGCCACGCAGCGGTTTTCCACGAAATTTTGCAAGCGACGCGAACGCCTCAGCAAACGCCTTTCGCACATGCAAAACTACGGGCAGATTAAATGTTAGCGCCCAATCCAACTGCTGCTCGAAAGCCAAGATTTGCGAATCACGAAAAGTGTCGTCCCAATAGAGATCGAGGCCGATTTCGCCAACGGCACAATAGCCGCCAGCCGCCAATTCGTCGCCAACTATTTGCAGTTCGGTGCGAAAATCCTCCTTCACGCTTTCGGGGTGAAGTCCCATGGCTGCAGAGCAAAAATCGGGGAACTCGGCTACTGTCTTTTTCAGCGGCTGAATGCTGCGACTATCCTCGTTGGCCAGCACCACATGCGTAATGCCAGCCTGCAACGCGCGCTGCACCACCGCGGCACGATCGTCATCGAATTCCTGCGAATAGATGTGAGTGTGAGTGTCGATCATAGAGAGGATTTTTTAAATTGACAATTGATAATTGACAATTGATAATTAGGCAGTTCGACTGGCTCACCGCCCTAACCTGAAACTTGAAACCTGAAACTTTTCAACCAGAAATCTAGAAATTAAAAATCAGAAATTTTTCCGCTTCTTGCAGCGAATCAATTTTACCAACATCGAGCATGCGCAAATTTGGCACCTGCACGC
>CAZGVF010000004.1:6916-9232 GCA_964528925.1 uncultured Paludibacteraceae bacterium | reverse complement strand
TGCAGCGAATCAATTTTACCAACATCGAGCATGCGCAAATTTGGCACCTGCACGCCACGAATGGTGTGTGTGGCGCAGACTGAAAGGTAAAAATCAATAATTGAAAAACGGTCGGGCCAACCTTCCATCAGCGGAAAAATGTTCGGCGAAATGGTGTGAATGCCCGCAAAAGCGAGTTTTTGGCACGTTTTGACATCGAGATTCTGGTACGGCGATCGCACCTCACCCGTCTGCACGTTGGTCCAGCCAACAAGCCGCAACTGCTCATCGAAAAGCAGATAACGACTCGTTTTGCGCTCACTCACGAGCAGCGTTGCAAGGTCGCACGGTTGATGCATTTTGTAGAACGCCGCCAAATCGAGGTTCGAAAGAATATCGACATTATGCACCAAAAAAGGCGCGTCGGCATTGAGCAACGCTTGCGCGTGACGCAGTCCACCGCCCGTCTCAAGCAACAGTTCGCGTTCGTCGGAGACAGCCACACGCAGTCCAAAATCGTGCGTCGCAAGATAGTCGATAATCTGATCGGCAAAATGATGCACATTCACCACCGCATCAGAAAAACCAGCGGCAACCATTTTCTCCAAAACATGCGCCAGCAGCGGTTTCCCAGCCACAGGCACAAGCGCTTTTGGCATATTATCGGTGAGCGGACGCAGGCGCGTTCCCAGCCCCGCAGCAAAGATTACACACTTCATGTGATTGCAGATTAGTAGCAAGTCGCAAGTAACAAGTCACAAGATTAGGACAATGCAAGAAAAAAATTCTGATTTCTTGTTGTTTGCGACTAACTCATCAAACTTAATTAAGCAATTGGAAATTAGATAATTAGATAATTAATTCCCCATTTTTTTCGTGATTCCACGCTCTCTGTGGCAAACAACAATGTCGATATCAAATTTTTCGGCAAGGTGCGAGGCGAGATGTTCGGCAGCGTAGACCGAGCGATGCTGTCCGCCCGTGCAGCCAAACGAGAACATCAAATCGGTGAATCCACGCTCTAGATAACGTGCCACATGGGCATCGGCCAAAGCGTAGACCGACTGCATGAAGGTGAGAATTTCGCCATCGCGTTCCAAAAATTCGATGACATCGGCATCCATGCCCGTAGAATTGCGATATTCGGCGTAGCGACCAGGATTATGCACCGCGCGACAATCGAAAACATAGCCGCCGCCATTGCCAGAAAGGTCGTCGGGTACACCCTTTTTATATGAGAAACTGAAAATGCGCACCATGAGCCGACCTTTTGCAGGCGCATAACGCTCGTTCCAGCGCGGCATTGCAGCCAATTCAGCCAAAATTTTGCACAAATAGGGACATTCGTCGAAAGGCTGCTGCAAAAGCGAGCGCAAATTGTCCATGGCAAACGGCACACTCTGCAGAAAATGTGCCTTGCGCTCCACCATACCACGAAAACCATATGCGCCCAGCACTTGCAACGTACGGAAAAGCACAAACAGCCGCAGGCGCTCAAGAAAATACGCCTTATCAACCTGCTGATAATCAGCAAGATTCGCAAGATAGACTTCAATCAGTTCGCGGCGCAATTCGTCAGGATAGTTGGCTTTGGCTTGCCACAGAAACGATGCCACATCGTAGTAAATCGGTCCGCAGCGCCCCGTCTGAAAATCGATAAAATAAGGTTCTTCGCCATTTTTCAGCATCACATTGCGCGCCTGGAAATCGCGATGCATGAAAGTGCTGAAATCTTCCGACAAAAGCGCGCGCTGAAGTCGTTCGAAATCGTTCTGCAGTGCCATCTCGTCGAACTCCAGCCCCGATGGTTTCAGAAAACAGTATTTGAAATAGTTGAGGTCGAACATCACCGTGCGCTCGTCGAAACGCGGCTGCGGATAGCAGAGGTTGAAATCGAGCCGCTCCGCCCCGGCAAACTGCAATTTTGGCAACAGCGCAATGGTGCGACGAAGAAGTGCCTTTTCTTGCTCCGAAAAATGCCCCGTTGTGCGCCCTTCGGTAATGGCATCGAACAGCGAAACGGTGCCGAGATCGTCCTGCAGATAGCACATCAAGTCGGGCGACTTGGCCAACACGCGCGGCACAGGCAAGCCTTGTTCGGCGAAATGCTCGGCAAGTGCGATGAATGCGCGATTTTCGTCGAGCGAAACGCCCTCCACGCCAATGCAACTCTCGCCATCGGCAGTGATGCGAAAATAGCGGCGATTGCTGCCCGACTGCGCCAACGGTACAATGGCGTCGGCAGGCTTGTGGGCATAGTTTTCAAAAAGATTTGCAAGTTTCATAATGCAAAGGTACAATTTTTTCAGGATTGATCGCCCCAAAATCTATGCTCTA
>CAZGVF010000004.1:0-6816 GCA_964528925.1 uncultured Paludibacteraceae bacterium | reverse complement strand
TTTTTTTATTTTTTCACCACCCAAATCAAACTCGGGAAGTGGTCGCTGTAGCCGTTGGTCCAAGTGCCAGCCGAATGCGTACGCAGCGGATAGCCCTTGCGTTTGCCCGACTGCTCTTTCAAGAAATCTTTGTTGAAAATCTCCGACTTCCAATAGGTTAGCGTCGAAAGGTCGCTCTTGTCGAGCCACTCGGTCGAAACCATCACCATATCGTACAAGCACCAAACGTCTTGATAACCCAACGTGCCAGTGCCGCTTTTGTAGATGTTGTAGCACGGATTGTAGAGTTCGCCCGGTTGCATTTTGTCGCGTTCGTGTTTTGCGCCAAGATATTTTTGAATGCACTCGGTGTCGGGATCGTCGTTCAAGTCGCCCATCACCACGATTTTGGCATTTGGTTCGATAGCAAAGATGGAATCGCAGATCCATTTGGTGGTCAGTGCGGCATCGTTACGTTTTGGCGTAGAAACTTTTTCGCCGCCGTATTTCGATGGCCAGTGAAGCACAATCACATGAATTTGCTCACCATCGAGCAGACCAGTAACGCACAATTGGTCACGCGAAACGAACGGTTTCGACAGTTCATAGCGCAAGTGGTGCGAAACGATATTTGTGGGCGTAAACACATCAGCATTGTAGATCATGCCAACATCCACGCCACGGCGGTCAGGACCTTCGATACAGATGGTTTTCAGATTGCGGTCGGCCAGCACGGGTTGCGACACAAGATCTTTAATCACCTCTTCGTTTTCGATCTCCGAAACACCAAGTACAGCCAACTCTTTCGGAAATTTAGAGATGGCGTACGACATGTTTTTAATCTTGTTTTGGTACTTAAAACCAGTCCAGTGGTAGCCACCATCGGGCAAGAATTGCGAGTCGTCGGTGTCGGGCGAGTCGATGGTGTCGAACAGGTTTTCGAGGTTGTAGAATCCGATGACATACTTTTGCAGAGTTCCCGTTTTTGCAGGCGTTTCGGTTTGAGCCGAAACCACAAGTGCTGCAGGCAGTGCTGCAATAAGTAAAAGGTGTTTGAGTTTCATTGTGTTTTGCGTGTTATTAGATTTAATATGGTGTATTTTCACGATTTTCCGTCATTCGCTTGTGACGGCTTTACATTATCGGTGCAAAATTGGCATTTTTTTTTGATATGACAAAATTTTTTTGCCACGAAATTCTATAAAAATTTTCGCACTTACAAAACGCTCTTTTAAACCAGAAAATTCTACATTTCAACAAGAAAAATCATCATTTTGATTAAAAATTGAAAGCAAACGGCATTTGGTTGAAAAAAAATCGCTTTTTTGTTTTGTCGGTTGAAAATAAAAGCGTAATATTGCAGTCGCAAAATTGCGTAAAAAAGCAATACGCTAGAAAATTTGCAATAACCGAAAAATAATACCACACACACCATGAGAAAAACACTATTGTTTGCCCTCGCTCTTTCGGCATCAGTTTTTGCTGGCGCACAAAATGTAGTCAAGGGTGTCATTAAAATTGCGGGGACAAACGAGCCTGCAGTGGGTGCTACAGTTACGTTGCAAGGTCAGCAAGCTTCAGCCGTAACCGACGGACTTGGTCGCTTTTCTATCGATGCCGTGAAGGCTGGCGACGAAGTGCTTACCATAGCACTCGAAAACTACGATGTAGAGACTCGCCCCATCACTATTTCGGGTTTGGAGACGCTCGATCTTGGCGTTATGACTCTGCAATCGGCCGAAGAGGAAGCCATTCAAGAACTCACCGAAGATGCTTTCCTTGCCATGTCGGATGTAGAATTTGACGACGAGGACGGACTTTCGTCGCAAACCATTTCGGGTCTGCTTTTCTCGAAAGGCGATGTTTTCACCGGCACAGCAAGTTATGGCTTTAGCGCAGCACGCTACCGCGTACGCGGTTACGAGCAACGCTACGAAAGCACATATATAAATGGTGTAAACTTTAACGATGGCGAGCGCGGACGATTCAACTATTCGTCGATTGGCGGTTTGAACTACGCTTTCCGCAACAAAGAGTTGATCAACAACTTTGCGCCAAACTCGTATGCCTACGGCAATCTGGGCAACACTACCAACATCGATATTCGCGCATCGAAATATGCACGCGGCGGCAATGTAAGCGTTTCGGCAACGAACCGTTCGTATTGGTTGCGCGCCCAAGCAACCTATGCCACTGGTTTGATGGCCAACGGCTGGGCATTCACGGTGAGCGGTTCGTATCGTTGGAGCGACCAAAACGTGAACAGCACAAAACTCTTTGCCCGCAACGAAGGCACATTCTACAACTCTGGCGCGCTCTTCTTCAGTGCCGAAAAGGTATTTAACGACCACCACAGCCTGAACATTGCCGCATGGTGCGCTCCAACCGAACGCGCTGGTTCGTCGGCTCTGACGCAAGAGACTGTAGACCTGACCTCGACCTACTACAACCCTTATTGGGGTTGGTACAACGGCGAAAAACGCAACTCGCGCATTGTGCACAGTTACGATCCTACCCTACTGCTCAACTATGACTGGAAAATTTCGGAAGGACAAACTCTGAAATTCGGTCTTGGCGCACACTACAGCATGTATAGCAACTCGGCTATCACATTCTACAACGCACCAGACCCACGTCCCGACTACTACCGCAACCTGCCAAGTTACCAACTGGCTGGCTGGGGACTAGCAAGCGATGGCAACTTCTACCACGACTCCGACTACCGCATGAGCGGCGGTTCGGAAAATTGGCAAGGTGGTGACCAGAGCAAAATTCTGACAAACGTAGACGCCTACAACAACCTGACCAACATTTGGAAAAGTGGTTATGGCAAAAAAGGTGATGTGAACACACAAATGGACTGGAACGCCATGTACAACGCCAATGCCATGAACAACATCATCAATCCGAATGGCATGGCAAAATACATGCAGGAACGCCGTCACAACAACATTTTCGAGACCGTATTCAATGCCACATACGAAAACAAAACCTTCGACCACTTGAACATTGTTGCTGGTTTGGAGGCTAAATATTCGAAAGGCCGCCACTACAAAACAATCGACGACCTGATGGGCGGCTACCAGTGGTACGATATCGACCCATTCTCGGACCGCGACATCAACGACTTGGCCGAAGACGTAGCAATGACGGCCACCGATGTGCAATATGTGCGCATCAACGACTTGCAAGTCGATGCAAACGGCAATCCAATAGCAGGTCAAACTGCGAAAAAAATCACCGACAAAAAGACACACTTTGGCTACGACTACGACATTGATGTGGCTCGCGTAGCTGCATTCGCACACAACTCATGGGATTTCCACAACATCGAATTCTACTACGGATTGAAATTTACCTACACCGATTTCTGGCGTACAGGTCGCATGAACAACGGTCGTGCGTGGTACTTGACGCAACAACTTGGCGAAACGGTAACTTCGAAAGGCAAAGGCAAAATGCACAACTTCTTCGATCCATCGTTCAAAGCAGGATTTGTGTATAAATTCAATGGTCACCACCGTCTATCGGCCGACATTCTGATGGAGACACGCGCTCCACTGCCTACGAACTACTACATTTCGCAGCGCATTACCGACCGCAGCATCGATAGTTTCTTCGACAAATATCCAACGGCTAATGGTTTCTTGAAAAACTATGGTCTGACCGAAAAGATTCTCTCGTACGATGTGAACTACGTTGTAACCTATCCGCGTGTGCGTGGTCGCTTGAGCTTGTATCGCACGCACTCTGTCGACGGAATAGAGAGCAATGGCTACTACAACGACGAATACCGCACCTTCATCAACCACTTGATGTACAATGTGAACAAGATTTACCAAGGTGGCGAATTGGGTGTTTCGGTGAAACTGAACGGCAACTTTACGCTGAGTGGCGTGTTGGCATACAACGAGGCACACTACACCAACGACCCAGTGGGTGTTGAGAGTGCCGAAAATGGTATGAAGATCGACGGCAAACAAGAGGTTGTTGACCGCATAATGCTAACTACACAAGGCATTAACGGCAAAGCAGTGAAAGTGGCTAGCGGTCCGCAATTGGCTGCCATGCTCAAGCTCAACTTCTTCCACAGCAAAATGTGGTTTGCCGACCTCAGCATTAGCTACTACGACCAAAACTACCTTGGCGTGGCCCCAAGCCGCTATTCGAAAGGCATACTCACTGGCACACGCGCCGATGGCTCGACAGCCAACACTTGGTACGGCAGCAATTCGACCGAAGCCGAAAAACAGGCTAAAATTGACGCTCTTGGCACACAAGAATCGCTGTTCGAAGGCGCAAAATGGTATAACCACATTATGGTTGACGCATCAGTTGGTAAACTCATCTATCTGAAAGACAACCGTTCTATCAACATCAACTTGAGCTTGAACAACATTACAAACAACACAGGTTTGAAGACTGGCGGCTGGCAGCAAGCACGCATACCAACAACCACCTATCGTCAATCGACCTACAAAGTATCGAACTTTGTGGATAAATATCCATCGAAGTACTACTACGCATGGGGCTTCAACTTCTTCCTGAATGTTGGATTCAAATTCTAAGAGATGCGATTTTGTTAACTTGAAAAAATTACGACTATGAAATACACAAAGTATATTTTAGGTTTGGTTGCAGTGGTTGCGCTGGTTGGTTGCCACAAATACGACGAAAACAAAAACGTGAACTACGAAGGCAACTATGTAGAAGATGGCTCCGACAAAGAGTGGAAAGCCACTATGACCATTGGCGACCTTGTGAGTGACGAAAGCATTTTCTCCGAATTTGGTGACACTGAAAACTATCCTCCGCGCCCACGCTCGTACCAAGGTGCTAAGACAAGTGGCACGAACCTTGGTTTGTTCAGCGTTGAAGACATTACAGAGGACATCATTATTGTTGGTCGCATTGCTTCGACCGATGTGCCTGGCAATATCTACAAAAGCATCTACATTCAAGATTGCGCAAATCCCGACTATGGCATGAAAATTTCGGTTGATGCAGGTAGCCTTGGTGGCATGTACCCAATCGGACAAAAAATTGCTATTAAACTGAAAGGTTTGGCCATTGGTAAATACGCGCGCATGCCTCAAATTGGCATTCCATATTACAACAATGCCAAAGATGGCATGGACGATTCTGGCAAAGCAGGTTGGGAAATTGGTCGCATTCCGCCTCAAGTGTTCAAAGAGCATGTACAACTGATTGGTGTGCCCGATAAGAGCCAAATTAAGGTGAAAGACATGACCATTGCCGAGATTAAAGCAACCGCTAGCGACTATAAGGAAATTGCGAAACTCACAAGCCGCTTGGTGCGCATTAATAATGTTAGTTTTGTGCCATACACATGGAACACTTCAGGTGAGTTGGAAGAGTTGAGCGGCACAATCGATTGCGCCAGCGATGGTAGCGCCAATGTGTTTGCTCCCACAACTGGTGGCATAGGCTATCCACAATCGCGCCTATTTACCTGTGGTGGGGTTGATTCGGTGCTCGCAGTTGAATGCTTGGCACTTGGAACCAGCGAGTATGCAAAATTTGCCTGCGCAACACTGCCTAACAAAGCATACAGAGGCTCGGTTACTGGTTTTGTTTCGTACTATTGGGACAATGGCAAATACAGCGCCGTGAACAACAAAGTTTGGAGCATCACCATCAATGGTTTGGATTGGCTTGACCTGAAAAATGGCGATGAAGAATGGAAAGCCGAGGAGGTCTACTACCCAGCGTACTAAAAAATGAGTTATTGATTTAATGAATCAATAATTTAATGAGATTTGGAATCAAATAAAACATTTTATTCATTAACCTTTTAATTTTATTTTATCATGAAAACTTCAAAGTTTTTCTTTGGTGCAATGCTCGCAGTAGCATGCACAGCAGCCCTTGTTGGTTGCAAAAAAGATGAGGGTACAAGCAGTGATCCGTTCGACAACAACGACAAAGATGGTGGCGACGAAATCGTTACTCCTACCCCAGGTGACCGCGACGGTTCGGAAGCCAACCCTTACAATGTTCAAGACCTGCTTGACATGAAAACAAACAGCACTCTGCCTGACAAAGACGCTGGCACGGTCAAATCGTGGGTTTCGGGTTACATTGTAGGTAGCTACAACTTCGACAACGATCCAAAATGGATTATTGGCACAGACAACGCAGTTACAACGAATGTACTGATTGCCGACGCTGCCGACTGCACCGACACTTATGCCGTTGCAACCGTTAAACTTGGTGACTTTGCTAGTGTACTGAACCTGAGTGCTAACCCTGGCAATCTTGGCAAAAAACTCACGCTCTACGGCATTGTTGAGAAATATTGTGGTGTTGCTGGTGTTGTTGACCTTGAGAAAGCCTTGTTGGATGGTGCAGCCGTTGAACTTCCTGGCGAAGACGACGCAACTGTAACCGACAACATGACTGTAGCTGAGGCTCTTGCTGCTGCTAGCTCGCTGAAATCTGGCGCTACAACAAGCGGTACCGCAACCGTTATCGGTTATGTTACAGAGATCAAGACAGCATACGATGCTACTTATGGAAATGTATCATTCTACATGAGCGATGACAAAAATGCAACTGCTGCACAAGGTGATTTCTTGGCTTTCCGTGTGAAAGGCGATGCTGCTGAAACAGTTGCAAAGGGCAACAAAGTAAAAGTTACAGCTCAACTGACCAACTACAAAGGCAACACTCCTGAGACCGTTGCTGGTGGTACTTTTGAAATTATCGCAGAATAATTCTGCAGAAGAATAAACAAATAGAGTCCCGTGCCGTGAGGTGCGGGGCTTTTTTTTAGCCCCCCTCTTATCCCCCAAGGGGGAGGAGAATTAAGAATTA
>CAZGVF010000003.1:31909-33995 GCA_964528925.1 uncultured Paludibacteraceae bacterium | reverse complement strand
CTATGGACAAACGACTCACAAAATCAGAAAATCGCATGCTTTCGGGCGTGTGCGGAGGCATTGCCGAATACCTCGGCTGGGACACCACCTTGGTGCGCGTGGTGTATGCACTGCTTTCACTCTGCTCGGCAGGCTTCCCAGGATTGCTAATCTACATCATCTTGGCGATTTTAATGCCCAGTAAAGAGGGTTGAAAAGTTGATGAGTTGACGAGTTGAAAAGTTTAACGCATTAGTCATGGTTTTGCGCGTTAAAATTAGTCGCAACTCTCTCATTTTCAATTGGAAATTAGTCGATCACTCAAAAAAATCAGAATCATGAAAAGACTGACGCTCATTGGTTTGGCGCTGTGCACAATGCTAACTGCCAACGCCAAAAATGCCCAACTAACCGACCACATCGAGCCAACATCGTGGTGGAGCGGCATGGCACACACCGAACTGCAACTGATGCTGCACGGCACCGACATTGCCTCGGCACAAATTTCGGTGAAAGATAATGCGCTGACCATTTTGCGCATCGAAAAATCGAGCAATCCGAACTACCTTTTTGTCTACCTCGACACGAAAAATGCAGCCGCAGGCACTTATCAAATCACCATCAAAAAAGGCAAGAAAACGCAGACGGTGAACTATGTGCTGAATGCGCGCGCCGAAGGTTCTGCCGAGCGAAAAAGCTTCACCTCGGCCGATGCTTGGTATCTGCTCATGCCCGACCGTTTTGCCAATGGCGACCCAACGAACGACAACCTAGCGGACTGCAACCAAGGCGTGGTGCGCGGCAATTTGTATCAACGCCAAGGTGGTGATATTCAGGGCATTATCAACCATTTGGATCACATTGCCGACTGCGGATTCACTGCCGTGTGGCCCACGCCAGTGCTGGCCGACAACGACACTGCATTTTCGTACCATCACTACGCCATTTCGGACTACTACCGCATCGATCCACGGCTTGGCACCAACGACGACTACAAACGCCTTGCCGACGAGTGCCACAAACGCGGTCTGAAACTGATAAAAGACATTGTGCCAAACCACTGCGGTCGCACACACTGGTGGATGAGCGATCTGCCCGACACAACTTGGCTGCACCAATGGCCCACATTCACCCGCACCAACTACAATGTATCCATCTGGACCAACGACAACCCCAGTGACAAAGACCTGACACTGCTCGAAAAGGGCTGGTTCGACACCAACATGCCCGACCTGAATCTAGCAAATCCGCTGCTGTTCGACTATCTGCGCCAAGTGTATGTCTACTGGATTGAATTTGCCGGAATCGATGGTCTGCGCGTCGACACCTACCCGTACAACGACATTTTTGTCGCCTCAAAACTGATGAACGCGCTGAACAAGGAGTATCCAAACATAAACATTGTAGGCGAATGCTGGGTGAAGAGTCCTGTGCAGACGGCATTTTATCAGACTGGAGCGAAAAACAGAAACGGATTCGACAGCGGTCTGCAAAGCGTGATGGATTTCACCCTGAAAGATGTTTTCGAGTGGTCGTTCAAAGAGAATGAGGCGTGGAATACTGGTCTGATTCGTTTCTACAACCATTTTGCGCAGGATTTCGTCTATCCCAACAAAAACCTGATAATGAACATGTTAGACAACCACGACATGGATCGTTACGCAGCGTTGGTCGGTCGCGACCCGAAACTCTACAAGATGGGTTTGGCGGTGATCTCGACCATTCGTGGCTATCCGCAGCTCTACTATGGCGACGAAATAATGATTGAAGGCAACGCTGGCACCTACGAAGAGGCGCGCCACACTTTCCCCGGCGGCTGGGCCGACGACACGCACAACGCATTCGACCCTGCGCAACGCACTGCGCTCGAAAACGACATCTACAACTACACCAAATCGCTGCTCACATTCCGCAAACATTGCCCCGCCCTGCACGATGGAGCCATGCGCCAATTCCTGCCCGTCGATGGCATCTACGTCTATTTCCGCTACACCGACAATTCGCGTGTGATGGTGATAGTGAACAACAACACCGCAGACAAAACCGTCGACCTCGACTACTACAACGAGATGCAGATAATCGGTCACACCGCGCACAATGTTACCGA
>CAZGVF010000003.1:27075-31809 GCA_964528925.1 uncultured Paludibacteraceae bacterium | reverse complement strand
TATGAAAAAACTTTTGTTTCTTGCCGCTGCGGCAACGCTGTTTTTGGCGTGTAGCCGACAATCGCTGAACCTGCCTGCCGAATCGGGCGTGTGCGTTGGGCTGAACACCTTGCTCACCCTGAACGAGGGCGACAACACCGTTCATACCGAAGATTTTGTGATGCAGCCCACCACCATCGACTCCATCACAGCAAGCGACCCATCGGTGGCGTGCCAACTATCGGCCGACAAACTGACCGTGAACCTGCGCGCGGACAACGCCATGCCGCAGTTGGTCGATATTCAAATTTGGATCGCTGGCGTGCCATACTCGGTTCCAGCGCGCAAATCGGACAAAATAGACTACACTTTCACTTGGAATCCGAATGGTCGCACGCCCAAAGAGGTGCGCATTGCAGGGCAAATGAACAACTGGGTGGCATCGCTCACGCCTGCGCTCACGCTCAATGCCGACGGGCTCTACGAAGTGACGCTGCACCTCAGTCCTGGCACCTACCTGTACCAAATGAACATCGATGGAGACCAAAACCACGACGACAACAATCCCGCCAAAGTGGACAACGGCTACGGCAAATTCAATTCGATAATGCAAGTCGATGGCTACGAAAAACTCTTCCCCGTGCTGACAACCAACAAAATCGACAAAAATAGCGTGTCGATAACCTACAGCAACGAGGTGAATGCCGTCTTTGCATATTGGCAAAACTATCGTCTGCCCGAAGATTTTGTAAAAGTTGAAGATGGCATCATTTCTATCGAGATTCCAGCCGAAGCCGATTCGCTCGATCGCTCGTATCTGCGCATTTGGGCGGCAAACAACTACGGCATTGGCAACGACATTCTAGTGCCGCTGTGTCACGGCAAAGTGCTCACCGACATGAGCCAACTGCGCCGCACCGACAAGCAGGCCGACATCATCTACTTTATGCTAGTCGATAGGTTCAAAAATGGCAATCCTGCAAACGACCGCCCGATGAATCGCCCCGACGTGAACCCGAAAGCCGATTACCAAGGTGGCGACCTCGAAGGCATCAAACAGAAAATCGACGAAGGCTATTTCAACCAACTCGGCACGAACACGCTGTGGATTTCGCCACTGAATCAGAATCCGTTTGAACCTTACGCCTACGATGCCGTTGGCAAAACCAAATTCGCTGGCTATCACGGCTATTGGCCCATTTCGTCGTCGCAAGTTGATGTGCGCTTTGGCAGCAACGACGAGCTGAAAACGCTTGTGTCCGATGCGCATCAGCACGACATCAACATTCTGCTCGACTATGTGGCGAACCACGTGCACGAACTGCATCCGCTCTACCAAAATCACCCCGAATTTGCCACCTCGCTCATTCTTCCAGATGGGCGGAAAAATCTCTGCCTGTGGGACGAACAGCGCCTCACCACTTGGTTCGATGTGTTCATGCCGAGCCTCGATTTTGGTAATCCCGAAGTTGTGGCGATGATGTCTGACTCAGCCGTCTATTGGATGAAAGAATTCGGCATCGACGGTTTCCGCCACGACGCTTGCAAGCACGTGAACGAGGAATTTTGGCGCGCCGTAACCTACAAAATGAAGCAGATCGACCCCAAAGGCAATTTCTACCAGATTGGCGAATCGTATGGCAGCCCCGAACTGATGGCAAGTTACGTGAACTCGGGCATGCTCGATGGTCAGTTCGATTTCAACGTGTTCGACGAAGCCACATCGGCATTCAACGGTTACAGCGGCGGCACGCTCACACGACTGAACAACATCCTGCGTAGCAGCCTGAAAATCTACGGTTCGCACAACCTGATGGGCTACATCAGCGGCAACCACGACAAACCGCGTTTCATGGCCATGGCATCGGGCGACCTGAAAGTGGGCGAAGATGCCAAATCCAGTGCTTGGACGCGCGAAATCGGCATCAGCGACTCGGTGGCGTACGACAAATTGGCGCTGTTCCACGCCTTCAACCTCACCATTCCTGGCGTGCCTGTGATATACTATGGCGACGAAATTGGCATGACTGGTGCCAACGATCCCGACTGCCGCCGCATGATGCATTTTGGCGATTGGAACGCACGTGAGCAACATCTGTTCGACTGCGTGAGCGCACTCAACCACTTGCGCCGCAGCAACGCCGCCTTGGTCTATGGCGACTTCATCTCGCTCGCCACAACCGACACCACATGGGTTTACGCGCGCAAATTTTTCGACACCGAAGCCATCGTCTGCCTCAACAATTCGGCCGACGAAGTTACGCTCAACGTACCACTCAATCGCCTGAACGGGCAAGACTTGCAAGCCGCCTTCGGTCACGATTTCAAAATCGAAGACAACACGCTGCAAATCACCCTACCAGCCTACGGATTTGAAATAATTTTGAATTAAGAATTTTTGCGATAAGCGAGAGCAAAATCAAACTTGTTTGTTTTGCCGAGCGAAGCAAAAATCTGCGAAGCAAATTTTGAATTAAGAAGTCACGGCATCTTCCAAGTCTTTTGTCTTTTATCTTTACTCCTTACTCTTTATTCATTACTCTTTATTCCCCATGCTCGAACAATCGAACTTCATAGCACTTTACGAATCGGCGTTCCCAGAAATTGAACGGCGACCGACGGCGCATGAAATTACAATGACCGATCCGCGCTTCGAAATTCGCATTATCAGGCAAAACGATGGTACTTTTGCGGGCTTCATCACGCTGTGGCACTTTGCTGATTTCGACTATGTGGAGCATTTTGCCATGTTGCCAGCATTGCGCGGCGGCGGTCTGGGCAGTCAGACGCTAAAAACGCTACAAAAAGAGTCGGCGAAACCCATCGTTTTGGAGATTGAATTGCCCGAAGATGATCTATCGCGCCGCCGAATGGCATTCTACCAGCGCAACGGCTTCAGCGCCATGCCGCAGCACTACGAACAGCCGTCGTATGCGCCCACGCTGCCAAGTCTGCCGCTGATAATAATGACCACCGCCACCGACCACAGCGACCAATTTTTCGACATCATAAAAAACACGCTTTACCACGAAGTTTATAAAGTTGACTGATTTCTAAAATCCACATTTTTAAGATGAAAAAGATAATCACATTTGCGCTCTTTCTGATATTTTTTCTGACAAATGCCACGGCGCAAATCGACCACCAAACGATGCTCGACGCCTATTTCACCGAGGATTTTGAAGTGTGGAAACGCGCCATCGATGCCACCAACGACGCCGACACTGCCGCGCTGAAGCAGATTGTGAACTACGAATACGGCTACATCGGGCTGTGCCTTGGGCGCGACCGCACCGACGAAGCCACGCGCTACATCGACAAGATGAAAACGCACCTGCAAACGCTCGAGAAATGCGGTTATTCCGCCACAATGCTCAATGTCTACTGGTCGGCCTTGTGCGCCTTCGAGCTATCGATGGACCACTGGAAATTTGCCACGCTCGGAATAGAGAGCGTGCAGCGCGCCGACAAAGCCTACAAAGCCGAACCAAACAATCCGTTTGTGCTGAGTCTGAAAGGCAACACCGATTTCTACCGTCCGTCGCTCTTTGGCGGCTCCAAGAAAAACGCCATCAGCGTGTACGAAAAAGCCGTGCAGCAATACGAGGCGCAGCAACTGACCATGCATTGGAACTACTACGCCACGCTGCTCACACTAGCGCAAGCCTACGAAAAGACCGACAACCTCGACCGCGCCCGTACCATCTGCAAAAAACTGATGCAAGTCGCGCCAAATTTCAAGTATGTAAAGGAATCCTACTGGCCGAAAATCAAGCCTTGAATAAAGAGTAAAGACAAAAGAATAAAGACGGGACAAGATAAGATTTTAAGAGCATAGAAGATAGAGCAAATTCAGAAAAAAAGCGTAATTTTGCATGACTAACCCCAAAGGTCTTAGTCATAGTTTTTAGTCTTAGTCATACAATAGTCATAGTCAAAAAATGAAAAAAACCTTACTCACAACCATTCTGGCGTGCTGCGCCTTGATTGCAAGCGCCGAAGAACACACCTACACCATGAGCGACTACGGCAAACCATCGTTCACCACTAGCGACGGACTGTTCACCACGCTTGGCAAAAAAAATGATGGCGCAAGCGGTCCAACCTACAATGGCGGCGCCACCGACCTCGATGTGCGGCTCTATGCCAAAAACACCTACAAAATAACAAGCAACAGCGGCGCCAAAATGGTGCGCATCACATTTTGCATGAGCAAAAATGGACACTACAAACTGGCCGAACTCACGCCAAGCACTGGCACGATGGACGCTGAGCCAGAGCAACTAACCGATGCCAATGGCTGGAAAGCGTGGCGCTACAGTTGGACAGGCAACGCCGATGAAGTTACATTCACCATTGGCGATTCGTGCGCCTTTGGCAGCGAATGTGCCGACCATGGCAAAAGCGCAGCTGGCACGCTCATGTTCAAAACGCTGATTATAACCGATGAAGCCGCCACCGCACTCACCGCCACACAGCACGATGGCATCAGTCTATTTGCGCACAATGGCACCATTTATGCCGATGGCGCAGCCGATGGCACACGCATTGATGTGATGAGCATAACAGGCGCGCACCTGCTCACAGCCACCGTAAACAATGGTCAAATAGCCGCACCACTCGCCGCTGGCATCTACATAGTGAAATGCGCTGGCAGTGTCAAGAAAGTGGTGATGAAATAGGGAAACGACCAATCCCACATACAAAAGCGGCAGACTTGCAAATAAGCAGTCTGCCGCTTAATTTTTCACATTT
>CAZGVF010000003.1:10228-26975 GCA_964528925.1 uncultured Paludibacteraceae bacterium | reverse complement strand
ATACAAAAGCGGCAGACTTGCAAATAAGCAGTCTGCCGCTTAATTTTTCACATTTAGCTCTATAGGTCAATTTGCAGGATAAAATAGGGTGTAAATTCCTGACACACAATCACTTATACAACTCAAGATATCAAAATCATTTCCCCATCGCTCAAAATGTTTCTATAGGTCAATTTGCGGGGTGATATCGCTGAAAACACACATAAACACTAGTGATCCAAGCAATTCAAAATTCCAGAGTTAATTCTATAGGTCATTTTGCAGGATAAAATAGGGCATAACTTTTTGACACACAGCAATTTAGGTCATTCAAGATGACTTATGCCATTTTGCATTGCAGTAGATATCTCTGTAAGTCGGTCGCAAAGAAAAATCGCTACACCAAACTGATGCAGCGACTTTTCATTTTTTAGCATTAAATGCTTAATGCACAATCACTTTCACTACTTCGGTGCCAATGTTCACGAGGTAAACGCCAGCCACAGGCACACGCAGCGTGTATTCGGTGGTGTTCTCTTTGTAGTCGAGCAGTTGACCCACGGTATTGTAGACAAACACATCGGTTTCGCTGTCGCTTTCGACAAAGATGCGGTCGTGTACCACATATACCACGCTACCGCCAACGGCTATCTCTTCGATGGCATCGCCCAAATGACGGAACTGCGCTATGTAGGTCCAGTCGCGCTCCACAACTATGTTGCGCGGGTTATCCTCCACGCCATCGCTCCAGTGTGCGAACTCGTAACCAGCATTGGCTTTGGCTTCGATCTGTATGGATTCGCCACCAAGGAAGTAGCCGCCACCCGAAACTGTGCCATAACCCAAACAGTTGTCGTCGACTACCACATTCACTGTGTAGTGGAACTTCTCGGCAGGTACAAACAGCGCCGAAATGGTGCTATCGCTCAACAGCGTGATGGTGCGAGTAACTTCCTTATTGTCGGCATCGTCGCTCCAACCATCGAGCTGATAACCGTTTACAGGTGCAACATGCAGTTTTACAACCGTTCCGATGCGATATTGTCCACCGCCTTCGAGCGTGTCGGCATACTCATCTTCGGGCGAAGCCTTGAGCGTGAGGGTGCAGATGCGTGCGGTATCGATATCGAACTTCACGGTGTAGACTGAGCCACTATCGACATCGACGCAGAGCGAACCAACCTGAATCTTCACAGTCGATTTATCACCTTGCGTGATGTTGTAAACCTGATATTCGTTGTTCTGATCGACTGTAACCGCCGAACTATTCGGAACATCGCTCTGTTTTGTGCCATAAGGCAACATCACGGTGTAGTTGTAGGTAGTCGGACGGAAGCCAGCCAGCGAATCGCCATTGACATAGATCATGCTGAGTGTGGTGTTGTAGCACAACTCAGTTGGAATGGTCGGATCGGGCGTTACGGTAGTGTCGCTACCATCGGGCTTAACAATCGTATCGGGTGTTACAATAATGGTCGGCTTGTGCGTGAGCAGCGGCGTTGGGCAAGAGCGGCGCGTATTGCCATCGGTGAGCGTAAGCGTTACACTGTAGATGCCGTTCAGGCTATCCTGCCCAACCTCGTTGAAATAGAACTTATCGGAACCAACCTTAGCGCCATCTTTGTACCACTGATAGTGTTCTACATCGGCGTAGTTCACTTTTATGGTGGCACTGTCGATAACATCGATTATCACATCCGACTCGCGCAGTGCGAACGGCATGTTGTAGGTGGTGCTAGCGCAGCCCATTGCGTTCCACAGCGTGATGCCAACATTGTAGTTACCCTCTTTCGACATGGTGCGATCGACGCCAAGTCTGATGCTGCCATACGACGATACGGAATCGCTTACGAACGAGAGCGTGTGGCTCTGAACATCGGCGAAGCCAGCCGCCCTTGCTGCAGAATCGAATACCAACGAGTAGCGCACTGGATTGCCTTGCTTAATGACAAACGGAATGACGATGACAGAGTCGCTTGGGCAGATAGTCTCGGGAGTAGTAAGCTCGGCGGCTGGAGCCTCGGCGGCGCCTATCGTGAATTCGGCATAGGTGGTTTGATAAGCATAGTCAGAATTCAAGCGCGTGAGGTAAACGTAGTACGTTCCCGTAGCGGTGATGCCGATGGTATCGGTCTCTTCGCCCGTACTCCACAGCAGTTTGTCGCCGCGCTTGCTGTTGGCGCCAACCACATACACTTTGGTTGCGCTGCCTGGGCAGAGCACTTGCAATCCGCCGACGCCACTCACTTGAACGCCGCTCTTGGTATCGACATTCACAGTGTACGAAGCCGTGTAGCTGCAACCAGCCGTATTCGAAGCCGTAACGGTGTAGGTTGTGGTGCGCGTTGGAGTCATCACATAGGCCGACGAATCTTTGGTGAAGACATTGCCAGCATTGTCGGTCCAGCGGTAGCGCAAGCCATCGACAGGCGACGAGACTTTGAGTGTGATGGGTCGTCCAGCGACTACACGCACGGTGTCGTTCAGTTGGTGACCATCGCTGCCGTAAGCGCCTACGGTGAATGCAGCAGGTGTTTCTTGTACCGAGACGGCGTGTTTCAAACTCAGCGGACAGTAGTAGAGCACATGCTCGCTAGTCTTGTTCACCACTTCCACGCGGTAGACAGCGTCCATCACATCGGTTGTTGGAATGGTGATGACGGAGTCGTGCGAAACCTCAACCTCGTCGCGGAACCAAGTTACATCGTAGCGTTTGTCGAGTTCTACGCTGTCGCGGCTCATCACTTTCAGTTTCAGGTCGGAGCCAACGCAGACTTTGGTGCTTGCGCTGTCGGTGTAAGCCTTCATGGCATCGACGGTGTTCGAAACAACCATTATCTCAGGCATCGGCATGGTGAATATGGTGCGAGTAATCAACCGTGAGCAGCCCGTTATCTCATTAGTAATGGTGAGCGTGTAGGTTGATGTGTGCTCAGGCACTATGTCGACATATTCGTCGATGTCGTCGTCGTAGTTGGTTATTTCGCCCTCTTCGCCAGCCACTTGCGAGTACCAGCGATAGGTGAATATGGCGCGATCGATCTGCTTAGCGAACAGACGCATTGGCGTGTTGGCGCAGACGGTATCGTTCACGCCCACTTTGTAGTCGTCGGTGAGTACATACGCCTCTATTTCAGGATTTGGCAGTGCGCCCACTTTCAGGCGAACCGTCAAGCCTTGCGAAACAGATTGGCAACCGCCATTCTTGCTGAATATCTGCACGCTGTAGGTGTAGACCGTATCGCGGCGGCCGTCAATGGCTGCTTCGGGATAGTCGACCAGCGTCTGCGTGTTACCGCCAATGGTGTCGCCATCGCGGAACCAGAAGTAGTTGAGCTCTTCGGCCAGATAAGCATCTTTCGGCACGACGGTGAGAATGGCAGCATCGCCAGCGCAGAACACCTTGGTGGTGTCGAACGAAGTGCGCAACTGCACATCGGGCAGCATATTCACGCTGATGTGCATGCTATCGATCCTGACACAACCCGTGAGCGTGTCGGTGGTGTAGCAGTAGTAGGTGGTCGATTTCTCAGGACGCACCGCAATGCTATCGATCGACAGGTTGTCGCGCGTGATCCAACCGCCACCAGCGCGCCAGTGTTGCAGGTAACGACCAGCGTCGAGCGATGGATCGAGTTTGCAAGTGATGTGCGCCGTATCGCCGTAGCAGATAATCTCATTATCGGCATCGATAGCGGTCTTTGGCAGCGGGTTCACACTGATGTGATGCCATACGGTGTCGCCTTGGCAGCCGTATTTGTTCCACGCCACAACCCAGAAGGTAGTGTCGCAAACTGGCACTACGCGTGTGATTGCGCCCTCGTCGCCCGAACTCCACAGGTAACGATGTCCGTCTTTGGCGCGCAGATAGGTGCTATCGCCTTCACAAACCAGCGTAGGAGCGATGATTGTCGGTTTTGGCAATGGAACTACATTGATGGTAATAGAGGCCGTTACAGTGCAGCTGAGAGCCTCGTTGCCCACCTCGACGGTGTAGACTGCCGTGTCGCTTGGCGTAGCAAGCAGCACTTTCTCGTTGTCGACGCCATCGACAATGTTCGGACCGCTCCACTTAATCCAGTAGTTGCCTGCATGCGAAACATTCTCCAGACGAATGGTATCGCCTTGGCAAATGGTGTTCGATGTTGGATAAGGCTTGATGGATATTTGCGGCATTGGGACGAACACTGCTTTGTAGGTGCTATCGCCCTTCACCACAATGGTGCGCGGGTTCTTCTGACCTTCGAGCGAATCGATGCGGTTGGCATCGCCTTCGAGCCAATGATAGAAGCAGTAACCCGACTTCGGATAAGCCTGAATCTCAATCTCGTGATTTTCGGCATAGAAGCCCGAACCGCTGGTGCTACCAAGTTGGCTATTTTCGGCCGAAACCGAAATCTTGAATACGCGAGCATATTCGGCAATGTAGGTTGCAGGACCAACAACCGACACACGACGCGGATTATCGGTATTGCCATCATTCCACTGAATGAACTGGTAGGTGTCTGGGTCGAGCGACTCGGCCTCGATGGTTGCAGTCTGACCATAAGCGTAAGTGCCATTACCACGAAGCACGTGCGCCTTGGTGTCGTCGTTCACTTGTACAACAACCGCAAAGCTATCGATAGCGAACTCGGCTTGGATGGAGATGTCGCGATAGACCGTAGTGTCGAGCGTTGTAACATTCTCCAAACCAGTGCTCCACTTCACAAAGTGATAGTGCGCCTTAGGCTGAGCCTCGAGGTGTGCCTCTTTCAAGTAGTCGTAGCTGCCGCCGCCAGTAACCGTACCATAGTCGGTGTTGTTTGGCAGAGCTGTTACGGTGTACTTATGCGGCGAGAACACTGCCGTGAACGCGGTATCGCTCGTGATGTGGAACTTGCGCTTTTCGCCTGTGGTGTTGTCGCTCCACTTTATGAAGTCGTAACCGTAGTTCTTCACTGCTTCGATGTGCATCTCGTCGTTGTATTCGCCGTAGATATCGTGTTTCCAAATGCCAGTGAGCGTATCGAGTTCGGTGCCAATGTGAGCGCGAACCAAGCCCATGTCGGTAGCGGTGTAGTTGGTGTCGGTCGACTGCACATCGGCACTCAACTTATAGATACTCGGCTTGAATATGGCAACGAACGAAGTATCCTTCTCGAGGAATACGGTGCGCTCAGCCTTGCTACTATCGGCGTGGTTCACCACAATGCCATTCTCGCCATCGAGCCAATGTACAAATTCGTAGCCATACTTTAGCTTAGCAGTTATAGTCTGCTCAGTCTTGTATGGGAACCAACCTTCGCCAATAACTTCGCCCATGTCGCTCTTTGGCGTAGAAACTTGGATGTGCATATCTTTCGGGCCAAACACTGCCGTGTAGGTCTTGTTGTCGAGCACATCGACGGTGCGCGGGTTGTTGCCTCCATCTTCCCATCTCAAGAACCTGTAGCCATAGTTCGCCACAGCCTCCAGACTTATCTTCGACCCGTAGGCGTAGCGACCGACACCCTGAATCTCACCCATGTACTGCTCGCTTGCCTTACCAGAGATCTCGAATGTATCTTTGCGGTAGATGGCTTTGATGATGGTGTCGCACGTCAGCATTAAGTAACGCGGATTGCGCGTGCTATCCTCATGATTAACCACCGTTTCGGCTTTACCATCGAGCCAGCGGACAAACTTGTAACCATGGTACTCTTTAGCCTCCAGCTTGCAGTTGGTCTCGTACTGATAGCTGCCGCCACCTGTAGTCTGACCCCAAGTAGGTTCGTTGGCACTCATGGTGATGGTGTAGTACTTGCGGCGGAACAGCGGTGTGAACGACGAATCGCGTTTCATCGTCACGGTGCGGCTTGCGCCCTCGGCCATGCCATCGCTCCAGCCAGCGAACTCGAAACCATATTCTGGTATAGCATCGATGGTTACATCGTGATCGTGCTGTATCAGAGTATCGAGAGGCGTTACGCGGCCCCAAGTGCTTTGCGTATCCACCACATTGGTCTTCAAACTCCACTTGTGGAAGTCGAACAGCGCCGTGATGGTGGTATCAGGACTAAGAATATCGACAGATATAGGACCTTCTTTCTTAGTGATAGTATCGCCCTTACCATCGAGCCAAGCGATGAAGTCGTAACCATAGTTTTTTGTAGCAGAAACGGTTGCCGTCGTCATGTAGTCGTATTGGTCGCCTGTGCCTGTGGTAGTGCCCATGAAACTATCTTTTGCCAACACAGTTACCTTGAACTTGCGTGGGCGGAAGGTGGCAGTGAACGAAGTATCCTTGTAGAGTATGAACGTACGTGGATCGTCGCGCACACCATCGTTCCACTGCTGGAACTCGTAGCCAAACTCGGGCTCTGGTTTAATGGTTACCTCCGACAAATACTTTTGCGGCGAATCACCATAAATCGTCACTGTACCATGGCCATTGCTGTTGGCAGTGATGTTCATATTCTTCTTCTCGAAGTGAGCAGTGAACGACGTATCGGCCGTGAGCGTGAAGTTAAGCGGATTGTCGGTAGGCGTTTCGGTAGAGTTTTTAGGCTCCCAATAAACAAACTGGTAACCATAGTTTTTAGTTGCCGTTATCTCGACATTCGTACCATACTTCTGCGAAGTCTTAGTTGGACTTACCGTGCCGCCCTCGGTGGTGAATACCTCCACAGTCATATCCAATGGATGGAAGTAGGCCGTATATGTAGCGGGGCCAAGCACTGTAATCTGGTAATCCTTCGAGTTGAAACCAAACTCCTTGCCATCGGCATCTTCCCAGTGGTCTATTTCGTAACCATATTTCGCATGGGCGTGGAGAGTTGGCCTATCGCCAAACAGACATTCGCCACCACCAGAGACTGTGCCTTCCGCTTCGTTGCTCGAAACTACAGTGACTGTGTAAGTTTGCCGTCCGAAGGCAGCCCTTATGGTCATGTCACGCTTGATTTGGAATGAGAGTTTCTCGTTCGTGCCAAGCGTATCGCCAGTGGCTTCGTCTATCCAGCCTACAAACTTGTAGCCATAGTTCAGCGAAGTGATAAGGTTGATATCGGCGAGATAATCGTATGTGCCGCCATTATATTGGCCGTTGCAAGTTACATATTCGCCCATGTTCGGCTCGTATTTCACCGTAATGGTGTACTGCAGAGGCTTAAAGTGAGCAATGAATGTGTAGTTGCTATCGACAATAACTGTGCGTTCCTTACCTCCTTGATTATCGTTCCAATGGCTAAAGTCGTAACCATATTTTGGTATGGCATAAATTTTAGTGTTTGAACCATAGTTGAACGATCCTCCGCCAGAAACCGTACCTTGTGCGGTGTCGGCAGTAATCACCTTAATCTCGAACTGATCAATCTTGAAGATGGCATACTGCGTAAAATCCTCGGTAGCATTGATTTGGTATGACTGCGGCCGTGGAACTCCATCGGCATCTTTAATGGTATCGCCACCATTTTGGAAATTGCTCCAGTGCGAGAATGCATAACCATAGTTAGGCACAGCCTCTATGTTCACCGGATCTGTATAGAGATATTTACCTGTGCCTTTGGTTTGACCCATCGATACATCAGCGCTGGTAATATTCACCCACACATCTTTGCGGCGGAACTTAGCCGTGATGGTGGAGTCTTTCAGCACCGTGTATGTACGCGTTTCGTTGTAAGCGGCGCCATCAACCCAGCCATCGAATTTGTAGCCTGCGTTTGGCGTTGCCACAAGGGTTGCAGTCTCGCGGTATGGGTAATCAGACGTGCCAGAAACCGAGCCGTATGCGACGTTTTCGGCTGCGCCAATTACATGGAACAAATGTTTATCGAACACTGCCGTGATGTTGCGATTCTCTGATGCGTTGAAGGTGTACGGATTGTACTTTTGCCCATCGAGCATAGAGCCATCTTCCAACTTCCAACCCTTAAAGTCGTAACCATAGACTGTGTCAGCCTTCAGCGTTACCAGTTCTTGATACTTGTAACGGCCATCGCCCGTAATACGACCCATGTTGCCATCGTAAGTTACATTTATGTTGTAGGTCTTACGCTGGAACTTAGCCGAAACCTCTTGGTTGTCTTGAAGAGTGATATAACGTGGGTTTGTTGCGCCAGGTTGATCAATCCAGTCGACAAATTCCCAACCAGTCAAGCCAGAAGCAGTAAGCGTTACAGGCGATTGATATGGATAACTACCAACACCATCGATCTGGCCGACTTTCAAATCTTCGAGCCCAGTTTCGGCATTGATATACTTGCCCGAAATGGTGAACTGCGCCTTCTCGAACCTAGCAATCAGTTCCACATTACCCATTGTCGGCTTACTGTTAGTGGCCTCTGTTGTGCTATCGGCCCATCCAGTGAATCGCCAACCGTGGGTCGCGGTTACGGTTACCGAATAGTAATCCTCGTAAGCAACTTTGCCCGTGCCAGTGAATGTGCCAGCGCCTTCGGGTTCAGCCTTGGCCGAAACGTCGTACATGTGGCGCTTGAAGTGCATCTTGAACGTGGTATCGCTGCGGTATGGCGACGAGAGCGTGACTCTCCGCTGAGCCTCGGTAGAACCATTATCGTCCCAATGGTCGAAATCGTAGCCATTGCTAGGCACTGCCTCTATCACGAATTCTGTGTCAAAATCGTGGTTGCCCTGTCCACTGAGCGTACCCAAGCCTGCCATTAACTGACCTTTCACCTCGGTAGGTTTAGGTTTGTATATGGCGGTGTAGGTCTTCTCGCCAGTTACGGTAATTGTCAATGGATTAGCCGTAGTGTCTTTGCCATTTTCATCAATCCAATGGTCAAATTGGTAGCCATCGCTTTCTGTTATCCACAGTTTAGGCGTCGCCTCGTATGCGTATTTGCCCGATGTACCTGCCGAACCGTGTTTTGCATCGTCCACATTCACCGTAATTTGGTAGGTCTGTTTGCGGAACAGTGCCGTGAATGTGGTGTCGGTGTTCTTCACTTTGTACTGCAACGGGTTAGAAATAGATGTGATTCCTTTCCAACCATAATGCTCGTAACCCGGTTTCGCCACGGCTCTAATGTAGATGGTGGAGTCGTAGGGGAAACTGTAGTCGCCCATGATGGTATCGGTTTCGCCCATCGTTCGGTCGTTCACCCCGATATGCACTGGGTAACGATTTGCCACAAAGGTTACGGCAAACGCAGTATCATCGTCGAGCGTCATCTTAAACGACATCTCTTCGTTGTCGTTAGTCTTGTTGCTCCACTTTTCTACTCGGTAGCCAGTCTTTGGCACAGCCACAAACTTGTGCGGTTCGCCAAAGTTGTAAGTACCAGAAGCAGGCGTTTTGTACGAGCCATCGGCGTTCACATAGTAGACATCGCCTTGGTCGCTATTGTAGTCGATGTCGACATAGTGCGTGTTTGGTGCAAAGTTACCAATGTACTCGGCATTGTTGTGAGCTGGAACCTCAATCTGGCGCGCAGGTTTCGAAGTACCATCGGACCAGTTAACCCAATGGTAACCGTAGGCGGTCTTAACGGTATCCAAATCGAGCGTAGTGCCATACTCGTACTGATCAGTACCATAGTTCAACTCGCCCCAATCATCACGGTTAGGCTTGATGGTAACAGTGAACTTGTTCTTAGTAAAGTGCGCCACAAATGTGGTATCTGGCTCTTTTATCTTCACCCGATATGCGAGGCTATCGTCGCCATTAGAGATGCCCTTAGAGATGACATTGCCAGCCTTGTCGCTCCAATAGTCGAACCTGTAGCCAGCGTGCAACGGTTTAGCCACAACATAGATGGTGGAATCGAAGTCCCAATCGCCACCGCCAGTAACGTTACCCATGGTAGGATCGGCATTGGTGACATTCACCTTATACTGTTTCGGCAAGAAGATGGCGACAAAATTGTAGTTTTCTGGTTTACTAATAGTTACAGTGCGTGGATTGAAACCATTTCCATCGCTCCACTGCTTAAAGTAGTAACCATCGTTTGCCTTCGCCTCTATTTCGGTCGATTTCTTGTATTTCACAACACCATCTTTCACATTGCACGAGCCGCGCGTTGTGAAGTTTGCCACAGCCGTAACTTCGTACTCTTTCGGGCGGAAGTGTGCATACAATATGGTATCGCGGTCCACATTCAATTTGAATTGCATCGTGTCCAAAACACTGATGGTGTCCGTATTGTCCTCGTTCGACCAGTAGTCGAGCGTGTAACCATCGTAGCCTATGGCCTTGATTTCGGTAATCGAGTTGAATTCGACCTGTTTGCTCGTTGGGCTCACATAACCTTCGTCTTTGTTGGCCGAATAGACGTAGATGGTGTGCGGATTAGCGCGGAATGTAGCAGTGTACTTGGCATCGTTGTTGGCAGGAACTGTGATGGTGCGCGGGTTAGAGCCATCGCCATCGTCCCAACCAGTAAAGGTGTAGCCCGGCTCAGCAGTAGCCGATATCACTACCTCGCTATTATAGTCGAATTTCTGCGTACCAGGACTAGTCGTACCTTTCTCCGTATCTTCCGATTCGATAGTTACTAGATACTGAACTGGTTTGAAGTATGCCACCACATTCGTATCACTCCGAACATTGAGGTGACGCGGATTGTTCAAGTTGCCATCGCTCCAATGGTCAAATATGTAGCGCTCGTTATCCGTGACCGTTATCACAACAGTAGAGTCGTAGTCTACCGAACCACTCGATGGCGAGACTACACCTTGGCTCTTGTAAGCCGAAGCGGTGAAGGTGTGAATATCAGGCTCGAAAATGGCGGTGAAGGTGGTATCGGACTTGGCCTCTACCGTATAGGTGCGCGGATTTTCGCCCGTGTGACCGTCGTTCCACCGTACAAAGTGATAACCATCTTTTTCCGTAGCAGTCATCACTACAGGACTTTGGTACTCGTACTGCGTATCGGTGGTTGGCGTTACAGTGCCGTAGTTAGCATTGTTGGTACGCACACGCACCATGAATTTGTCTTTCACAAAGAAGGCGTAGAAGGTGGTGTCCTTCACTGGCTCTACAATGTATTCCAAGCTATCGACAGCCGAAGCCACTCTGTTGCCATACTTATCTTCCCAATGGTCAATCTTGTAACCAGTAGCAGGCGAAGCCACCAGATAGATGGTGCTATCGTATGTGTAGTAATCCGAAGTGGGCTTAACTTTACCAAGCGAACTATCGTGCGATTTGCCATAGACTCTGTACTGCGCTTTCTTGAAGTGCGCCACAATGTTCACATTGGCGGTATCGACAATGTAGGTGCGCTCGGCATTCTTTTGGTTAGGATCGTCGCTCCAATAGCCAAACTCGTAACCAGTTGCTGGCACGGCTTTGAACTTCACTTCGCTGTAGTACTCGTGCTGTGCGCTAGTTGGGTCGGGCAGTTCTATTGTGCCTTTCGAAGCACTTTCGGTGCTTACATTCACCCAGAATTTATCCTTGGCAAAATTGGCAATGATGGTGGTATCGTCCGTTACTTTGAATATGCGCGTTGCACCCGAGCCATCGCCATCGCTCCAACCAGCGAACCTATAACCCTTATGCACAGGCGTAGCCACCAGCGTAACGGTAGAGTCGTAGAGATACGAGCCCGTGCCTGGTGTCATGGTGCCCCACAGACCATTGCTGGTTCCTGTGGTCAGAGTGTAGGTTTCGCGAGCAAATTTGGCGGTGTAGGTAATGTTGCCTTCTACACTCACTTGGCGCACGCTATCTTTGTTGCCAGTATTGTTGTCGTCCCAACCTACAAAATAGTAACCATGTTTCGCCGTAGCCCTGATAGTGATATAGTCTAGATAGTCGTGCGACTCGCTTGTTGGCGAAGTAGTACCCCAGTCGGGCTGTGCGCTGACTGTCTTGACTGTGTATCTCTCAGGTTTGAACACCGCAACGAGCGTAGTATCCTGCGCCTTCACAGTCCATTCAAGTTTAGCATTAGAGCCTACACGCACGCCCTGCTTATTCTCCCAATGCGAGAAGTAGTAACCATCATTTGAGGTTGCGACAAACTCTTGCTTCGTGTCAAACTTGTAGTAACCAGTACCCGGCGTTACATAGCCCATCTTGTCGTCGTTGGTTTCGATGGTTACTTTGATGTCTTTTGCACGGAAATAGGCAGTGAACGAAGCCTCTTTGGCCAGCACTGTGTATTCTACAGAATCCTTTTTGGTAGTGCTGCCATCCCAATGCTCGGCAAACTCGTAGCCAGGTTCTGGCACTGCGCGCAGCACCACTCTGCTCAGATATTCGTATTCGCCATTGGCATCGCCTTCGGGAACGAGAACAACCGAACCCATTTCGTCGTCGTTAGATAGGCCTTCGACTTTAAATTTACGCTTTTCGAATATGGCATGGAACAGCGTATCTGGCTTAGCCTCGACAATATACTTGCGCGGATTGTTCAAATTGCCATCGCTCCAGCGCGCAAACTTGTAACCATCGTCGATAGGCGTCGGGACAATCAGCAGCGTATCACTAAACGGATACATGCCCGTGCCCGATGGTTCAACAGAACCCATGTAGATGTCGTTCACCGAAGTGCGCACTTGGAATTTATCCTTTATGAAGTAGGCTGTGAGCACCACATCTGCCGAGTCGACATAATAGTCGTAGCTCTCGTCATGACTGCAGTCGCTGCTACCGTTGCTCCAGTGGTCGAACCTATAACCATCTTTAGCCGTAGCCGTAACGGTAACTTTGCTCAAGTATGAGTATTTTTTGTCGCTCGATGCAGGCGAAATGCTCACACTGCCCATGCTGTAGTTGTCCGATGCAACCTCCACCTTGAACCGTGCTGGACCGAAGAATGCGATGAATGTGGTATCGTGTGCCTCCACAGTGTAGTGGCGCGGATTGTCGGTGCCATTCTTCACACTGTCTTGGTTCATCCAATACTTAAACTCGTAGCCTTTCGATTTCGATTTTGCCACGACATCTATAGGCGATTTGTATGTTTGCGAGCCAGAAATTGGCGTTACCTCACCGAGTGCAGCATCGTTCACTCCTGTATAAACTGTGAATACATCTTCGGCAAAGATGGCTTTGAACGAAGCAGCATCTTCAACATAATATTCGTACGGCTGTTTATTTCCAAGACTATTTCCATTAGCATCTTGCCATTCTACGAACCTATAACCAGTCTTAGGTACGGGAGTGAGATAGGCCGTGGTTTGGTAATCGTAGCTACTATCGCGCGGTGTTACATCGCCCATGCTGTAATTGTTGCTCGTAGCCTGCACACGGAATTTGTCTTTCTCGAATACGGCTTTGATAATGGCATTGCCCGTTACCGTGTATTGGTGGGTTTGACCCTTAGTGGCATCGTAATCCCACTGTTTGAACCGCCAACCATGTTTTTCAGTAACCGAAACAGTTGGCATTTCGCCATATTCGTAATCGCCTTCACCCGATATAGTCTCAACCGCCGATGGATTGTCGCTCGTTACGGTAAGATGATAGGTCTCTTTGCCGAAATAAGCAGTGAGCGTAGTTCCTTCGAGTGGTACTTGGTAGGTGAACGAGGTAACATTGCCAGCTACCACTTCGCCCGCAGAATTGCGCCATTCCTTTACTTTGTAACCAGCGTTTGGCACAACCGTGAGCGTCACTGTCGACTTATAATCCTTCAGACCATTGCCAGTTACGCCGTTTTGGTCGGTCATGGTAACCGTGCCAAGACCGCCATCGGCCACAGCCGCCATGTAGTACTGTCTCGGCTTAAAGTTGACGTAGAATGTGGTATCTTTACCTAAATTCTTGACTTGGTAACTGATTACCTCTTTCGTTTCGGTAGGTTGATATTTCCAACTATCGAACGTATAACCCTCTTCTGCTATTGGGGTGATAGTCAGCGTGGTGTCGTACGGATACTGACCCGATGCTGGCGTAATAGAGCCATAACCATTGGTAAGCGTAATGATGTTGCACGACAGCGGACCAAACACTGCATTGAAGGTGGTGTCGGTGATGCTACTAACCACAAATTTCAGGCTGTCGTTGTTGCCAACCGAAGTGCCGTCTTTGGTCTCCCAGCGCAGCAGTTCGTAGCCAGTCTTTGGCGTTGCCGTGATAATGACTGTAGAATCGAACTTATGCGTAGAACCACCAAGCACATCAACAGTACCATATTTCGTAGAATTGGTAGTTGCAGAAACCTGCACATCAATCGGTTCGAAGGTAACCGACACAGAATCCTCACGCGGATTGTTCAGCGTGAAGTCGCGCTTCAGTTCGTTTGTGCTGTCGTCCCAAGTCTTCACTTGGTAGCCACGAGCGGGTTTTGCCACAAATTCGGCAGAACCTTTGTAGGCAACATTCTGTTTCTGCGGATTGACGCTACCTTTGCCGCCAAGCACTTTGGCAAATACATTGTACTCTTTGGCTGTGTAGTAGGCAATTATCTCAGAATCGCCAACAGTTTTGTACGTAAATGTGTGCTGTCTGTCTCTACTGCCATCGCTCCAATGGTCGAATGTGTAGCCTTCGTTATCCGTGGTAGCCTCAACTGTAACAGGCTGATTGTAGGTAACTTGACCACCGCCCGTTACCGCGCCTTTCTCGTTCGATTCGGGCTTAGCCGTGAGCGTATAGGTATTGGCTTTGAAATCGAGATAGAGCGTAACATTGCCTGGTGTGTTAAGCGTGTAAGTGCGCTTCTTATCTTGGCGATTGTTATCTTGCCACTTGTCGATAGAGTAGCCATCGTTTTCGGTTACTTCGAAAGTGACCGAACTGCCATATGCCACTTGGGTTTCGCTCGGAGTTACTTCGCCCCATGCACCATTGTTCACCACAACGGATACGGTGTAAGTTATCGGCGTAAATTTGGCTTTGATAGTAGTATCATTCACTGCCAATACGCGATATTTGTACGGATTTTGATCTTTGCTTACGCCATTGCTCCAGCCAGCGAATTCGTAGCCAGCCTCAGGCGTCGGAGTAATTACCAGCAGCGAGTCGAAGTCGACAAGCGTTCCATCTAACTCAGGCGAAACCTTACCTTTGCCACTCTCAACGCCAGTGGTTACCCTATACTGAATAGGTTTGAACTTGGCGCGCAGTGTGGTGTCGCGCGGAGTCGCTATCTTGTAGTCGTATGGATTTTTGCTGTAACCATCTTCCCAACTATCGAACTGCCAGCCAGTCTCAGCATTTGCCGTGAGGCGAACAGAGGTATTGAAATCAGCTTCGGAGAAATCGGGAGTTACGCTACCGCGCTTTTCCTGACCAGCAACCACTTCGCCATAAACTTTGTACTGATTTGGCTTGAAGATGGCAGTGAATGTCTTCTCTTCGGCCAGCACACGGTAGGTGCGCACCGAATCTTTCACGTCGTCGCTCCACTTAACCCAACTGTAACCAGGATTTGCCACGGCAACAATGGTAAGCAGCGAATCGTAATCGTAAGTGCCCGACTTAGGCGATGTCGTACCGCCCTCTTCTGCCACAACATTTACCTGATATGCTATTGGGCGGAAGTGCGCAGTGAAGAGCGTATCGTCCTTTATCTGTACTTTGTAGTCGATGGTGCGTTTGGTCAAAGTGGGGTCGTCGTTCCAATGGTCGAATGTGTAACCCGTGCTATCTTTTGCAGTGATTTGCACAGTGGTTCCATACGGCTGATTTTCAGCGAATTTGGTTACTGTACCGTGCTTCTCTTCGTCGACCGCAGTGCTGATTTTGTACAGATTTGGTTCGAAATAGGCCGTGTAGGTCGAATCCTTCGCCACAACATCGTAGTAGACAGTAGCATCAGTTTCACCATTTTGCCAATGAGCGAAATGGTAGCCTGGGTTTGCCGTGGCTGTGATTGTGACGCGCTCGCCAAATTCGTGTTTCAGACCAGTGGCAGGCGTAACTGTGCCAAGACCTTGATCCGCCACAGTGTAGAGTTTGAAACTATCTTTCTCGAAATAGGCGATGAACATCGTGTCACGATTCAGCACTTTGTAGGTGCGACTCGCATTTTGGTTGCCATCGCTCCAGTGATCGAACTTATAGCCAGGGTTTTTCGTAGCTTTCAGCGTGAGCGTGGTGTCGTATGGGTACGAACCCGACTCAGGCGAAGTGATGCCTTTGTTATCGTCTTCCGACTCGATGGTGATGGCATATTTTATCGGCTCGAAATAGGCCTTTATCGTGGTGTCGTTGTTCACCAGCGGTATTGTGAGCGACAAGCCATCGGCATCTTTCACTACCACATCGTTCCATTTTGCCAATCTGTAGCCAGGTTTTGGCGTGGCAGTAACTGTGGCAGAGGTTTGATATTCGTACCTCATAGAATCTGGCGCAACAGTACCCCAATTTTTGTTGGCACTTGTAGCCTTGACATCGAACGAATCTTTCGCGAATGTAGCGATAAGATAAGCCGTTCCAGTTACATTGTATGTGCAGTTGGCTTTTGCATTTGGATCGAAACTCCACGATACGAACCTATAGCCATGCTTGGCTTCGACCGCGAGCACAGCAGTTTGTCCATAGGTGTATTCGCCGCCACCAGTCAAGGTCTGAGCCGCCGATGCAGGATTTGCAGCCAGAGTAACAGTGTAGGTATCTTGTGCAAAATAGGCAGTAAGCGTAGTTCCGCCCAACTCTACCGTGTAGGTAAAGTTTTCGCTAGTGCCAACAATCGAATCATTATTATTTTTGCAATTTACCAAATGGTAGCCAGGTTTTGGCACAATAGTTACTTTCACTTTCGAGTTGTAGTCCTTATCTCCTTCGCCGCCTTCGAGCGTGATGGTGCCAAGATTGCCATCGGCCACGGCATCAACCCCATATTTCAAAGGCTTGAACATGGCGTAGAATGTGGTATCTTTGCCCAAA
>CAZGVF010000003.1:0-10128 GCA_964528925.1 uncultured Paludibacteraceae bacterium | reverse complement strand
AACCCCATATTTCAAAGGCTTGAACATGGCGTAGAATGTGGTATCTTTGCCCAAATTCTTGACGTTGTAACTGATCACCGGATCCTTTTCGGTTGGCTGATCGCGCCACTTATCGAAGTCGTAGCCAGCGTTTGGCGTAGCAGTGATGGTCACCGTGGTATCGTACGGATAAGAGTACGAACCTGTGGTTGGCGTAATAGAGCCGTTCACATCGGAACCAGTCTTCACCGTGCACGACAGCGGACCAAATATCGCTTTGAAGGTGGTATCGCTGCTCAAGTTGTTGATAGTGAAGGACTTGCTCTCTTTCGTACCAGCCGATGTGCCATCTTCAGTCTCCCAACGCAGCAGTTTGTAGCCTGTGTTAGGCGTAGCTGTGATGGTTACCGTGGAATCGAATTTATGGTCGGGACCGCCAACGACTTCCACATCGCCCCAGCGGTCGTTGTTCGACTCAACATTCACCGTTACATCGTTTGGTTCGAAAATAACATAGGTGAAGGTGTCGCGCGGCACAGTAAGCACGAAATGGCGTTCTTGGTCGTTCATGCCATTATCCCAAGAGGCTATATGATAACCTTTGGCTGGCGTTGCCGTAAAGTCACCCGTAGAGCCATAAGCCACATCTTGTTTGAGCGGCGAAATTTCACCTTTACCGCTTTTTACCTGACCCTCGACATTGTATTTATTTGCCGTGAAGTAGGCAGTGATGGTGTAATTACCGACAGTTTCGTACTTGAAGGTGTGCGTCTTATCTTCGCTTCCATCGCTCCACTTACTGAAGGTGTAGCCATCTTTTTCGGTTACCGTTACTGTTACATTTTGGTTGAACGTAACCGAGTCGCTGCCCGTTACCGTGCCTTGCGAATTGAATTCTGGTTTGGCAGTGAAGTAATATCTGTTGGCTTTGAAAATGGCGTTGAGCGTAACATTGCTCGGCACATCCATGTAGTAGGTGCGGTTTTTGTTGTTATTTCCCGTATCTTCCCAGCCCACAAAGGTATAACCCGGTTTTTCGGTTACTACCAAATCGGCCCAGCGACCAAATTTTATGGTCGTATCACGCGGGGTAACCGTACCCATCTCGCTATCGTAATTGACTTTTATCGAATAATCCGATGGGACAAAAATGGCATAAATAGCAGTGTCGCGCGCCGCAATGGTGTAGGTGTACGGATTTTTCGATTTCGGTTCGCCATTGCTCCAACCGCTGAATTCGTAGCCCGCATCAGGCGTTGCTTTCAATTCTACCGGTGTCTTAAAATCGTATTTTTCTTGATCAATAGCGATGCCATTTTGCGTAACGCTACCTAAGCCACTCTGTACGCCAGTGGTAACTTTGTATTTTCTTGGTTTGAATTTGGCTCGCAGCGTGGTGTCGCGTGGCTCATTTATAGTGTAGACATACGGATTTGCGGTATGACCATCTTCCCACACATCAAACTCGTAGCCTTCTGCGCCAGTAGCCGTTATGGTAACCGTCTTTTTGTATTCAGCGCTTCGCTGATCGGTAACCATACCAAAATCCCTGTGACCATCGGCCGCCACACCATAAACTGTGTAGGTTTTTGGCGTGAAGGTAGCGGTGAACTTCTGCGCGTGCGCCTCGACACGATAGTTAAAACTTTGTTGCGTTTCGCCATCGGTCCAGCCTGCCCATGTATAACCATCGTCTACCGTAGCAGCAATGTTCAGCAGCGTGCCATAGTCGTAGTAACCCGACGCTGGCAAAACAGAGCCGCCCTCGCGTGCCTCGATGGTGATGTAGTATTGCAGCGGACGGAAGTGCGCCACAAAGAGCGTGTCGTCCTTTATCTGCACTGTGTATTCGATGGTGCGATCGGTCAAAGTCGGGTCGTCGTTCCAATGGTCGAATGTGTAACCCTCTTTGTCGGTAGCCGTAATTTTCACTTTCGAAAGATACGGCTGACTATCGTCAAATTCCGTTACCGAGCCATGCGTATCATCATCAACATCGGTGCTGATTTTGTACAGATTTGGTTCGAAATAGGCCGTGTAAGTCGAATCCTTCGCCACCACATCGTAGTAGACAGGACTAGTAGTTACACCATTCTGCCAACGAGCGAAGTGATAACCAGCGTTTGGTGTGGCTTCAATTTTCACCTGCGACTGATATTCGTGTTTCAAGCCAGTGGCTGGCGCAACTGTGCCAAGACCTCCATCGGCAATAGTGTAGAGTTTGAAACTATCTTTTGCGAAAACTGCTGTGAAGGTAACTGCCTTATCCGTCACCGTGTAGTAGCGCGGATTGTCGGTATTGTCATCTTCTTGCCATTTCACAAATCTGTAGCCAGGTTCAGCCGTAGGTTTCAGTGTGATTGTGCTGTCGTACGGATATTCGTGAGTGCCAGCATGCGTAACGCTACCCCACTGTTCGTTGTTCACATTCACGGTTACGCCATAGCGCATCGCCTCGAAGTAGGCGGTGTAGATTGCACTCTGCGCGCCCATGGTGTGCGAACGATTCACCTCGGTGCTACCATCGCTCCAACGCTGCAACTTGTAACCCGTTGCAGGAATAGCTTTGAATGGAATAACCTCTTTGAACTTGTAACTCTTCTGATAGATATCGGGATCGACAGTACCAAGCGCGGTGTTGCTCGACTGAATGGTGAGCTGATATTCCTCTTCTGCAAAGATAGCTTGGAATATGGTGTCGTTCTTCACTTGCCATGTGCGGGTTGCGCCCGAGCCGTCGCCATCGCTCCAACCGCTAAATCTGTAACCAGCATTTGGCGTGGCGGTAACGATAGCGGTGTTGTTGTAGTAGTAAGTCCCCGAACCAGTAACCGAACCCATGTCGGTACTGTTTGGAGTAGCTTTTACCTCGTAACCACGCTGCTCGAAGATGGCTTTGATGGTAGAATTGTTGGCAGGAATGGTGTAGTAGAGCGGATCGTCGGTTCTTACTACCGTATTTCCAGCAACGGTTATCTCCCAATGTTTGAATTTATAGCCAGGACTTGGCGTAACTTCAGGCTTGAACGAAGTTCCATACTCGAAACTACCGCCCGCATTTATCGAGCCGAGACCATCGGTTGTGGTGGTAACCTCGTACTTGCGCGGCTTCAGGTTCACTTGGAACAGCGTGTCGCTAACTGCCTGAACTGTATATTTAACTTGATTCGATGTGCCAAGAGTCGGTTGTTTTTCCCAACCTTCAATTTCGTAGCCATCGTTTACAGTTACAACAATGTAAACATCTTCGCCGTATTCATATTTGCCCGACTTCGGTTCAATGGAACCATAGGTGCCATTGTTCACGGCGATGTTTACTTGGTATGTTTGTATCTCGAAAATTGCCACCAAAGTGGTATCGTTCTCGCTCGTAATCTTGAACGTTTTTTCTGCGCCACCAGCGAGTTTCACGCCAGCCTCATTTTCCCAATGATTGAATTTGTAGCCAGGTCCATCGATGGCAGTAACGGTAACCTCTTCGCCAAAGCGGAAATTGCTCTGTTCGGTGGTGCTGCCCTTCAGCGTAACTTTAGTGCTGCCTTGCGAGCTATTGCAATCGGCAATAACCGAAACCTCGACTGGTTCAAACTCTACATAGATGGTGTCCTTTTTTGGTTCGGTGCAGAAATATGAGTAGTTTTTAGCGTTAGTTTCGGTGCCATCCCACGACTTCACTTGGTAGCCGCGATTTGGTTCTGCTGTGAACTGCACACTACTCAAGTATTCGCACTGTTGAACAGGATTCGTCACATTGCCGCCAGTGCCTTTCACCAGCGCATAAATCAGATATTTGGCTGATTTAAAGTAGGCCGTAAGGGTAGAATCTTTCAGACCTTTGTATGGCGTAACGGTATGCTCCACATCGCGGCTGCCATCGCTCCAATAGTCGAATTCGTAGCCTGCCGCAGCTGTAGCTTTCACTTTCACTTCGGGCTTGTCGCAGCCATAGAGTACCTTGCCACCGCCACTCACCGTACCTTTCGCGCTCGATTCCGTTGCCGCATAAATCGTATATTCATTTGGCATGAATATGGCGCGCAATGTGGTGTCGCGAGCATCGTCAATCTTGTAATCACGCTGTTCGTCGGTGTTGCCATCGTGCCATTTCACAAAGTGATAGCCATCTTTCGCCGTGGCGCTAACGCGTACCGTAGAGCCAAACGTTGTGGTGATTTTGCCATCGACCGAACCACGACCGCTGCACGAATCGATAACCACAGGAGTAACCGTGAAGTTGCTAGGTTTGAACACGGCAGTGAAAGTGGTGTCGGGACGATGTGCCAACACTTTGTATTCGCGCGGGTTGCTCGATGTAGCGCGGTCTTCCCAATAGTCGAACTCATAGCCAGGAATGCCCTCAGCTTCCATCGAAATGGTTGTGCCAAAATCGTAAGTGCCTGCGTTCGAAACGGTACCAAGTCCGTCTTTGCCGATGGTCTTCACCTCAAATTTATCAGGACGGAAATGCGCCACAAAAGTCGTATCCTTAGCCTCCACAGTGTAGGTGAACGATTCCTCATCGAGCGAGGTGTCGTCGTTCCAATGGTCGAACACATAGCCATCTTTCGGTGTGGCAGTAATTTTAACCTCGGTGTCGAAAGTCTGTTTTTCGGTGAATTTCGTCACTTCGCCGCGGTCTTTATCGTCCACTTTTGTGGTTATGGTGTAACTCAACGGACGGAAGTAGGCTTTGTAGATGCTGTCGCGCGAATCGACTATATAATATATGGTGTCGCTAGTCTCGTTCGTGTTCCAATGGTCGAATTCGTAACCAGCATTTGGAATGGCATAGATTTTTACGCTCGATTGATATTCGTAAGCCGTTTTCACCGCTGGCGAGGTTGAACCATTGCCATCGTTTTGCGGAATCACATTGTAACTAGCTTTGCCAAATGTGGCTTTTATGGTGTAGTTGTCGACCGCCGCCACTTTGTATTCGAAAGTCGTTTCAGTTTTGGTCGGGTCGTCGTTCCAATAGAGGAACTTGTAACCAGGCTCGGCTTGGGGTTTGGCATACAACGTAGTGCCAAATTCGTAATCGCCTGTGACGGGCGTTACCGTACCCATGTTTTCATCGTTGCTGGTGGTGATTACATGGTATGTTTTTGGTTTGAAGCAGGCAACAACTATGGTATCGCCCAAAACATCGAGCGTAAAACTCTGGCTTACATTCAGTTTATTGCCATTCTTGTCGGCCCAATGGCTCCAATCGTAACCTGTTTCAGGCACAACATCCAAATCGATATTCGAACGATATTCGTAAGCTACCTTATCGAGTTCAGGCGATGGTTTACCTTTGGTCGCATTTTCGGTACGAACCGTTACTTTGTAATTTTTCTTCTTGAATGTGGCAGTGATGGTTGCAGCGCCAGTAACTGTGTATGGATGATAATAGCTAGTATAGCCATCGCTCCAACTCTCCCACTCATAACCATATTCTGCATTGGCTTGCAAAACTATTCCCGAACCATATTCGTAGTTACCGCCACCCGAAACAGAACCCGCATTCGGATCGGTTGAATAGGCATACACACGATAAAGTTCGTCGGCAAAATAGGCGGTGAGTGTTACATTGGCAGCCGTATCGAGTTTATACGAGAATGTGGCGTCGCTCGAAACCACTTTGTTGCCCAAGCGCCACTCTTTGAACGATTTACCTGTGGCAGGCGTAGCAGTAACGGTGATAGAACTACCAAACGCCACCGTGCCACCAGTAGAAACTGTGCCCTGTCCATCGCCAACGGCCGTGGAAACGGTATAATTTTTCGGCGTGAAGTTGGCCAAGAATGTGGTATCGTGGTCGAGCGCCAGCACCTGATACGAGATGGTTGTTTTCAATCCTTCGCTAGGCTGATATTGCCAACCAGCAAACTCGTAACCATCTTTCGGTTTTGCTGCTATATATAATATGGTGTCGAACGGATAATTTCCAGAGACTGGAGTGATAGTACCACGAAGCAGATCGTCAACACTTGTGGTTACATGGTAACTCTGTTTTCTGAACACTGCCGTGAAGGTGGTGTCCGTAGTGCTGCTGATGGTGAAAGTCTTGCTTGCTCCGCCAGAAACGCCTTTCCAACCAACAAATTCATAACCAGTATTTGGCGTAGCAGTGATGGTTACATTTTCTTCGTCAAACTTATGATCGGTTCCGCCAACAACTATAGCTGTACCCCAACTGTCGTTGTTTGTCTCTACGTTCACCTTCACATCGATAGGCTCGAAGGCGACGCGCACTACGGTGTCGCGCGGATCTGTTACCCAGTAGGTATAGGTCAATTCGTCGGATGCCTCGCCGTTCCATGTCTTCACTTTGTAGCCGCGGCTTGGTGTAGCGGTGAAACTTATCGACTGCGTATATTCTACCTGTTTGTTTTGCGGCGTTACAGAACCCTTGCCTTCAGTCTTTTCAGATTTTATGGTGTACGAAATCGGTTTGAAATAGGCGGTGAACACTGAGTCCGCTTTTGTACCACGATAGTTGTCGATGGTGCGCGTGGCACTGGTGTTGCCGTCTTGCCATTTTTCGAATTGATAGCCTGGCTTGGCACTAGCCGAAATGGTTACCGAAGTGTTGTAGACCACATCGGTAGAACCGGAGGCAGTACCTTTGGTTTCGTCGGCCGATTGCACGGTGATGTGGTATGTATTTGCCACAAATATGGCTTTCAGTGTTACATCGTTTGGCGTCTCGAGCGTGTAGTTACGCGTCAATTCGTCGCTGTTCAAATCTTCCCAACGCGAGAATGAATAACCAGTCTTTTCCGTAACGGTAAATTCTACACTGCCCATGTAGTCGCATGTGCGGCTCTTTGGCGATACGCTACCCATCGCTTCGTCGTTCACTGTAGCCGAAACGGTATATTGCAGCGGAGCAAAGTTGGCGACAATCTCAATGTCGTACGCCTTCACCTGATATTTGTACGGATTGTCGAGTATATTGCTTGTCCATTTTGTAGAACTAAAACCAGTGAATTTGTAACCAGCAGCAGGCGTTGCAGTGATGGTTGCTGTATCGGCAAACAGATAAGGACCATCGCCCGTCACCGTGCCACGACCAGACACATTCACGCTGGTCGTAACATTGTACGATGCTTTTGCAAAGATGGCTTGAATGGTGGTGTCGCGCGGAACATTAATGTCGAACACGCGCACCGAGTCGGCATCGCTCGTGCCATCGCTCCAACGAACAAACTTGTAACCCGTTGCAGGCGTGGCTTTTATGGTGGTGCTGGTCTGATAGTCGAATGTGCCGCCACCCGAAACTTTACCCATCGACTCATCGTTGCGCGTAAGGGTAACTTTGTATTTCAGTGGTTCAAATTTGGCTTCGAAAACCGTATCGGTCAGGTTCTTTACTGTATACTTGAGCTCCTTCGAAGTGTAGCCGTTGGTCCAACCCGTAAATTTGTAGCCCGGCAGCGTGTCGGCTTTTATGGTGAGCGATGTGCCATAGTCGTAGTTGTCGCTCTGTGGCGTTACCGTACCGCGATTTTCATCACACTTTATGGTAACATGATATTGTAGCGGCTTGAAATAGGCAATCAACTCGTCGGCATAGGCTGGCGTAGTGTAGACAAACTCATCGGTGGTATATTCGGGTTTGTTCCAATGGTCGAACTCGTAACCCGTGCCCGGTGTAGCCTTCACAGTGAAACTTGTGCTGTATTTGTGGCTGCCACTTGCAGGCGAGGTAACATGCCCTTGTGTTGTAACAGCGGGGCGCACCGTGATGTAGTAACTCAGAGTATCGAACAGCGCAGTGAAAGTTGCTTTTTCGGCACCCATGGTGTAGTCGAAACTCGTGCTAGTCTTACCATTCTCTTGCCAACGTAGGAATTTGAAACCATCTTTTTCTGTTACGCTGATTGTCACTGGCTCTTCGAAAAGGCGCGAGGTTGTGCCATCGGGCGACACTGTGCCGTAGTTGCTGTTGTCGTCCTGCACACGCACCGTGAGGTCGTAACTCTCTTTCACAAACTCTACTTCGAGCGTGGTGTCGTTCGGACCAAGATTGAATGTGAAGTTCTGACGCGTTTCGCCATTTTTCCAACCAACAAATTTATAACCTGTGTTTGGAGTGGCAGTTACCGATATTTCTTCGTTAAATTTGTGCGTGCCAGTGTTTGGCGAAACCGTACCATTTGTAGCGATGGTTGTAAGCGTTACATCTTTCGCCTCGAAAATGGCAGTGAGCGTAACCGCCTTGGTAACCTCGAACTTGCGCGGATTATCGGTCAAACCATCGTCCCACTGTTTGAATCGGTAACCCGTTTTAGGATAGGCATTTACCACAGCCGTGTCGCCATAGGCGTATGTTTTCGTAGGATCGACCGTACCGAGCGTGGTGTTGCCATCTTTCACTGCGGTGGTTACTGTGAAATTCTTTGGAGTGAAGTTGGCGGTGTAGGTTATCGGTCCATCGAGATTTTCGACCTTGATCTGATATGTACGGTAGGCATAACCGCTGCCATCTGAACAGGTCCAGCCCGCCCAATTGTAGCAGCAATCGTGCTCCTTGGCTTCCATATCGATGGTAGTGCCGTAGTCGTACTCGCCCGAGCCTGGCGTTACTGTGCCATGGTTGGCATCGTCGGGAACAATGTTCACCACGCATTTGCGCGGTGCAAATGTGGCAGTGAATGTAGAGTCGCCCGTCCATTTTATCTTTATCTTCAGCGGATTAGCGGAGCTACCATTTTGCCACTGCTTGAATTCGTAACCCGTTTCGGCCGTAGGAGTGAGCGTTACGCTATCGCCATAGAGATAAGTGCCAGCACCATCAACCTTACCACGACCAATGGTACTAGTCGAAACAGAAACCTCGTCTGGCTCGAACACAGCAATGAGCGTTGTTGCTTTAGCAGGCACTTTGTAATTGACGCTTGCAGTCGAGCCCGACCAATCGCCTTTCCACTCTTTGAAGTGATAACCCTTGTGCGCAGTTGCCACTATCATCGTGTCGCTGTTGTAGGGTATGAGACCACCAGGAGTTACATCGCCCGGCGTTTCCGTGCCAATCTTCTGCACCTCGGTAGTTACCTGTATACGTTTGGCAGTAAACAGAGCCGTGATGGTGATGTTTGTATCCATCACAGTGTAGGTGTAAGGGTTGTTATTTTTGCTCACGCCATTGCTCCAACCAGCAAACTCGTAACCATCGTAAGGCGTTGCGGTTATTTCAAACTCGGTTTTGTAAGGCTTTGTGCCACCCTCCGTTACAGTACCCATGGTAGCATCGTTCACACCAGTGGTAACCGTGTAACTTTCTACACCCAATATCGCCTGAATGGTGGTATCGCTAACCACTTTCACCTTACGCTTGACGCTGCCAGCGTAGCCATCGCTCCAGCCAATAAGCTTGTAGCCACGATACACCTCTACCGCTATCTCGTAATCGGTATTATAATCTACATACGGATCAGTTCCAGCGGGGTCGATATTACCCATTTGGTTATCGTTCACGCTTGTGGTTACAGAGAATTCGTCTGGCTCAAAAATGGCAGTGTAGGTGGCACTTTCAGTAACATAGAGCGAGAAGATAGAATCACCAGAAGCCTCTTTGCCATCTTTTTCCCACCTAACGAAATGATAATAGGGCTTCGACGTGGCTTTTAAAACAGCCGTTTCGCCCAAAGTGTAGTACGATTTGTTTCTCGATGCTTCACCCCAGTTACTATTATTTGAAGTTACAACAATGTCGTAAGTTTTATTAACCGTAAGAGTGAGTTTTATCACCGAGTCGCAACCCGCCTGCGAACGCAGATTGATAACGTGTGTGCCAGAAGAATAAAAGCGTCGTTGTGTCAACGGAACAGAATCCCAACGATAGTTTTCGGGCATTGGGAAGATGTACGGCACCTCCTTATCATAGCAAGCATCAGAAATTGAGATGTTATAGTTTGGTGCAATGGTCAAATTTAGAGTCATGATAGAGTCGCAACCCCACACGGTCTGCAAATGGCGCACATACTCCTGCGTAGAGGCAGTGCGGTATTTACCTTTGCATGTAGTTTCGTCCCATGCGTAGGCATCGCCATTGTCTATTCTGAAACCATGGTTCTCGTAGTAATCGCCCATGCAAATGGTATCGTTATACACAGGATTGTGCGGTGGGCAAGTGGTGGTAAAGTGCAGTGTATCACCATA
>CAZGVF010000002.1:33631-36482 GCA_964528925.1 uncultured Paludibacteraceae bacterium | reverse complement strand
AATTTTTGCGGTAAGCGAGAGCAAAATCAAACTTGTTTATTTTGCCGAGCGGAGCAAAAATCAATCTGAAATTTGAAATCTGAAATCCTCAACACTATGTACGATTTCGCAATCATTGGTGGCGGTCCTGCGGGCTACACGGCTGCCGAACGCGCCTCGAAGGCTGGACTCAGCGTGGTGCTTTTCGAAAAAAATGCACTTGGCGGCGTTTGCCTCAACGAGGGCTGCATTCCCACAAAGACACTGCTCTACAGCGCAAAACTCTATCAAAATGCGCTCAATTCGGCAAAATATGGTATCTCGGTTGGCGATGTGTCGTTCGATTTCGCAAAAATCAGCGTGCGCAAAACCAAAGTGGTGCGTAAACTGAACGCTGGCATCCGCGCCAAACTGCAAAATGTTACGGTTATTTCGGGCGAGGCAACGCTGAAAAATGCCGATGAAATCGCCAAAATTGAATGCAACGGCGAAATTTACGAAGCCAAAAAAGTTTTGCTCTGCAATGGTTCGTCTGTCTTCATTCCGCCGATAAAAGGCACTGAAAATGGTCAGTTTTGGACCAGTCGCGAGGCGTTGCAGACTACCGAAGTGCCAGAAAGCATCGTCATTGTCGGTGGTGGCGTCATCGGAATGGAGTTTGCCGCACTCTTTTCGGCGTTTGGCAGCAAAGTCTCGGTTGTGGAGATGGCTCCCGAAATCCTGCCTGGAATAGATGGCGAAATTGCTGCACTTTTGCGTGCTGAATATACCAAGCGTGGCGTCGAAATTTACCTCGGTGCAAAGGTGCTTGAGTTGAGCGATGGATGCGTAAAATTTGCCGATGAAATGGGCGAAAAGTCAATTTCGGCTTCGCAAATTTTGTTGTGCGTTGGTCGCCGCCCAAATCTGCAAAATATCGACCTCGATGCGCTGCATTTGCAGTTGGCTGGTCACGGCTTGAAAGTGGACGAACACATGCTCACCACCAATCCAATAATTTACGCTGCTGGCGACATCGATGGCGTGTCGATGTTGGCCCACACTGCTGTGCGCGAAGCCGAGGTGGCGGTGGCTCATCTGCTTGGTAACGATGACTGCATGCGCTACGATGCCGTGCCGGGCGTGGTCTATACCAATCCCGAAATGGCTGGCGTGGGCGCAACCGAACAATCGCTGCAGCGCGCTGGCATTGCTTATTGGGCGAAAAAATTGCCGTTGGCTTATTCTGGCCGGTTTGTGGCTGAAAACGAGGGCGGCAACGGACTTTGCAAACTTTTGTTCGATAACGAAAGTCACCTGATTGGCGCGCATATCATCGGAAATCCTGCATCGGAACTGATTGCCACGGCTGCACTCGCCATCGAACAGCACCTCACTGCCGACGAATTTGGCAGTATCATTTTCCCGCACCCATCGGTTGGCGAAATCCTGAAAGAAACAATTTTTGCAAATTAAGAATTCGCCTTAACCAGAAATTAGAAATCAGAAATTAGAAATTAGAAATGAAAAGGAATTTTCGTCACCGCATCGCCTTCCGTTTTCGTCGTTTTTGCAGGGCGAAATATGCCATGTTCTGCTCCGTTAAGCGCGAAGTGACCATCGGTCGCGTGGCGGGCTACATTGCCGATCTGCAGTTGGCAAAATCGAAACTTGCTGGCGCGGCTGTTTGCGCTGTAGCAACCATTTTTTCGCCGTTGACGCTCTTGGCCGACGACGATCCCGACGCTTTCGATCTTCAGAATCTTGACGAGGTGCAGATTACGGCTGTGAAACGCCAGGTGGCGAGCAATGCGCTGCATGTGGTGGCGACTGTTTCGGCCGAACAACTGCAATCTTTCCCCGTCACAACCCTTCCCGAACTGCTCGATTATCTCCCTGGAATCGACATCCGCACGCGTGGCGCCAATGGTGCGCAAGCCGACATCTCGATGCGCGGCGGCACCTTCGATCAAGTGCTAATTCTCCTCAATGGTGTGAACATTACCGACGCACAAACGGGTCACGCCAACCTCGATATTCCTATCGATTTTTCTGTCATTGAACGCATCGAAATTCTGCGCGGCACTTCGGTGTGCCAATTCGGACTTTCGGCATTCAGCGGTGCCATCAACATAGTTACAAATGCCACACCACAACGCACTGTGCGCGCTGCCGTGCATGGCGGCGATTTTGGATTTTTTGCCCCGAAAATCGATTTTCGCTATGCAAAAGATGATTGGCGCGTCGAGGCATCGGTCGATTACAATCAGTCCACTGGCTACACCGATAATACCGATTACAAATACGGAAATGCCTATCTATCAGCCACTTGCGACGATTCGCTTACGGGAACTTGGCAAATGCAGTTGGGCGGACAGCTGAAAAATTTTGGCAGTAATTCGTTCTATTCGCTCAAATATCCCGATCAATTCGAGGCTACAAAAACGCTGCTCGGCTCACTTTTGTGGCAAAAACGACTGAATGTCGTCTCGCTCGAGGCTTCGCTTTTCTACCGCGGACACTACGATCGTTTCGAACTTTTTCGCGAAGGCAAAACTGAAGCGCCAGCGTGGTACACGGGGCATAATTACCATTGTACCGACATGGGTGGCGCAAATCTGAAAGCGTCGTTTCCCTACCGAATCGGGCGCACTTCGTTTGGCGCGGAATTGCGTGACGAACACATCTTCAGCAATGTGCTTGGCGACGATCTCGAAACGGCGCGTCGTGTACCTTTTGCTGCGGATTCGGTGCAGTTTACCAAGGCGAAAAATCGGCTGAATGTGAACTATTTTGCCGAGCAGATGTTTAGTGTGGGCAATTTTGTGGCAGCGGTGGGCATTTCGGGTAACTACAACACCATGTTTCGCCACAATTTCGCCTTCACAGCCAA
>CAZGVF010000002.1:30842-33531 GCA_964528925.1 uncultured Paludibacteraceae bacterium | reverse complement strand
TCGCTGGCGTATTCGCACGGCTATTGGCTGAAAAATTTGGAGCTGAACTATGCCTATTGTCAGCTTTCGAAGGATGCGGGCGAATTGATGTCGAAATATGCGCTTGATTACTTGCGGCACAAATTTACGGTGAATTTGGCGCACGGAATTTATAAAGGCTTTGGCGCAAGTTGGCAGTTCACTTTTCAGCAACGCGAAGGCACTTACACCGACGTCGATGGCGCAGTGCAACGCTACACGCCAGCCTATCTGCTCGATGGCAGAATTTTCTGGCAAAATCAGAAATTGAACATTTTCTTGGAAGGCAGCAACCTGATTGGTCAAAAATACTACGACTATGGCGGCATCGTTCAGCCAGGACGTTGGATAAAAGCAGGAATTTCAGTGAAAATCGATTACTGAAATGCGAAGCGCAGGAATTTAAACCTTGCTGACCATCACTAATGCGTTAAACTTTTCAACTCGTCAACTTTTCAACTTTTCCACCTGAATTCTCCAACCAATCCGCGCAGCGCAGAATAGACAACATAAATGGGATAGATTGCGCTCAAAGCGAGCGTGTGGCGCAGAAGTTTGGTTTGGTGTGTAAAAGGCAGAAAAATCGCCAAAAATGCCGTATCTATCGCGAATTTTGCGCCAAAAGCAATGCAAAATGGTATGAGCGTTGCAAAATGCCAAAAAATGCCGATGAAATCGAGCAAAATCAACACCGAAAGTCCAAAAACCAAGCATGCCACGACGATAGTCGCTGGGTCGGTATAACTAGCGGCTTTCGAGGTCCAGCGTACCCGCTGATTCATAAAATCGCGCAGCGTGGTTTGTGGCTTGGTCGTTACTACCATTTTTTCACTCTTCAAGAAGGCGATTTTACCGCACATTTTCTTCACAGCGTGCAGCAGAAAAACATCGTCGCCAGAAGGCTGCTCAGCGTGCAATGCGCTGTGGCACTGTAGCCAAATGCTCTTTTTGAAAGCCAAATTCGCACCATTGCACATCACTGGCATGTGTGCACCACAAGCCCCCGCCGTCGATGCCATGAGTGAAGCAAATTCCAACGCTTGCAGTTGCTGAAACAGCGTGCCGTCGTCGGTCATGCGCACTGCACCAAGCAACAAATCAGGCTCATTTTCGGCGAAATAATCGGAAATAATTTGCAGATGTTCAGCCTGCAGCGTGCAGTCGGCGTCGGTGCAGACAATTATCTCATTTTTGGCTGCTAAAATGCCATCGCTGAGCGCACTTTTTTTGCCATTTCCTGATGCTGAAATGCAGCGCGCAAAAGTGTGATTTTTGGCGAATTCATCGAGAATTTTTGCGGTATCGTCGGTGGAGTGGTCGTCAACAAAAATTACCTCGAAATCGGTGTGCGTTTGTGCTTCGATTGATCGCAAAAGTGGCGGCAGATTTTCGGCTTCGTTTTTGCAGCAGACAACGAGCGAAATTGGCGATTTCATCGGCATTTTTTCGGTATAGCGCGGCATGCGTTTCCAGCCGATGGCAAATGCCAAAATCATGGCAGCGTAGAGCGCCAAAAAACAGTATGTGGCAATGGAAATGACGACCATTATGCTGCAGCAAGTGTGAATACTGAAATCCGCACTGTGGGCGTCTGCTCCAAAATGGCTTCGGCACAAGCAATGAGCGTGGAACCCGTGGTCAGCACATCGTCAACTATCAGAATGCGCTTGCCGGCAAAAAGTTCGGCATCGTGCACCGCAAAAATGCCCTTGGTGTTCTCCCAACGCTCGTAAACCGATTTCTTGGTCTGCGTCGGATTTTCGATGGCGCGGTAAAGGTTTGTGGTTTCCACGGGCGCGCCCATCACCGACGACAACCCCTGTGCAATGCATTCGGCCTGATTGTAGCCGCGCTTGGCAAATTTTTTCGGATGCAGCGGCACTGGCACAATGTAGTCGAAGTCCCTAAAATCGGGCGATTCCATAATTTCCGAAGCGGCATATTTGGCAATGTTGTAGCCAATGTCGGTGCCGTTTTTGTACTTCAGTTGGTGCAAAATAGTGCGATATTTCGACCCTTTTTGAAAATAGTAGAACGATGTGGCGCGCTCAATTTCCGCCTTTCCCCAAAAGCGTTTTTCCAGCTGATTGTCGCGCTCGAGGTGCAGGTTGGTGCGCGGCAAGTGCAGCAGACAATCCATGCAAATGCTCTCTTCGCCCACAGTCAGCACTTTACCGCAAGCACAACAGAGGTTTGGGTAAAAAATGTCGATTAAATGGGCAAAAAGGCGTTTCATTTCTTCTTCAAACTATGACTTTTGACGGTGACTAAGACCTAGGCGAATAAATCGATAATTTTTGGCAAAAATACGATTACTCCAACGCAGGCAGCGGCAATGGCGCACACCAAAACTGCGCCAGCGGCCATGTCTTTGATCGTGCGGATTTTTTCGTTGAGGTTTGGCTCGACTACGTCGCACAGTTTTTCGATGGCGGTGTTTACCATTTCTGCCGAGATTATTAAGCCGCAGCAGAGTAGCACTGCCGCCCATTCCATCGGCGAAATTTGCAGCCCGAAACCTGCCACCACCACGCACACCGCAGCCACAGCGTGGAACTTCATATTCCTCTCGCTCCTAACCGCAGCCACAATGCCGCGCCATGCGTACACAAATCCCTTCAGAAACTTTTTCATTGGTGGTTGATCACTCAATAATTGTCAATTATCAATT
>CAZGVF010000002.1:0-30742 GCA_964528925.1 uncultured Paludibacteraceae bacterium | reverse complement strand
CTTCAGAAACTTTTTCATTGGTGGTTGATCACTCAATAATTGTCAATTATCAATTGTCAATTATCAATTATCAATTATCAATTTTCGAAGTGACGGTATGGCATCATCTTCTCAACCTCTTTCGCAATCTCTTTGGCGCGATTGGTCAGAAAATCGGCCATGGACCAGCCGTAAATTTTCTTCTCTTTTGCCAATTTGTTGAGGTCGTCGTCGGTCATTTTTTTGTCGCGATTTATCAGCTCTTTCTCATCTGGACGGCTCTGCGGATCGCCACGATAGGTCACAATCTCGGTGCCGACTTCGCTCACGGTGTAGCGACCAGCCTTCTCTATCTGACCAGCCTTGGCATCTTGGCGCAAATCGATCACGCCAAAGGTGTAATCAATCTCCATCACCGACTCAATCGTGAATTTGTGCACTTTGCCATGATACATGTTAAAATCTTCTGTACCAGTGGTTTGCGATTTGCCTTTGTTGTATTCTTTCTCATTGATTGTCTTCTCGCTCACTACGCCATCTTTGGTAACGCGCTGCATGTATTTCACCACCTCTCTGTCGACATTCGATTTGTTGTGAGCATATTTGTAATGCCCAAATTTCTCCGAATCGTAAGTGAAAATGAGCGCGCAACGATGATTTTTCAGCGAATCGAGTGGCAGACCTTGCAATGTCTTAAAATCGTAATAATCGGGGAAGGCGTTACGCAGAGTTTTCAATGTTTTCTCATCGAGATTGAGTGCGGTGTTGGTCACGCTATCGACTATGGCCACACTCAGCACACCACGTTTGTATGCCAATTTTTCTTTCTCCACCGAATTGCCAAAATCGCCAGCCAGCGCGTAGTAGCGAGCGGCATCGTATTGTGCTTGATAACGCTCTTTGCCGAAAAGTGCCTCGGCTTTGTCGAAAAATAGGTTTTGCAGCCGCACGCGGTCGGGAGTGATGCGCGCCACCATGGCCGAGTCGCCCTCGTGCCGTGCAATGATGGCGTTGAATAGCCCAAGTGCCTCAATTTGGTCGGCCTCTTTGTTCGATTGCGCAAGGGTGTGAGCGTAGGGCAGTTCCACGCTGTCGCGGTAGTTCACAATGTTGGCGGCGTAGATGGTGTCGTATTTGTTGGCTTTCTCCATGGTGGCGAGACCAATCTGTTTCTGTTCCATCTTTTTGCTCGATTCGCACTGTTTGCGACCTTCGTCGTAGTAGTATTTGGCGGCGTGTGCGCGAATGTCGGTCTGCAGCGAATCGTAGTTCACATGCTCCACTGCCGTCCATTTGCCCTCTTGCACAAGGCGTTCCATGCGTGTTTGCAAGTCGGCCCAGAGGTGACATTCATCGGCCATCTTCACATAGTTTTCGGGCTTTTTCTGCGCGGCGGCTTGCAGCGTCGCAATCTCTTTCAAAGCCTTTGCGTAGATGCCTTTCAGGGCTTTCTGCTCTTTTTTCAACTTTTTTTTGTTGGTCTCGAAGCTTACTTTTTCGGCTTGCGAAAGTGCGTCGTTCACTGCCTGTTGTGCTTCGATGGCTTGCATTGGCACCAACATGGCTGCCGCAACAAGCGCAATGATTGTTCTTTTCATAATAGGAATGATTTTTTTAGTTTATCAAGTTTGTAAAATTTCGGGCAAAATCCTCGATGAAATGATTTGTTAAAATTTATTAAATTGATGTCGATTTTATTTTTTGGAAAAATTAAAATTCCGCCATTTCATCGGAAAAATTCGCGGTTTGCTTATTTAGACTCAATCTAAATAGATTGCTCCCAAATTATTATTCATTATTCATTCTTTATTATTTATTTTTCACGAAATGACTCCCCAATTGATGGTGGTTTTTGTGAGTTTTGCGAGTTGCAAATTTAAGCATTTATTTTCGTCTGATGACAAATCGGGATCGGTTTCGAGCAGATCGTGGGCAATGGTGCGTGCGGCTTGCAGTATTTTGCCGTCGCTGGCGAGGTTGGCTATTTTCAAGTCGAATGGCAGTCCGCTCTGAATGGTGCCGTCGATGTCGCCCGGTCCGCGCAGGTTCATGTCGGCTTCGGCTATCACAAAACCGTCGGTCGAGTCGACCATTATCTGCAGTCGGCGGCGCGTGTCGTTGGCCAGCTCGTAGCGCGACATCAGTATGCAATAACTCTGGTCGGCGCCGCGCCCAACGCGACCGCGCAGTTGGTGCAGTTGCGCCAAGCCAAAACGCTCGGCATTTTCTATCACCATCACGCTGGCATTTGGCACATTCACTCCCACTTCTATCACTGTGGTGGCGACCATTATTTGCGTTTTGCCCGCGACAAAATCGTTCATTTCGCGTTCTTTGTCGGCTGGTTTCATCTTGCCATGAACCATGCTGATGCGGTAGTTCGGGAAGGTGGCGCGCACTTGCTGAAAACCGTTTTCGAGGTCTTTCAGATCGAGTTTTTCTGACTCTTGAATGAGCGGATAGACTATGTAGACTTGTCTGCCAGCGTCTATTTGTTTTGCCAAAAAACGGTTTAGCGCATCGCGTTTGTTGTCGAACAGATGGTATGTGGCAATGGGTTTGCGTCCGGGCGGTAGCTCGTCAATAACCGACACATCGAGGTCGCCGTAGATGGTCATGGCCAGCGTGCGCGGAATGGGCGTGGCGGTCATCACCAAGATGTGCGGCGGTTGAATGTTTTTGCTCCAGAGTTTGGCGCGTTGAGCCACGCCAAAGCGGTGTTGCTCGTCAATCACCACAAGTCCGAGGTTTTTGAAAACCACCGAATCCTCGATGAGTGCGTGCGTGCCGATGAGCAGTTGCAGCGTGCCATCTTGCAGTTCTTGGGCAATCACGGCGCGTTCCGATTTTTTTGTAGAACCCGTGAGCAACCGCACATTTAGCCCAATTTTTTCGACCTGTTTCGAGATGGACTGAAAATGTTGCGTAGCCAAGATTTCGGTCGGCGCCATAATGCAGGCCTGAAAACCGTTGTCGATAGCAATGAGCGCAGTCATCAGTGCCACCATGGTTTTGCCGCTGCCCACATCGCCTTGCAGCAGACGGTTCATCTGTTTGCCCGAGGCAAGGTCGGCGCGAATCTCTTTGATCACGCGTTTTTGCGCTCCCGTGAGTTCAAACGGCAGACATTCGCGGTAGAAACGATTGAAATTTTGCCCGATTTTACCGAGAATATAGCCTTGATATTTCAACTCGCGCAGTTTCGTTTGGCGAATGATGCTGAGCTGAATGAAGAAGAGTTCTTCGAATTTCAGTCGGCGTTGTGCCTGCTCGAGTAGTTGCAGATTTTTCGGAAAATGAATGTTGCGAATGGCCTGATCGCGCGGCATCAGCGCATATTTTTTGACGAGCGATGGCGGCAATGTCTCTGGAATTTGTAGGCTTGGATCGGACAGGGCAGTGTAGATGAGTTTGCGCAGCGCAGCCGAGTTCAGAAACGACGATTTCATCTTCTCGGTAGTGTTGTAGTGTGCCTGCCAGCCTTGTGTTTTTTGCTGATTTTCGTCGGTGAGTGGATCAATTTCGGGGTGGGCAATGTTGAACATGCGCCCGTAGCGTTGCGGCTTGCCGAAAATGATGTACCACTGCCCAATGCGGTATTTGTCCTCTACATATTTCAGCCCTTTGAACCAGACTAGTTCCATTGCACCCGTGCCGTCGCTGATGGTGGCAACCAGACGTTGCGAGCGACCTTCGCCCTTCTTTTCGAACCGAACTATTTGTGCCTTCAATTGAATGAGCGGCATGGTTTCGTTCACTTCGGCAATGGAGTAGAAACGGCTGCGATCGATGTGCTTGTAGGGAAAATAGGTGATGAGGTCTTCGACGGTGCGAATGCCGAGTTCACCCGTAAGCGTAAGGGCGCGCTTGGGACCAACTCCGGGCAGATACATTATGTCGGTATTTAGCACCATTGGATGACGAATTTTTCTCGATGAAAAGGCGCATTTTTCGATTTTTCGGAGGTGAAAAATCAGTTGTTGCGCTCAAGGGCAAAGTCGAGTAGCGCGGCCAGAGCGTTGCGGGCATCATTTTCGGGGAAAATGGCCAAACAATCGAGCGCTTTTGCCCGAAAATAGTCCATTTTTTCGTTGGCGTAGTCGATGCCGCCATTTTGCAAAACGAACTGCTGAACCCAAGTGCCATTTTCGGCGATTTCATCGGCATTTTTTGCTATATCGACGATGCGTTTTTTCGCGGTTTCATCGGCATTTTTTATGGCTTGAATTATCGGCAATGTGAATTTGCCTTCGCGCAGATCGTTGAGCGTGGGCTTGCCAATGTTCGCTTGCGGCGTGTAGTCGAAAATGTCGTCTTTTATCTGAAAACAGATGCCAAGATTTTCGCCAAAATGTTGCAGCGCATCAACTTTTTCGGGTGTTGCTCCAGCTGACAGCGCGCCAGCCAACGCACAATGCGCAAAAAGTGAAGCGGTTTTCAGACGAATTATTTCGTAATAGACCGATTCGTCGGCCATAGTGAAGGCATTTTGTTGTTGCAAAAGTTCGCCACGTGTAGTGTCTTTGCCCAGTTCCACAAGACAGCGCATCAGATCCATGCTTTCGGTGCGCGACATGAATCCCATCGACTTGGTGAGCAGATAGTCGCCCACGAGCACTGCCGTTTGGTTGCCGTAGCGCGCATTCACCGATGGAAGTCCGCGGCGCTGGTCGGTGCAGTCCACCACGTCGTCGTGAAGCAGGCTAGCGGTGTGCAGCACTTCGAACGAGGCTGCCGCCAAATGGGTGCGAGCGTTTATCTGTCCTGCCACTTGTGCCGATAGCAGCGTGAGTGTGGGGCGCAGTTGTTTGCCTTTGCTTTTGGCTACATGGCTCAGCGCCGATTGCAACAGAGCATCGGGCGAGTCGAACGCGGTGTCGAGCAACGCTTCGAAACGCTGCCATTCGTCGGCTAGTGGTTTGCGTATTTCGTTCAAATCGGCCATTGGTGGCGGTGGATTTTTTTCAGAGTGCAAAATTACGAAAAAAATCGCTTACTTTCCAAGTAGTTGTTTTTCGAGTTTCAACAATTCGTCGCGATATTGGGCTGCCTCGATGAAGTTGAGATCTTTGGCGGCTTTCTCCATCAGGCGGCGCGTATGTTCTATGGTTTTCTCCAAGGCTTGTGGCGTCATCGATTTTACTACTGGGTCGGCAGCGAGGCTCGCAACTTCGGGTTCTACGTAGTAGTCGACGGGCTGCGGCTGTTTTTGTGGCGCGAGCGACGAGATGCCATTTTTCACAATCGGCGTTGGCGTGATGTGATGCTCTTCGTTGTAGCGCAACTGCTTTTCGCGGCGGCGGTTGGTTTCGTCGATGGTGCGCTGCATGCTCTCGGTGATGGTGTCGGCGTACATGATTACTTTGCCGTTCACATTGCGTGCAGCGCGACCAGCTGTTTGTGTGAGCGAGCGATGATTTCGCAAAAATCCCTCTTTGTCGGCATCGAGAATGGCGACGAGCGACACTTGCGGCAAATCTAAGCCTTCGCGCAGCAGGTTGATGCCAATCAGAACATCGAAAAGTCCGTTGCGCAGATCGTTCAAAATCTCCACACGCTCCAATGTCTCGATGTCGGAGTGAATGTAGCGACAGCGCACGCCCATTTTTGTGAAATATTTGTCCAACTCCTCGGCCATGCGTTTGGTGAGTGTGGTTACCAGCACGCGCTCGTCTTTTTCGGCACGTTGGGCAATCTCTTCCAGCAGATCGTCTATCTGGTTCAGACTTGGGCGCACTTCGATGATGGGGTCGAGCAGTCCCGTTGGGCGAATGACCTGTTCCACCACCACGCCTTCCGATTTTTGCAGTTCGTAGTCGGCGGGCGTGGCGCTCACGTAGATGGCGGTATGCACAAGACTTTCGAATTCTTCGAATTTCAGCGGACGGTTGTCGAGCGCGGCAGGCAGACGAAATCCGTAGTCCACCAGATTTTGCTTGCGCGAACGGTCGCCACCAAACATGGCGTGAACCTGCGGCAGCGTCACGTGGCTCTCGTCGACAAAAAGCAGAAAATCTTTCGGAAAATAGTCGAGCAGACAGAATGGTCGCGTGCCGGGTTGCCGCCCATCGAAGTAGCGCGAATAGTTCTCCACGCCAGAGCAGTAACCCACTTCGCGGATCATTTCGAGGTCGTAATTCACCCTCTCTTCGAGGCGTTTGGCTTCGTATGGTTTGCCCATTTCGCGCAACTCTTCGGTGCGTTTTCCGAGGTCTATCGCTATCTGGTCGATGGCGGTGTTGATGCGCTCGCGAGTGGTTACGAAAATGTTGGCGGGGTAGATGTTGAACGCGTCGAAACGCTCGATGGTGTGGTTGCTGGCAGGGTCGATGGCTTCGATGCTTTCTACTTCGTCGTCCCAAAAGATGATGCGCAAAATGTAGTCGGCGTAGGCCAGAAAAATGTCCACTGTGTCGCCTTTTGCGCGGAAATTGCCGTGATTTAGGTCTATCTCGTTGCGTGTGTAGAGCCCGTCGACCAAGCGGCGCAAAAGGTCGTCGCGGAGCAGGCGTTTGCCGCACTCCACGCGAATGGCTGTGTCGTGAAAATCATCGGGATTGCCAATGCCGTAGAGGCATGAAACCGACGAAATGACTACCACATCGCGCCGCCCCGAGAGAAGTGCCGAAGTGGTGGCGAGTCGCAGTTTTTCAATTTCGCCATTGATGGCAAGGTCTTTTTCGATGTAGGTATCGCTGCTAGGAATGTAGGCCTCGGGCTGATAGTAGTCGTAGTACGAGACGAAATATTCCACCGCATTTTCAGGGAAAAACGCCTTGAACTCGTCGTACAATTGCGATGCCAGTGTCTTGTTGTGACTCAAAATGAGCGTGGGGCGATTCAGGTTTGCCACCACATTGGCCATGGTGAAAGTCTTGCCCGAACCCGTAACACCCAGCAGCGTTTGAAACGGCACGCCGCTCTCGACCCCTTCGGTGAGTTGCCGAATGGCCTCGGGTTGGTCGCCTGTGGGTTTGTAGTCAGAAACGAGCTTGAATTTTCCCATTTTCAACCGATTTTGCGAAAAAAACTGTTGATAACTTTCCGAAAAATGACGAAAATCTGACGATTTTTGCCTTTCGAAAACGCTGCAAAGGTACAATTTTTCCGAAAATCCACCATTTTTCGGGCAAAAGTTATCACCGCGCAAAGTTCATAAGTTGTTGATAACTTGGCACTTTTGTCGATAAAGTGTGCATTTTGTGCGATTTTCGCATTTTTTTTCGAGAAATACACACTATATATGGAAAAAAGTGGTAAATTTGTCCGTTATATATGTTGATAACTTGCCGAGAGTGTAATTTTTCGGCTGAAAACAAAGAAAAACATCCAAAACCTGATATTATGAAACGCTTCAGTTTGAGTTTTGCTGCTGTTGTTACCACGTTGTTGAGCATCGCTCCGCTCGCCAATGCACAGGTAACATTTACTCCAACCGTAACTCCAAGCACCACGGTTTGTGCCAACGACGAGGTTGCCATCTCGCTTTCTCCGAGCGATGGCGGTACCTATTCGTACACATGGAAATGGACCGATGGTTTAGGAAATTCACAAACCAAGGTGGATCTGTCGTCGTTTACCGACAATCCGAGTGCAACAACCACTTACGAGTGGTGGGCTTACGATGTGTATGACGACCTTGTGGGACATGGCACGCAGAGTGTGAATGTAAATTCCGCACCCACGGTAACAGCCGACCCATCGACCTACTATGTGATTTCGGGCGGAGACGTTACACTCAAGGTTTCGGGCAGTGCATTGGCTAAGTCGTACGAGTGGGCTGCCGCCGACGGAACAGTGCAGGCATCGACTACCGACGAACTCAATCTTACTGGCGTTACTGAAGATACACAATATACCGTTGTAGCCATTGGAGCGAATGGCTGCAGAAGCAAATTTGTTACTGTAAAAGTTGTTACTTTCAGTGTAGAAGCAAACAATAAAACGGTTTGCTATGGCGAAGAAGTTACGCTTACTGCAAAATCGAATGGCGCTGCAAATTTCTATTGGGACGATGGTCATGTAGGTCAAACAAATACAGTCCATCCTACTGGCACTCCTATTACAACCTACACGGTAACCATCAAAGATGCTAATGACGTTTTGATGGCAACACAGCAGATAGAGGTGAATGTGATTGCAAAACCTGTGGTTACCCTTACGCCTGACGAAACCAACATTTGCGCTGGCAAGACTGTAACCATCACGGCTACAAACAATACGGGAAACAAAGGTAAATATGTTTGGAACACAGGCGATACCGGCAATTCGTTGACAGATGATCCAAGCGTCACCAAAACTTATTGGGTACAGTTTACCGATAATACTACGGGTTGTACGAGTGAAAAGGCATATTGCACCATCAATGTAAGTCAAGCGGGTTCGGCCTCGATAAATGGCGCGAACTCTACTTGCGTGAATACGCCGATAGAACTCACCGTTTCGGGCGGCACGGCACAGCGCTGGTTCGACGAGAGCGGTATCGACATCACAATGCCTTACACACCCACTTCGGTTGGCACAAAAACTATCTACTGCATAGTGAAAGATGCCAATGGTTGCGAGGTGAAAGCACAGAAAACCATTACCGTTGCTCCCGCACTCACGCCAACCATCTATGGCGATTTTGATATTTGTGTAGGCGAATCGGCTCAACTCTCTGTTTCGACCGATGGCGCAACCTACTTGTGGAGCAACAACTCTACCGAGCAGAGCATCACTGTCAGCCCAACTTCGGATGCTTCGTATTGGGTTGATGTTACAAAAAATGGCTGCACAGCACGAGTAACGCAAAAAGTTACGGTCAACGCCAAACCGACCATCAACATCACTGGCGGAACTACCATCTGCAAAGGTAGCACAGCGGTTGTTACAGCCGTAGCAACTGGCGGCAGTGGCACATACACCTACGCTTGGGACGACGAAAATAGCACTACCAACGCCACATTGCGCGTAGCGCCGACCTCTACTAAAACTTACAAAGTAACCGCTACCGATGCCGCTACTGGTTGCAGCAGCGAAAAATCGGTAACTATCGCTGTTGAAAGCGGCACGCCACCAACCATTCTCGGTCCAACCACAGTTTGCAAAGGCGTAGACTTCACACTTACTGCTTCCGATGGTGACTCGTTCGCTTGGGACGATGACGCTAGCACCACCACGGCAAGCATGACCGCCAATCTGACTACCGATCGCACCTACACTCTGACGGTGAAGAAAGGTAGTTGCACCTACACCATTCAGCACAAGGTAACTATTGAAGATGGCCCAGTGGGTGAAATCACTGGCGAAACTAGCATCTGCAAAGGTGGTAGCACCAAACTGACTGCACCTGCAGGTACATCGTACACTTGGAGCACGGGTTCTACCGAACAATCAATTACTGTTACGACGGCTGGCACCTATTGGGTAGAAGTGAAAAAAGGCAATTGCACGCTGCACAAAGATATCACCATAACGGTGAACACGCCAACGGCAGCATCTATCACCACTCCTGATGGATTGACACTCTGCGCTAACAACGAACTCGGACTTAAGTTGGTGGCTTCGGAAGGTAAAGCTTACAAATGGAGCCCAACGGGCGAGACTTCGCAAGAGATCACCGCCAAACCAACAGCAACTGGGCTTTACTCGGTTACTGTAACCGACGAACATGGTTGCGAATCGACCGCTTCGGTGCTGGTTACGGTTGTTGATGATCCTGCCGAATTGGCTCTGAATGCATCGGCAACCACAGTCTGCAAAGGCGAAAATGTGATTCTCACTGTGCTGAATGCTCCTTCGGGCAGCACTATCTCGTCGAACGATGGCAGCGTAACGGGCAATGTCGTTACTCACACCGCTTCTATTAGCAAGACCGTAACCGTGAAGGTAACTTCTGGCACTTGCGAATATGTTTTGACAAAAGACATCACTGTACTCGATGCTCCTGCGGGATCGATTACTGGCACGACATCGTTCTGCCAAGGCGGAAGCACTGTGCTGGCTGCACCTGTTGCTCCTGCTGGTCAGGTCTACACCTATTTATGGAATACGGGCGAAACTTCGTCGACCATCACCGTGTCGGCAGTGGGCGATTATTATGTAACGGCGTCGAACGGCTCGTGCGAGACAAAATTGGCAGCCGTAACTGTTACGGAAAATGTTCCTACTGCGCCCACCATCACGGCAAGTAAATCGACCATTTGTGCTGGCGAAACCATCACCCTTACGGCTTCGAACTATGGTTCAATAACGGGTTGGAACAACGGCACGCAAAATCTTGGTAATGCACAAGTTATATCGGTGTCGCCAACCACCACTACCAACTACGAACTCGTAGTAACTGACGCCAACGGCTGCGAGGCGAAAGCTTATCAGCAGATTGTGGTGAGCGCACCTATCGATGTAACCCTCACGGGTGATAATTCGGTTTGCGAAGGCGGCACCATCAGCGTAACCGTGAGCGGTGCGCCTAGCGGAAGCACCTATTCGTGGTCGGCTGCTGGCACACTGAGCAATGGCGATGCCACTCTCACTTTCACGCCGGGTGTGAACGACGCTGCAGTGTCGGTAACTGTAACTCCACCTGCGGCAAAAGGTTGCGCCGTTACAAAGACATTCTCGTTCACGGTAACGCCAGCTCCTACGGGCAACATCACTGGTGTAACATCTATTTGCAATGGCGGTAGCACCACGCTGTATGCTCCTGCTGGTCCTACGGGAACGACCTACAAATGGAACACTGGTGCAACTACGCAATCGATCACTACACCTGCGTTGTTCAAAAATACCGTTTATTCGGTCGACATTGTTTATCCAACGGGATGCACACTGTCGCCAACGCCTGTCACTGTGAAGATAAACGCTGCGCCAACTGGCACCATCACAGCTTCGAGCGATGTGGTTTGTGTAGGTGAACAGGTTGAACTCACCGTTACTTCTGCTACCGCTACGGGTTGGACTTGGAGCAATGGCACAACTGGCACAAACAAGGCTTATTACACACCAACCACTAGCGGCAATGTTCAATATTATGTCGACATCACTGCCAATGGTTGCACCGAGCGCGTAAGCAAAAACATCACTGTGGTTGATAAACCTGTGGCTGCCATCGATAAATCGGCATCGACCTCTTCGTTCTGCGAGGGAGAACAGGTGACGGTTGTCGCTACGGGCGGTACGCGTTACGAATTGAACGGACAAAGCAGCACCACTGGTGTGTTCTTGCTCAATCCAACAGCAACGACCACTTACACCATTTCGGTATTCAACGAAAATGGTTGCGAAAGTCTGGTAACGCACACCGTAACCAAACTTACGCCAACTACAGAACCGAGCATTGTAGCGAACGGATCGCTCGAACTTTGCGTAGGCGATAGTCGCACACTTTCCATCAATAATGGCACAATAATTAGCTGGGCAGACGGCACATCTACACCAAATTATATATATACAGCAACTTCGGCCGACTTGGGAACGAAAACAATCACTGCCGAGGTGAAAGATATGAATGGCTGCACCAAGTCGTTGAGCATAGATTTTGTAGTTACCGAAATTCCTTCGGTGGCCATCACTACAACTAATGAAACCATCTGCAAAGGCGAAAAAGTAACCCTGACTGCTACGCCGGGCTTGGCTTCGTATTCGTGGGAATCGGGCGAAAAGACTCAAGAGATAATTGTATCACCAAGCATTACTACGACTTATGTTGTAACTGGAACCAACGCTGGCGGTTGCTCGTCGACGGCAAAAATCACCATCAATGTGGCGACGCCTGATGCGGTAACAATTTCTGGTCCTACCACGGCTTGCCCAGGCGAGAGCGTAACTCTGAGTGCTGTGGGCGGCAAAGCATGGAATTGGTCGCACGGACTTGGCACAGGCAATACGGCAACATTCAACGCTGCCACCACCACTACCTACACTTGCGAAATTACCGATTCGAAAGGCTGCGTAACCAAAGTGTCGCACACGCTCACCGTGAAAGAGACACCAACGCCAACCGTTTCGGGTAATCTGAAAGTGTGTCAAGGTTTGAACACCACACTGAGCGCAAGCACCGCCGATGCCTACGAATGGAAGAAGGGCGCAACTGTGCTCAGCACCGCATCGACATTGACATTGACCAATGTCCAAAGTTCGGAAGATTACACACTGACAGTAACCGTGAATGGCTGCCAAGCAAGCACTTCGTTCCGTGTAACGGCTTGCGAAAATCCAACCGATGCTGCTATCGTTGGTAAAAATCAAGTCTGCGAAGGCGAATCGGTAACACTCACCGCTGTGGGTAATGGCACTTACTCGTGGAGCACTGGTGCAACAGGTAGCGAAATCACAGTAACGCCAACCGCTGCTAACCACATCTATCAACTGACTGTTACCGACATGAACGGCTGCACACAGACGGTTCAAAAGAACATCACTGTATCGCCAACGCCGTCGGTAACCATCGATGGTCCGACCGAGGTTTGCGCTGGTGGTTCGGTTACTCTTACCGCTAGTGGTTCTGGCACATTCTTGTGGGACGATGGCACGACCACTACCGCAACTCTCAACGTAACGCCTAGCGTAACGCGCGCTTACAAAGTAACCCTTACCGATGCTTCGGGTTGCACCGTAACTGCATCGCACACTGTAAATGTGAAGACATTGACCGCTCCGAAAATCTCGGCTGCGAAGACCGATGTCTGCAAAGGCGACAAAGTAACCCTTACTGCCACGGGCGAAACGGGTTGCACCTTTACTTGGCCCGATCTTGGAAGAACAGGCGCTAGCGTTGAGGTTTATCCAAGCACAACCACCACCTACAAAGTTACGGCTACGAACACCACTGGTTGCACTGCCGATGGCTACATCACCATCAATGTACACGAGCAACCTACAGTAACGGTGCTTGTCGACAAGTCGGCAATTTGCGCTGGCGAATCGGCTACCATTACCGTAACGGGCGGCACGGAATATACCTGCAATGGCGAGACGAACACTTCTGGTATTTTCAATGTTTCGCCAACCACGACTACACCATATAATATAGTAGTGAAAAATTCGGCGGGTTGCACCACAACTACATCGCAAACTATCACCGTAAACGAATTGCCAACTATCAGCATTTCAGGCGCCGATAAAGCTTGCGCTGGCGAACTCATTACCCTTACGGCTACGGGCGGCACCGAATATTCGTGGAGCAATGGCATGACATCGCAAACTGCCACCTACACAGTTTCTGGCACTGGCACCATGTCGGTTTGGGTGAAAGGTAAGAACGCTAGCGGCTGCTGGAGCGGTCAAGTGGCGCACAACATCACCATCAATACAAAACCAACCATTGCCGTTTCGGGAACGATGGATATTTGTGTTGGCAAATCGACTACACTCACTGCCTCGGGCGCAAGCACATACGTTTGGACTTGGAACGGCGGCTCGGCTATGGGCAACACGCTGAGTGTATCGCCAAATGCCACCACCGTTTATAAAGTCGTTGGTACTGATGCCAATGGCTGCGTAGGCGAAACTTCGGTTACCGTGAATGTTTATCCTGAACCTACGGTTTCCATTACAGGTGCGACTGAGGTGTGCGAGGGCGGCGAGATTACTCTTACTGCCAACGGCACCGGCACATTCTTGTGGAACACTGGCGAATCGTCGCAAAGCATAAAAGTAACATCGGCAGGAACCTATTCGGTTACCCTCACGGGCGAAGGCGGTTGCACTTCGAAAGCCGAAATCATTGTGAAACAGAGAACCATCACCGCTAAGATAAACGATGTGATAGATGGCGTATCGACTATTTGCGAAGGTAGCGACATCACTCTTACCGCATCGGGCGGCAATGCATACAAGTGGGACAATGGTCTTGGAACGAATGCTACTGTTACTGTAAATCCGACTACCTCGACCACCTATTGGGTTGAAGTTACTGATGCCTCGGGCTGCAGCAAACGCGTAAGCCACACCGTGAAAGTAACTCCAAAACCAACGCTCACTGTTGTGGGTAACACCACCATTTGCTATGGCGAGACTGCTAGCATCACCGTTTCGGGTGCGAAGACCTACGTTTGGAGCGATGGCATTGGCACTGGCGCAAGCATCAAAGTAACACCAGCATCGACATCGACCTATACCGTAACCGCTACCGATGAAAATGGTTGCGTTACAACGCAAGATATTACAATCGAAGTTGTTCCAACGCCTGTGGCTTCTATCAAGGCAAGCAAAACCACTGTTTGCGAAGGCGAATCGGTTACACTTACTGCTGAAGGCGGTGACAACTATGTTTGGGGCGATGGCAGCACAGGCGCGTCCATCACCGTTACGCCAACTGCGCCAAGCACTACCTATTCGGTTACGGCCTATAAGAATGGTTGCGCAAGTGCAGAGGTTTCGCAAGTTATCACTGTGAATGCGCTGCCAACGGTAACCATTAAACCATCGGCAACCACCGTTTGCAAAGGCGAACAGGTTACCCTCACTGCTTCGGGCGCTACATCGTACGAATGGAGCACAGGCGAAAAGACGCAAGCCATCACCGTTACGGTGAACAGCGATGCTACCTACTCGGTAATTGGTACGCAAAATGGCTGTCAAGGCACTGCCTCGCAGAGCATTAAAGTGGCTACGCCGCCTACTATCAACATCTCGAGCAACACTGGAAAACTCTACATCTGCAATGGCGAAAGCATTACGCTGACCGCTTCGGGTGCAAACACCTACACTTGGTCTGGAGGATTGGGCAACACTGCTTCTATCACCGTTACGCCAACTGCTACCACTACATACGAGGTCGAAGGTGTTTCGGCAAATGGTTGCAAGGCTAAGGTGACGGTCGAAGTAATCGTTTACGATAAACCAAATCCGACAATCTCTGGCCAAACCGAAATTTGCGAAGGTAGTTACACCACTCTGACTGCCAACGATGCTAATGCCGTGGCTTGGGAGTGGAACACTGGAGCCAAGACTAAGAGCATCAATGCTTATCAGGCTGGCACTTACACAGTGACGGTAACTGGTAAGGGCGGTTGCACCTCTACTGCTACGGTCATTGTTACCTACTTGACGCCAGTCAATGGCTCGATTAGCGGACCAGAAACCGTATGCAAAGGCGAAACTGTAACTCTTACGGCAAGTGGCGGTAAGACCTACAAATGGGACGAAAATGCTGCCGAAAGTGAGAAACTTGTTCTTTCGAATATCCAAGTTAGCGGCACGCATTGGGTTACCATTACTGGTGCCAATGGTTGCACGCAGCGTTTGGGTCATAGCATCATTGTGAACGAGCCACCAACGCTCTCTATCACTGGTAATCAAACCTTCTGCGAAGGCGGAAACACCACTCTTACCGCAGTTGGTACGGGCGATGTGCTGTGGAGCACAGGAAGCACCAACCGTTCGATCACAGTATCTGCCGAAGGCAAGTACGATGCTACATTGACCGATGCCAACGGCTGCTCGACAACTCAGTCAGTGAACGTAACGCGCAATCCGCTGCCAGTGGCTATAATCTCTGGTCCTACAAAGGCTTGCGAAGGTGAACCTGTTACACTTACTGTTTCGGGTGCCGAAAGTTACACTTGGAGCACGGGCGCTACGGGTTCGAGCATTACGGTTCAACCTACCACAACCACAACCTACACCGTTACGCCAAAGACTGGACTCTGCACGGGCGATCCAGCGAAGTTCACCGTAACTGTGAATAAGAAACCTGTAATCACTTTCAGTGGCGATTTGGAGATTTGCGCTGGCACTAAAGCCGTGATCACTGCCGATGGCGCCGATGAATATGTTTGGGGCGATGGCTCTACGGGCGCAGCCTACACCACCGCAGTACTCGAATCGAACACCACATTCACCGTAACTGGTACAATTACTGAAACTGGTTGCTCGGCACAAAAACAGATTACCGTCGTTGTCAATCCAAAACCGGAAATTTCTATTTCGGGTACAACATCGGTTTGCGCTGGCGAATCGACCAAACTGACGGCTTCGCCTAGTGGTGCTACTTACGTATGGAGTAATGGCTCTACTGGTCGTACTGCAACATTCAGCAATCTGATTAGCGACGAAGACTATTGGGTTGATGTAACCTTGGACAATGGCTGCACCAATCGCCTTTATGGCACTATCAAAGTTTATGATATGCCTGCTGCCGAAATCATTACAAACACCAATACGAACACTGTTTGTCGTGGCGAAAGCATCACCCTTACTGCTTCGGGCGGAACCACCTATTTGTGGACACACGACGGCACGCGTAGCGCATCTGTTACTGTTACGCCAACGACCGATACAAAATATACCGTGAAGGTGATTGGCGATGGCAACTGCTCGTCGACGGCTAGCATCAACATTCAAGTGCTCGATGTGCCAGAGGCTGCTATTGTGGCCGATAAGACCACGGTTTGCGAAGGCGACAATGTTACGCTGTCGGCCAACGACGGTGTGAAATGGCAATGGTACAAAGGCAATACTGCAATTGCTGGCGAGACTGGTCAGCACTACACGATAAGCAACGCTTCGTATGGCACAACGACCTATAAAGTTGTGGTCGAAAATGCCGCAGGTTGCTCTACCACGGCTTCGTATGCACTGGCTGTTACGCGCAAACCTGATGCCACTATTTCGGGCGTTACCAATATTTGCAGCGGCACAAGCACAACACTTACCGCGCCACTCTCCGATAGCTATTTGTGGAGTACAGGCGAGACTACGCGCAGCATCAATGTAACACCGGCTGCTGGAAAAACTGACTATACGGTAACAGTAACTGTGGGCGATTGCTCGGCTACAGGCACTGTAACTGTAACGGTTAACCCGCTACCAACGCCAACGCTTCAGGCAAGCGAAAATCCTGTTTGTGTGGGCAATTCTACCACACTGACTGCTGGCGCAGGCTTCAAATACTATAAGTGGAGCACTGGCCAAGAGGGTCCGAATTTGCAATCGATTGGTGTTTCGCCAACCGAAAATACCATCTACACTGTAACTGTAACCGATGCCAATGGTTGCACTGGTGTGGCGCAAGTTACCGTAAATGTAACGCAAGTGCCTGCACCAACCATCACCGTGCTTTCGGGCTCTGAAACTGTTTGCGCTGGCGAAGAGGTTATTCTGCAATCGAGTGCTGCCAAAGGATACCAGTGGAGCAGCAATGTGGAAACATCGCAACAAAATGGACAAACCGTAGTGGTTTATCCAACGCAAACGAGCGTCTACACTGTAACAACCACAAACAAATCAGGTTGCCAAAGTTCGAAAGATATCACCATCAATGTAACTAAGTTGCCAACGCCTACCATTACTGGCGCCGACAACATGTGCAAAGGCGATGAAACGGGCGTTGAACTTACCGCTAGCAGCGATGTTCCTGGCGCGACCTTCATTTGGAGTACTGGCGACAATACCGCAAATATCGTTGTTAAACCTACCAAGACCACCACTTATAAAGTCTGGGCATACAACGGCACTTGCAAGAACCCAACGCCTGCTGAGTTCACGCTGAAAGTGAACGACGCTCCTGCCGCTGCCATCACGGGTCGTTCGGCTATCTGCCTTGGCGAAACCGTTGAACTGGAAGCCACTGGCGGTGTTACCTACTTGTGGCAGAACATCGAAGGCTCGGCTAAGGCATTGAGCAAGATCACCGTATCGCCAACGCAGACCACAAAATATATCTGCACGGTAACCGACGATCATGGTTGCACGAAAGATGTTTCGTACGAGGTAGTTGTTAATCCGCTGCCGAAACCAAGCATTACGGGTAAGAACAAGATTTGCCGTGGCGGAAGCGTCACTTTGGCTGCTACGGGTGGCAATAGTTACTTGTGGAGTACGAACGAAACCACCAAAGAGATCATCGTAACTCCTGCTTACACCACCACTTACACTGTGGAGGCTACCAATGCCAATGGTTGCACAAGCGAGGCTACATTCACCGTTGAGGTTGTTCAAGAACCTAAAGTGCATATCGATGGACCGACCGTAAGTTGCTCTGGTACACCAGTTACACTTACCGTAACGCCCGACGACAGCCGCACCTATACCTGCATTTGGAAACACAACAACTCTACCAAAATGGCCGAGGCTGTGAACCCAACTACTACCACCACCTACGAGGTAGAGGTGTTCGATGGCGAATGCTCTAAGACCTTGACTCACACGGTTACGGTAAATAAATTGGAAGATCCGAAGATTGACGGCCCCGCACAAATCTGCTTGGGCGAATCGACCACGCTGACTGTGTCGAATAATCCGAACAACTTCGTATCGTATCAGTGGAGCACGGGCGAAACCACTCAAAGCATCGAGGTGAAACCTGCTGTAGTGGGCATGAGCACCTACACCGTTACTTGTACCGATGCTAACGAATGCACTAGCGAAGCCACCATCGACATTGTGGTTAGCGCACTGCCCGATGTTACTGTTACGGCCTCGACCGATGTGCTTTGCGAAGGCGACAACAGCGTTACGCTGACCGCTTCGGGCGCTGGCATCAGTGGCAAATATAATTGGTACGAAGATGAACTCGCCACTGTGCTGTTGGCTGGTGGCGAAGGCACTGCGACCTACACATTCAACGACCTGACCTACACGAAGAAGATCTATGTGGTTGCCATTTCGAAACTTGGTTGCAAGAGCGCACCGAAAGAGTACGAATTGGTTGTAACGCCTAAACCGAGTCCAACCATCACTTCGTCGGTTCCTGCCAATGTAATTTGCGCTGGCGGAACGGTCGAGTTGAGCGTTTCTGATCCCGATCCCGATGTAACCTTCGTTTGGAGCGATGGCACCGAGGGCGCGCACATGACCGCTACGGCTGCTGGCGAATATCGCGTTACGGCTACCAATGTGGCTGGCTGCACGCAAGATGCAACCATCACCCTTAACGAAGAGCCACTGCCCGATGCGAAGATAACACCTTCAATTATAGCAGGCACAGGTGCTGGCGTAGCAGAGGCAAATATCGCTAGAATTTGCGCTGGCACACGCTTGAAACTGACTGCCTCGCCGATATCAACACAGCAGCTTACCTACACCTACAAATGGAATACTGGCTCTATTGCAAGCGAAATAACTGTGAACCCAACTGCTAGCACCACCTATTCGGTAGTGATAACCAGTGCTTCGGGTTGTGAACAGACCGCTACAATAGAAGTGAAGGTGAACGAGTTCGTAACCATCGAAGGCCAAACCGAAGTCTGCGCAGGAATGCCGTATGTATTGAATGCGATAGGCAATAATCTGAGCTACTACGAATGGACGCGTAATGGCGAGAAGTTGCCTCAATATGATGGCGTGTCCAGCATCAAATGTGTTGATTCTGTGCCTGATGGACAGATGTCGGCCGAGGTAGTTTATGGCGTGAAATGTATTTACGACAACAACTGCGAAACCGATACTACCATCACCGTTAAGGTTTATGCTAAACCGGGCGATCTCACCATCAATGGCATTGGTGGCGCCGATGCAATGGATTCGGTTTGTGTAGAATCGGCAAAACAACTCTCGGTAATTCCAACGGGCGGCTCGTCGCTCACGGGCGCAACCTACAACTGGACTGGTTCGGGCATTACCGACCCAACGGCGGCTACGCAAACCATCACGCCAACGGCTGTTGGTCAAGAACCTTACTCTTGCCAAATAACCATGCCTGGCGGTTGCGACACCACTGTCAACATCATCTTGAAAGCCGTGGCTCTGCCCGAATTGGCAGTTTGCCCAGATACTACTATCTGCTTCGGAACAGAGGCACAGCTCTATCTGACCGCTAAAAACAACTGTCCTGATGGCACAACCATCACTTGGACCAGCGATAATGGCGGTGGTGGCGCTAGTGGCGATGTTGTTCGCGTGGCACCAACCACAACTACCACCTACACCGTTACGGCTAAAACGCCTGCACCACTTGGTTGCAGCACCACTCAAACGGTTACCGTAACTGTCATTCCACAACAGCAGCCCACGGTTACTCCTTCGCCTGCACTTATCTGCCTCGATGCAGCGGGCATTAGCGAGGACGATCTGAATCTGACTACTGAAGATACCGACTCGGAAGGTCGCGCCTTCAAGGCTTACAAGTGGTATGCCGAGGACGATCCAACCACCATCATTGGCACATCGAATGCCATCACAGTGCCGAAGGCCAACATCACTGCCACACGCACTTATGTGGTTGAGGTTACTACGCAGGAAGGCTGCACCGCTCTTGGTAGCGTCGAAGTGCCTGTAAGCGAGAAACCATCGGTATCGATCAAGGGCGAAACGCAAGTGTGCGAAGGCAAGTCGCTTGTGCTGCAAGCCGAAAGTCCAATAAATGTAACGCGTTACGAATGGACTACCAACGACGATCCGAATACGGTATTCGCTACCACGCAGAGTGTTACTGTTTGGCCAACTACCACGGTTAATACCTACTACTTGACTGTTTACAACGACAAAGATTGCCGCTTCGAGGTGAACCCAGGTCACAATGTAACAATTCTGAAAGCACCGAAACCGCAGATTGCTGCCGATCACAACCCAATTTGCGAAGGCGATGATGTAATTCTTACCGCATCTGATCTGAACAGCGGCACTTGCACGGTTGTTTGGGACGATAACTCTACCAACCCAGTGCGTAAGATTGTTGGTTTGACATCGACCACCACCTACAATGTAACCCTCACCAACGAGAATGGTTGCGTTGAACAGATAGAATTCACCGTCAATGTGAACCCGCTGCCGAAACTGAAGATCACGGGCAACACGCAAGTGTGCGTTGGCGACAGCGTGCTGTTGAGCGTTGAAGATGCCAATGGCGTCGACAACAAATACAGCTGGACTGGCGGCGCATGGCGCGAGGCTACCGATCAAGGCTCGGTCAACAACAGCAAAGTTTGGGTTTATCCGACCAATGTTGTCGATAGCACCGAATACTGTGTAACATCTGTCGATGTGAACTCGTGCAACAGCAAGCAGGTTTGTCACAAGATTTTGGCATTCGCTAAACCGATAGCCATGATCAACGGCAAACAGATGGCTACCGACACCATTTGTGTTGGTCAGAGCCTGATACTCGAAGCTACGGGTGGCAGCAAGTTCAAATGGAGCACCAATGCCGAATCGCAGCAGATAACCACGCCTATCTACAACTCGGTTAATACCTACATATTCTGGGTTGATGTGTACAACGAGGCTAACTGCGTTCAACGCGACTCCATCTGGATTAAGGTTATGCCGAAACCGAGTGCTTACATCGAAACAGTTTCGCCTGCTACACAAGTGTGCGAAGGCACAACCGTGACCATGCGTGCTTCGGACGCTCCTACGGGCAGCCGCTACACCTACGCATGGACCAACAACACGGGCGAAACCATCGAAAATGCTAATCAGCAAGAGATTTCGGTAACGCCAACTGTTACCACGGCTTACAAACTTGTGATTACCGATGTCGAAACCGAGTGTGTGAAAGAGATTTTGCAGACCATCTACATCGATCCGAAGGCGAAAGTGAACTTCACTGCAACGCCCGACACCATTTGCGAAGGCGATGTGTTCAGCCTTGAGATCGAAGGCGATGTGTCGAATCAGACCATTGCTTGGGAGAAGTTGCGCAACGGCTCGACTCAAGATGCATCGTCGTGGGCTGACAAGACGTCAATTATCGACTCGCCAACGGCTAGCGAATATATCTACCGCGCTACGCTCACCAACAAGGCTACTGGTTGTCTGACAGTGCTCGAACGCCGACTTGTGGTTGTTCGTGTGCCGAAAGCCTCTATCCAGATTCCGAATAAGACAACCACTACCATTTGCCAAGGCGATCCAATAGAATTGCAGGCTTGGAACGACGAAGGTAAGTACTCGCTTGCACAGATGATTCAGTTTGTTTGGAAAGTTGGTGACGACACCATCGCGCCACTCAACCAACAGAAGATAACTGTTTATCCGCGCACCACTACCACCTATACGCTGATAATGCAGAGCCTTGAAAATGGTTGCACTTCGTCGTTCGATACCACTATCAATGTGCTCGAAATTCCGAAAGTGAATGTCGTAGAGCCTGATAATCAGGTTATTTGCGAGGACGAAGAGATCACCTTTACGCTCGAAGGACTTTTGCCAGAGTATAGTGTAACGTGGAATAAATACGATCGTGGTACACTCATCGCATCGTGGACTAAGAGTGGCGTAACAACCGTTACTGATAAGCCAACCAAGAGTGAATACGAGTACAGAGTGAATGTCTCGACGCTCGGTTGCGACACCACCATCGTGCGCCATTTGCGTGTGAACTCTGTGCCACGACCAGGCATTAAGTTCCCAGGTACTAAGCAAGACACCATCTGCGAGGGCGAAGAGGCTTGGCTGCAGGCCACAAATGCCGAAAGCAGTTGGAGTACGATGTACTACACCTATGGCTGGTTGAACCATGGTGATACGTTGGTGCACGACGACTACACGCTGAAGTTGAAACCGACTAAGACCGACAACTACACCTTCTACATCATCGATAAGACTTCGGGTTGCCGCCGCACCATCGACACCACCATTGTGGTGCTGCCGATACCGCGTGTCGAGTTGAGCGAACCAGGTACGTCGCTGTGCGAAGGCGAAATGTACACTCTCGAACTCAGCAGCGAACTGCCGCTGACCGATGCCACCATCACTTGGACAAAGACGGATAGTTACAGCACAACGCTCGATACGAAGAGCGATATCGTAACCTACAGCGATATGCCAACTGCTGGCAACTACACCTACACTGTGGTGATTGCCAACAAGAACAAGTGCGACACTACCATTGTGCGCAAACTGAGCGTCAGCACCGTGCCGAAACCTTACATTATGATTGGCGATGGCACTGGCGATACCATTTGCGAAGGCGATCAAGTGAAGTTGATTGGTCAAAACTTGAACAGCAACTACAACTTTACCGATTATCCTGTAGCATGGATTGTTGGCAACGATACGCTCCAAAAAGATCAGACGCAACTGATTGACAAACCGCAGAAGACCACAACCTACAAATTTGTGGTAACCAATGCGGCTACGGGTTGCTTCCTCGCTGTCGACACCACCATATATGTGAAGGCACGCCCAGCAACCAAGCTGAAAGTGAAGTTGCCAGGTGGCGCTACCGATAGCACTATTTGCAAAGGCGAATCTATCAGCATGCAGATAGTCGATACCGTGGCTAACAACACCGACGGATTGCATGTTCAGTGGAAACGCAATGGCGTGATTGTGACCGAATGGAAGGATAAGTTCGACATTGTGAACTACACGCCCGATGACGACGAAAGTTATGTGATAACCGTCGACAATGGTCGCTGCCCGATAGTGTTGAACTACGACCTGACAGTGAACTATCTGCCCGATCCTACGGTTGAATTGAGAGCAGGCTCGCGCGAGGTTTGCGCTGGTACGCGTGTCGACATTGGCGGCGCACAAAACCAAGATCTCGATTCACGCTACGTTTACGAATGGACAACAGTGCCTGTGGGCGAGGTCATCGCAAATCCGCACGACAAGGACATTGCGGTTTATCCGTACACCACAACCACCTATGTCTACACCGTAACCGATACGCAGACGGGTTGCTCGCGTTCCGACAGCATTGCTATCACCGTAAATCAACGACCAAATGTAACGCTCGAGGTTATCTACCCTGAGGGCGCTGATGGCAACCTTATCTGCCAGACTGAACCTGTAACACTGCGTCTGCGTGGCGAAACCGAAGGCTTGACTACAGAGTGGTATCTGAATACGATTCCACAAGCCGAATGGGCCGATAAACTCTCAATTACCGATGCACCAAGCAACGAGCGCAACGACTACACTGTGAAGGTTTACAACGATAAATGCGAACTGCAAATAGATACAACTATTTTGGTAAGCAAAGTGCCTAATCCGAAGATTTACAGTGTAGGCGACATCACCACCATTTGCGAAGGCACTAAAGTGGAATTGAAGGCATTCGAGGCGCAAATATCGACGATGGTAAATGGTAAGAACATCAACGACTATCGTTGGACAAGTAGCAATCCGAAGGAGGTTCTCGAAAATCCGACGAACCAAAACATTCTCGTTTACCCGAAGACTACTACGACTTACACCTACACCGCTACCAATTTGCTCACAGGCTGCACGCGTTTCGACACGTTGCGCATTGTGGTAAATCTGAAGCCAGAGGCTAAATTCGAAGTGGCTTACGGTGCAAACATCGCTGCCGATAGCACCATTTGCGCTGGCGATCCTGTTACTCTGCGCGTAACTAGCAACGATGCGGGTAACCTTTACACCAAGTGGTATGCCAACGAACACGAAGTGCCCGATTGGGAGAATTTGCTCACCGTTACCGATGTTTGTCCTGATAGCACGGTTATCTATCGCGTAGCAGTAAGCAACGACTACTGCACTGCCGATCCTCTGGAGCAGACGGTGAAAGTGAAGTTCGTTCCAAATCCGACAATTGAAATCAAGAGTGGCGGAACGACTATGTGCGAAGGCGAACGACTGTTGTTGGTTGCTAAAGCCGCTCAACGCCAAGATCTTGGATTCAAGTATCAGTGGTTGTCGAGCTCGCCGAACGACCAAATCAGCGACTCTACGGGTCAATCGCTCACCGTTTATCCGACAGGCATCACCACTTACACCTATGTGATTACCGATCCAGCAACGGGTTGCTCGCGTACGGGTCAAATTCAGATAAATGTGAACAAGAAACCTGATGTTCGTCTGGTTACTGGCAGCAACACGCTGGCTAAGGATACGCTCATTTGTGGCGGCAATCCTGTAACATTGCGCGTCGATGGCGACTTGAAGAATCTGACATTCGCTTGGTACAAGAATGACCTTGTACAGCCTGGAACTTCGTCGACTTATACCGATACGCCTGAAGCGAATGCTAAGTACTATGTGATTGTGACCGATACAACCACGGGTTGCGAAACCAGTCAGAGCGATTTGGCTACAAATGTTGAAGTAAACATCATGCCTGTTCCGACCATCGAACTTGTGGGCGCTGGTGTTACCAACCATGTATGCAAAGGCACAACCATCACGCTGCAGGCCAAAGAAGACCAGCCGCACGATGTTAACACCTATCGTTATCAATGGTCGGGTGGTGGCAAGTCGAGCCTTAGTAGCACACAATCTATCAATGTGAAACCTGATGTAACGACCACTTACATGTACACTGTTCGTAATCTGTTTACGGGCTGCACACGCAGTGTCGATACCACCATCTATGTTTACGATGTGCCGAAGGTAACGCTCTCGTCGTCGATTGAACAAGGCTACGAGGATAGTTACTGCGCAGGCGATCCTGTTACACTGAGTGTTACTGCTGGCGAAGGCACCAATGCCGACGATCTGCAATATACTTGGTTGCGCAACAACGAGGTGATTGCTGGTGCAACAACCAACACACTCATCGATTACCCAATGGGTACTGCCGACAATGTGAACGACACCATCTACACCTACGAGGTTGTGGTTCAGAACAAGGCTAGCCATTGCCAAGCCGATCCTGCAGGTCTGAAGTATGTACTCACAGTGAAACCGCTGCCTGTACCGACCATCACGGCATTCGACAACAATGGCGATGTGATAGAGAAGAACCAAACGGTTTGTCCTGACCGCGACATTCGTCTGCAAGGTACGCACTTGTCGGGTAAATTGTTCCGCTATACTTGGTATTCGCAGAACCAAACCGATCCCGACATCACTACTACCGACAAGCCGAACGAGGTTTGGGTATCGCCGTCGCAAACTACCACCTATACCCTCGAAATCGAGAATTTGGAGACTGGTTGCAAGCGCACCACCACACACACCATCAGTGTATTGGCTACGCCGAAGATTAAGATAACCAGCACCGCCAAACAGGACGATGGTAAATCGGTTGCTTGCGTAAACGATCCCGACATCACGCTGAAAGTGGTTCAGTCCGATGGCTCTGAGATTGACGACTTCAAGTTCAACATCACTTGGCTCGACGATCTGGGCAATGACCTTGGTGGCACGGCCGACATCACGCTCACTGCCGACGAAGTTTCGACGCACACCTACACCGTTCAGGTTGAAAATGTGCCTGGAACTACAGGACTGAAGTGCCCAGTTGTGGCTACTCATGTTGTCGATATTCAAACGGCTCCGACCGATATCACCATCGATGCGTACACCAACGATGGACGCACGCTACTCACCGAGAAAGAGTATGTTTGCGCTGGCGAACCTGTGCTACTCGAGGCCAAGAAACAAGACAAGATGACTTACGAATGGCGCGACGAGTGGGGTACAGTTTACACTGGCGACAACAACTCGCGTACATTCACCGTAAATCCGCAGAAGACGACCACCTACACCGTGAAAGTTACCAACATGGGCGGTTGCTCGTACGAGGTATCACGTAAGATTTTGGTTAATCCTAAACCTACGGTAACCATCAGCGGTCCTACTTCGTTCTGTCTCGAAGAGGTGGGCAAGTCGTTCACACTGAAGGCTACTTCGAATCCATATTCGAAGAACTACACCACCATTGTTTGGACTTACGAGGTCGATGGCGGTACCAACACCTTCGAGGGTCAAAGTATTGAATACGCACCGCAAAAGGCTGGTACTTACAAATTCACTGTAGTGGCTCGCCACGAGTCGAACAGCACAATTTGCGAAAGCGATCCTGTTACCTATCAAGTGATAGTGGCTGGCGTTCCGCAAGTTACTACTAAAGACTTGAAAGTGATTTCGTCGCTCGACTCTACGGCCAACGCTTGCGTGAACACGCGCTTCGAGATTGAAGCTACGCCTGGCTACACCAAGTATGTGTTCGGTACTACCGATAGAGTAGTCTACACGCCAAAACAAGAGAGCGATAAGAACACATTTAACGATGTGGTGAAATCGGAAGGCTCGTGGGTTTACTATTGCGACTTCTACAACGCTGCTGGTTGCTATAGCCGTCAAGAGATCGACATTGAGGTTAATCCAATGCCTGATAATGTTACGATAACGCCAACTGCGGTGAATGGTAGCCTCAATGACTACAAGTCGGAAGGCGATCAGCCAGAGGCAGTCGTTTGCGAAGGCACATCGTTGCGACTCAAAGCGAATGCGTCGGGCAACACCAATGCTTACTCGTGGTCCGATTCCGATGGCAAGACTCACCCATCGCAGCAAGAGATTAGCGTAACGCCGTCGCACACAACCACTTACACAGTGTCGGTAACTAACCTGAGCGGTTGCTTGGTAACAAGTCGCTTCACTGTGAAAGTCGTGCCGATGGATAAACTCACGCTCACGGCTAACAACACGAACGACTCGTTGGCCATCTGCGCAGGCAGCAAAGATAAAGTCACACTGCGTGTAACTGGCTCGTCGGCAAGCACTTTCGACTATCGTTGCCCAACGACTGGTGCTTATTACTTGTCGAAACCTGCAAGCATTCAGATTGCTGCTCCGCAATCGGACGAAGTGTGGTACGTCTATGCAAGTTCGAGCGCAAACAGCAGTTATGGAACAAGTTGCTTGAGCGAAGCGAGTGTCAAGATTCATGTTTTGAATAATCCTGATAACACGAAAGGCTCTATCAAAGTGAATGGCGGCGAATCGTTCACAGTTTGTGCTGGCTCTACCGTAACGCTCACTGGCGATCATGCCGATGCCGTTACCTACTTGTGGAGCACGGGCGAAGTGAAGCCGTCGATTCAAGTGCTGATGCCGAACTACGAGCAGGATACTACCATCACATTCTGGGCAATTGGCCGCAACGCACTTGGCTGCGACAATACGCAAGACACCATGAAGTTGCAATTGCGCGTTCGTATGCAACCAGAGCCTAAGATTGTGAGCGAAACCATCTGCTACGAGCAGCAACCGCTCCGTCTCGAGGCTGGCGACAAGACGCTTACCTATCGCTGGTACGACGAGAATGGCAACGAGGTATCGCGTAAGTACTACTGCGAGATTAAGCACGACACGGCAGGCATCTACAACTACAAACTGACTGCTCGCAACGATGCTAACTGCGAAAATACCATTACTGTTTCGGTAACTGTTCGTCCGTTCGAGGCCAACATTTCGGGTCTGACCTATCTCTGCTCGGGCAATTCTACCAAACTTTGGGTCGATGGTTGCTCGCTGGCGGCTGGCTATCAGTTCCGTTGGACATTTGCAGGCGAGATATTCAGCACTGTCGACACGGTTACCGTATCGCGCCTCGGCACCTACGGAGTAGAAGTTACCACGCCGTGGCTGACTAGCGCAGTTGGCACCATCGAGGTTCAGCAGAGCGAAACGCCGAATGTGAAGTTCACAACGCCGCAACCTGCTTGCCAAGGCGATCGCTACGCCATGTTGCCGTACAGTGTTACTTCGGGCATGCCAACGCAGTACACCATCATTCCTGTGGGCAATGCGCTCACCGTTGGATTCGATAGCGTGAGCGAGGCGGCTCTGGGTTCGGAATACATCTTTGTAACCCTGCCTAACCAAGTAACTCCGGGTAATTACGAGGTTGTGATTCGCCTGACCAACGCCAATGGCTGCGGCAGCGCCGACTATCGCGTGAAGTTCTATGTAGGTCAAGACCTGATAGAAGAGGCGTGGTCCGATGTGCTGATGTGTAAAGACTTGAACCACGAATTCACCTCGTATCAGTGGTATCGCAATGGCGACCGCATAACGGGTGCTAACCTGCAATACTATTCTGAGACGGGCGGCTTCAATGGCGACTACTACGTAGTGGCTTACCGTAGCGATAGTTCGGAGGTTACCTCCTGCTCGAAGTCGGTTACTACGAAACAGAATGTCGGTGTATCGCCTAACCCAGTGCAGCGCTACAGCAAGTTGCAGGTCGAGGTTCCGTTCACCATCGACGAGCTGTTTGGCGCACGCCTCGAGGTAGTCGATGCTATCGGTCGCACCATCTATGTACTCGATAAGGTTGATGCCGAGAATTCGCTCTTCGTCAGCTACCCAGCGGGCGTCTACATGGTTCGCGTAAGCCTGACCAACGGCGAAGTATTCACCGAGAAGTTTGTGGTACAATAATGAAATGCTAAAAGGAATTTTTCGATAAGAGATATGAAAATTCAGAAGAAAAGAATGGCGCTTGCCGCTTGCCTATTGGTGGCGGCAAGCATAGCCGCTCCAGCCAAAACGCCAGCCTACATCGACCTTGAATTGGGCGGCGGCGCAGTGATGATGCCCTATAGCAACACGGACTATGGCATTTTTTCGGGCGGCAATTTCGATTTAGGAGCAAAATACTCATTGCTTTTCCACCCGCGCAAAGGTTGGGGCGCAAGTTTTGGACTGAATTTTAGCACTTTCCAAGGAACGAAGGTGCTGAATGCAAGTCTTACCTCGCCTGCCATCGACGATCAAGGGCGCAGTTATGTGCTTTTTGCCGATGTCACCAACTGGACCGAGCGTCAGCAGCAGTATTCCATCTCCATTCCAATTAGCATTTTTTATCAGCATCAGCGTCCGCGCCACTCGGGCTGGTTCACTTCGTTTGGCGTGAAACTCTATCTGCCGTTCTACACCGACTATCGTGTTACGCAGGGCGACATTGTTACTAAGGGTTTCTATACGCAGTGGGGCGGCACTTACGAGTACAATGGCGAACAAGGTGTGCTGATACAGTCGTTGCCGCAGCACGGTTTCGGACAGTACAACACGCTGCTGCCAAAGGGCGAAAACAAGGCTAATTTCTTGCTTAGCGGTCAGATAATGTTTGGTGCTATTTTGCGTCTCGATAAGAAAAACGAGATGTATCTGGCACTCTACATCGAGCATGGCTTCTACGATATGTACATCAACCGCGATGCAAAGGGCTTGTTCTCGACGATTCAGAGCCTCGATTCGTACCAGTACAACGGCTACTACTCGAGCATTGCTACCAAGACCATTCCAGCAATGTTTGGCTTGAAAATTGGCTGGCGCTTCAAAGACGTACACGATTGTAACTGTATACGCCAGCAGTAAGGTCGGCGAAACGCAAAAAAAGAGAGCAGGCTCGTGAGGGGCTTGCTCTCTTTTGGTTTGGTGGTTGTTGATGGCTTATTCGGCTGGTGTCATTACAACTTCCAGAATGTTGCCCGATTCTACCAATTTGCGCAGTGTGTTCTGAATGCTTTCGGCGGTAATGGAGTCTATAACGCTCTGAGCATCGGTGCAGTCGAGGCCATATAGATAGTAATTTTCAATGATTGTACTCCAATTCTCATTCCCTACCAGCAGATTTTGAAATGCTTTGGACATTATCTCCTTTGATTTCTGAATGTCGCTTGCCTGCGGACCATTGTTGATGATTGCCTGTATCTCTTTGTGGATAATGTCTATAAGCCGACTTTGCTTTGCAGTGTCTGTATCAAATTGCATGGTGAGATAGGAATCGTTAATAGGAATAAGTATGTCTCCTCTGCAATCGATATTGTATGATCCGCCTTCTTGTTCGCGAAGGGACTCGAAGTAGCGTCGGTCCAGTATGTTAGCAATCATTTGTACAGTTAATCTGTTTGCAAGATTGAATGGAATATCGCGCGAGGCATACTGAATGAAGTTGCTCGATTTAGCCGTTTCCATTGGGTGCGTGAAGTGGTGGTGCTGTATGCCCTGGGACGCATGTTGGTAGTTGTCGCCAAAGTCTTCACGATCCTTTGTGGTCTTCAGTCCGCCTAACCATTGGCATATTTGTTTTTGCGTTGTCTTGTCGTTAGGGTCGATGTTGCCTACCAAAACGAAAGTGAAATCTGCTGGGTTGGCAAAGCGCTTTTGGTAAATGCTCAAACACTTGTCGAGG
>CAZGVF010000001.1:52596-55057 GCA_964528925.1 uncultured Paludibacteraceae bacterium | reverse complement strand
GGATTGACGACCTTTCATCTTTCTAGTTCCAACTGAACTTATTTTGCTGCGGTTTCTGCTTCGGGAGCAACCAGTTTGTAGCCACGTCCGTGAACGTTCAAGATCTGAACTTCAGGGTCGTCGGCCAATTTTTTACGCAGTTTGGTGATGTACACATCCATGCTGCGAGCGTTGAAGTAGTTGTCCTCGATCCAGATGGTTTTCAAAGCGTAGTTGCGCTCGAGCACGCCATTCATGCTCTCGGCCAAGAGCGACAGCAGTTCGCTCTCTTTGGTGGTGAGGTGAATGTTCTTGCCATCGATAGTGAGGCGTTGTTTGTGCGTGTCGAAAAGGAAGTGACCAATGGCAAAGTTCTGACCGAGTTTGTTGCGGCGTGTGTTCATGCGGCGTTGAATGGCCTCCATGCGGAACAACAACTCTTCCATGCTGAAAGGTTTGGTCATGTAGTCGTCGGCGCCAATGCGGAAGCCAGCAATCACATCTTCTTTCAGGGTTTTGGCTGTCAAGAAAATGATAGGAACACGGGTGTTGACGCGACGGATTTCCTGTGCCAATTCGAAGCCATCTTTTTTAGGCATCATCACATCGAGCAGGCAGATGTCGTAGCGGTTCTCTTCGAACGCTTTCAGACCCTCTTCGCCGTCGGGCATCAGGTCGACATCATAGTTTTTTGCTTGCAGATACTCGCTAAGCAACATGCCGAGGTTCTCATCGTCCTCGCAAAGCAATACTTTTGCTGAATTCATCATAATAGTTTGATTTTTAAGTTGTTAATATGTTATTTTCTATTTGAAGATTTGAAAATTTGAAGATTGCTCACTACTAAATCCGTCTTTATTCTTTTGTCTTTACTCTTTATTCTTTTTCCATCAGCGGCAACTCAATTATGAATTTTGTGCCGATGCCCAGTTCGCTTTCGGCGTGAATGGTGCCGTGGTGCATGGTTACAATGCGTTTCACATACGCCAACCCGAGTCCAAAGCCTTTTATGTTGTGCAGATTGCCCGTTGGCACACGATAGAATTTGTCGAAAATGTGTTTCACATGCTCTTTGGCAATGCCCATGCCGTTGTCCTCGATGGTGATGATGATGTGACTGTTATCATCATTGCGCGTGGTTACGGTCAGAATCAAATCATCTTTTCTGTATTTCACAGCGTTGTCCATCAGGTTGTAGAACACATTTGTCAGGTGCATATCGTCGGCCAAGACCGTGGCGTTGGTGGCTTCCAGCTGCGTGAGTATGCGCCCGTGCATGCGGTCCACTTTCAGCGAGAAGTTATCGCACACCGATTCGAGCGTTTCGTTCACATCTATTTCGCTGAATTTCAGCACCGATTTGCCCTGCTCGAACAGCGACATCTGCAGCACGCGCTCCACAAGAAATCCGAGGCGGCGCGTCTCTTCGTCAATCACATGCGACACGTGCGACAAGATTTTCGGACTGTTTTGTATCGATGGGTCGTTCAACATTTGCGACGCTAGCGATATGGACGAAATCGGGGTTTTCAGCTCGTGCGTCATGTTGTCGACAAAACTATTTTTCAGTTCGGTAACATGGCGTTGGCGGAACACATACCACAAAATGAACACGAAAGTGAGCGTTATCAGCAGCATCAGCGCAAAACTTGGCAGCAGCGTAGTGAGTGAGTGACTCAGGTGGTGATGCAGATTTGGGAAGCTGACGCAGACGAAATATTCTGGCACTTCGTGGCTTTTCGGGAACAGCGGCTGACGATACGAATCGTGTGTAATGGTCATGCTGCGATCGCTCTTGTAGAAAGCCACGTCGTGCTGACCAATCACCGCGTAGTGGAATGGCAATGTGATGCCGTTTTCGTTCAGTTCGTCGCTCAAAAGCGACCCTAATTCCTCGAAATTGATACGCTGGCTGACGCTTTTGTAGCGCGCTGTGTTGAGCAGTTTTGCCACCACTTTGTAGACCAGATCGGTGGTGTTGAGCGTGTACACATTGTTGCAGCGACACTGCGCATCGAGCAGGCGACCGAGCGAGCAGTCGCTGTCCTGCGGCGTGATGTCGAGCGGTTCGTGTTCAAGCGATTTTGCATCGATCAAGCGTTGATTTCTACCGCCTTCGTTCAGCAAAATGGCAACTGCATCGTTTTCGTCGAGCGTTTGTAGCAGCGTCTCGTCGAGGTAGCGTTGTGCCTCGTTTTCGTCAATTTTTCGTGCCACATGGTAGAGACTGCGCTGCACACTCTCGTTGAATTGCTGCTCGGTGACGGCCAGCAGTTCGTCGATCAGACGCACCTGAAGCACCACCAATCCCGCATACGACAGCAGCATGAGCGAAAGCAATATCCAAAGCGCGCGTTTTTTCATGTGAACAAAATTTACACTGTTAAGACGCTGTAAAATTAATTCTTTTTTCTGAATAATCGCAAAATTGGAGCGAAAAAAATGCAATTTCGCGCAAAAAAGGCATAAATTTAACACAAAA
>CAZGVF010000001.1:19937-52496 GCA_964528925.1 uncultured Paludibacteraceae bacterium | reverse complement strand
ATTGGAGCGAAAAAAATGCAATTTCGCGCAAAAAAGGCATAAATTTAACACAAAAGTCGACAAACAGCGCGTCATTTTCACAAAACAAAGTTTACCAACGATTAAAGAACTCGTTTCTGAAAATTTGAATTTGTTTCTTGGTTTGCAATTGTTTATTTGAAAATTTGAAGATTTGAAAATTGCAGTGCGGTGAGCCTGTCGAACCGCACAACAAAAATAGGGACGCACATATGTGCGTCCCTACTTACTGTCTATTTTCTTAAGATCTATGCTCTTAAATCACAGCCCTTTGCCGTGGCAATTTTTGTATTTTTTGCCACTACCGCATGGGCAAGGATCGTTGCGGCCAACGGTCTTTTCGGCGTGGATTGGCTGAGTAACCTGCTGTTGGCGCGTGTCCTGCTTGGTCGGGTCGCCATTCGAGCGGTTGAAATCGTCTTTACGCGTACTATAGCGGCTGTAGTCGGAGCGTTTTTGCTCGGCTTGGCGCACCTGCTCTGGCTCGCGTACTGGAATCTGTCCACGCATCAAAATAGAGGTTACCTTGCGGTTCACATCGTCAATCATATTTTTGAACAGATTGTACGACTCGAGTTTGTAGATCAACAGCGGATCTTTCTGTTCGTACGACGCATTTTGTACCGAAGTGCGCAAGTCGTCGAGTTCGCGCAGATGCTCTTTCCAAGCCTCGTCGATGGTGATAAGCAGCACTGCTTTTTCGAACGCCTTCACCACCTCTTTGGCTTGCGTTTCGTAGGCGAGTTTCAAGTTCACTGGAATGTTGAACATGCGTTTGCCATCGGTTATCGGGATCAAGATGTTTTCGTACTGCTGCCCCTGTTTTTCGTACACTTGTTTGATCACAGGATAGGCAATCTCCGCCATCTTGTCCATTTTGCGTTTGAAAGCAGCGTAGGCAGCGTCTGCCACATCGTCAACCAGCGCATTGGCACGTTTCGAGCGGAAAGTATCGGCATCGAATGGCGCATCCATGGCGAAGACGGAGAGCAGTTCGTTGTTCATGCCCTCGTAGTCGTTGGCATCAGCGGCATCGAGCACAATGTTTTCGGCAGCGTCGTAGAGCGTGTTCACAATGTCGACGCCAATGCGCTCGCCCATCAAGGCGTGGCGGCGGCGACCGTAGACCACATTACGCTGCGAATTCATCACATCATCGTATTCGAGCAGGCGTTTGCGAATGCCGAAGTTGTTCTCTTCAACCTTCTTTTGCGCGCGTTCAATGCTCTTCGAAATCATTGGGTGTTCGATTCTTTCGCCCTGTTCAAAGCCGAGGCGGTCCATTATTTTCGAAATGCGCTCCGAGCCGAACAAACGCATCAGCTTATCTTCGAGCGAAACGTAGAACACCGAAGTACCTGGGTCGCCCTGACGACCAGCACGACCACGCAACTGACGATCGACGCGGCGGCTCTCGTGACGTTCCGTGCCAATGATGGCCAAACCGCCAGCCTCGCGCACTTCGGGCGTGAGTTTGATATCGGTACCACGACCTGCCATGTTGGTGGCGATGGTTACCGTGCCGGCGCGACCTGCTTCAGCCACAATGTCAGCCTCCTTTTGATGAAGTTTGGCATTCAAAACATTGTGTTTTATCTTGCGTAGGGTGAGCATGCGGCTCAAAAGTTCAGAGATATCAACCGAAGTGGTGCCAACCAGCACTGGACGCCCTTGCGCCACCATCTCGACGATTTCTTCGATGACGGCATTATATTTTTCGCGTTTGGTCTTGTAGATGCGGTCGTCCATGTCGATACGCGCCACGGGACGATTGGTTGGAATCACCACGACATCGAGTTTGTAGATGTCCCAGAACTCGCCCGCTTCGGTTTCGGCAGTACCCGTCATGCCAGCCAACTTGTGGTACATGCGGAAATAGTTTTGCAGCGTGATGGTTGCAAATGTTTGCGTTGCTGCCTCCACTTGCACATGCTCTTTGGCCTCGATGGCTTGGTGCAGACCATCGCTGTAGCGGCGACCTTCCATTATACGACCCGTCTGCTCGTCGACAATCTTCACTTTGTTGTCGATAACCACATATTGATCGTCGCGTTCGAACAGCGTGTAGGCTTTCAGCAGTTGGTTCACCGTATGCACGCGCTCCGATTTGATGGCATAGTTTTGCAAAATCTCGTCTTTCTTGGCCTGCTTTTCCTCTTTCGAGAGATTTTCATTTTCAATCTCCGACAATTCAGCACCAACATCAGGCAAAACGAAGAAAGTCGGGTCATCAGTGGTGCCAGTCAGCACATCGATGCCCTTATCGGTGAGTTCAATGGAGTTATGTTGTTCATCAATCACAAACAGCAGCGGATCGGTTGCCACATGCATGTATTTGTTGTTTTCTTGCATGTAGTACTCTTCGGTTTTCAGCATTTGCTGTTTCACACCCTGTTCGCTCAAGAATTTGATGAGCGGTTTGTTTTTTGGCAACGCTTTGTAGCTGCGGAATAGCGCAAGTGCGCCCTCTTCGTGCGTTTTTTTGTCGTCGCTGCCAAGTTTCTGGCGCGCCTCGGCTAGCAATTGCGTAGCCATTTCAGTTTGCTGCCTTACCAAACGCTCCACACGCGGGCAGTATTCATCGAAAAGTTGATCCTCGCCTTTTGGCACAGGACCAGAAATGATGAGAGGCGTGCGGGCATCGTCGATCAACACCGAGTCCACCTCGTCGACGATGGCATAGTTGTGTTGGCGTTGCACCAAATCGAGCGGATTGGTCGCCATATTGTCGCGCAGATAGTCGAAGCCGAACTCGTTGTTCGTACCGAAAGTGATGTCGGCATTGTAGGCTTGACGGCGGTTGTCGCTATTTGGGCGATGCTTATCAATGCAGTCAACGCTCAAGCCATGGAACATATAGAGTGGGCCCATCCATTCCGAGTCGCGCTTGGCCAGATAGTCGTTCACCGTAACCACATGCACGCCGTTGCCAGTGAGCGCATTGAGGAACACAGGCAGCGTAGCGACCAGTGTTTTACCTTCGCCCGTGGCCATTTCGGCAATTTTGCCTTTGTGCAGCACCACGCCGCCGATGAGTTGCACATCATAGTGCACCATATCCCATTTTAGCATGTTGCCGCCCGCTTCCCATTCGTTGTGGAAAATGGCTTTGTCGCCATCAATCTCCACAAAATCGAACTTGGCAGCCAAATCGCGGTCGAAATCGTTGGCGGTAACCACCACGGTCTCGTTCTCCTTGAAACGTCGCGCGGTGTCTTTCATTATGGCGAAAGCCTCGGGCAGTGCCTCGTCGAGCGCAGTTTCGAGTTTTTCGGCAATCTGTTTGTCGAGTTTATCGATCTCGGCATACATTTTTTCGCGCTCGGTGAGATCGGTGTCCTCAATCTTAGCACGAATGTCGGCAATGCGCGATTTTTCGGCAGCCACCGTGTCGGCCAAACGTTGGCGAATGGCAGCAGAACGCGCGCGCAGTTCGTCGTTGCTCAGCGCCTCGATGGTTGGATACACCGCTTTGATTTTATCTACAATCGGCATTATCTCTTTCAAATCGCGCTGCGACTTGTTGCCGAAAATTTTGGTCAGAAATTCGTTAAAACCCATATTTCAGTTGTTGAAGTGTTTAATCGTTGAAATGTTGAATCGTTTTTGGCAATTTGAAATTTGCCTACAACTTGCAAAGTTACAATTTTTATGTCAATTATTCCACATTGAAAGGTCTAAAATTTCCACGCGAAAGATTTTTTTGTTTTTCCGAGAAAAAATTGTATTTTTGCAGTCGAATTTTGTGGAGAGATTTGACCGCTTGCAACCACGCTAAAAAATGCTAAAGAAGTTCCCCTTCCGCGTTTTTTTCGTCCGCATTTGCGTGACATTCTCCCAAACAATCTTTTTTGTTTTACTACCTAAAAATCATTGTTATGGGTTATCTTTTTTCATCTGAATCGGTTTCAGAAGGCCACCCCGACAAGGTTGCCGACCAGATTTCGGACGCCATTTTGGACAAACTTTTGGCATTCGATCCTGAGTCGCATGTGGCGTGCGAAACGTTTGTTACCACGGGTCAAGTGGTGCTTGGCGGCGAAGTTTCGTCGGGCGCCTACATCGACCTGCAAGGCGTGGCGCGCGACACCATTCGTCGCATTGGCTACACCAAGAGCGAATATCAGTTCGATGCCGAGAGTTGCGGCGTACTTTCGGCCATTCACGAGCAGTCGGCCGACATCAACCGCGGCGTTACGCAGGCCGATAAACTATCGCAAGGCGCTGGCGACCAAGGCATGATGTTCGGCTACGCCACCAACGAAACTGCCAACTACATGCCGCTGACGCTCGATTTGGCGCATCAGTTGCTAATAGAGCTGGCCGACATTCGCAAAAACACCACGCTGATGCCTTATCTGCGCCCCGATGCCAAAAGTCAGGTTACTGTGGAATATGGCGACGACAATCGCCCGCGGCGCATTCATACCATTGTCATCTCCACTCAGCACGACGAATTTATTCTACCCAAAAGTGTCACGCCCGAAGCGCAAGCCGAGGCCGATCGCACCATGCAGCAGAAGATTAAACACGACGTTCAGACCATTTTGATTCCGCGCGTGTTCGAAAAACACCCCGAGTTCAGCCAATATCTCGACGACAAATATACGCTGTGGGTCAATCCTACGGGGAAATTTGTGATTGGCGGACCACATGGCGACACAGGCCTCACTGGACGCAAAATAATTGTCGATACCTACGGCGGCAAGGGCGCGCACGGTGGTGGAGCATTCTCGGGTAAAGATCCTTCGAAAGTGGACCGTTCGGCGGCTTATGCAGCGCGCCACATTGCCAAAAACTTGGTTGCCGCAGGCGTGGCCGACGAGGTGCTGGTGCAGGTTTCGTATGCCATTGGCGTGGCTGAACCCATCAATGTGTATGTGAACACCTACGGCACAGCGCATGTGTCGCTGACCGACGGCGAGATTGCGCAAAAAGTGAACGAACTGTTCGATTTGCGCCCAGGCGCGATAGAGCGCGATTTGAAACTGCGTTGTCCAATCTACAGCGAAACGGCAGCCTACGGACATTTCGGCCGCAAAAATGAAGTGGTTCACAAGCATTTCAGCTCACCCTACAACGCCACGCACGAAATCGATATCGATGTGGAACTGTTCACTTGGGAAAAACTCGATCGCGTGGACGATTTGCGGAAAGCATTCGGAATCAATCATTGAGTCATTGAATCATCGATTCATTGAATAAAAAATCGGCTTCCAAATGTTTTTGGAAGCCGACTTTCTTATGGGTGACTAATTTCTACTTGACAATTTTCACTGCTTCGTTACCACATTTCAGCACATAGATGCCTGCTGGCAATGTTTCGGTGCTGATGGTGGTTTCGGTGGTGGAGAGCAGGCGATAACCTTGCAGCGTATAGATTTCAATTGGCGCATTAGCATTTTCTACTTCGATATAGCCATTGTGCGTGTAAACCGCTAAATTACTTGCATTTACGCTGTGCAACGCAGTCTGGACATCACTTATTTTCAGTCCATCGATAGCAAAATAAGCAGGCGTATTCATGCCCCATTCGCCAGTGTCTGTACTGGTCATACGGAAAGTGAGTCCAACGCAAGCGCCAATTTGCGATAGATCAACTTTTGCCCAAGCCTCGTTGAAAACGCCATCAACAGCCAAATAGTAGGTTACGCTGCCCGTCTCGTTATCGTTAGAATCGTAGCCCGCAATAATGAGCGAAAGTGTGTCGTTTTCGGTGAATTTTTTAGCGTAAGAATCGCCATTTTTTATCGACGAAAGTGTGTAACCACTTTGGCAGACTTGGATTTCGTTTGGCTGATACTCGCCATCGAACGACATTTTGGTCGACAGCGTGCCATACTCCGAGTAGTAGCCAACGAGGAATGGCGTGCCAACGCCTGCCGTGCCGCCCTTAGCAGCGCAAGTAAACTGGCTGAGCGAGTCGCTTGCCTGTTTCGAAACGGTGAAACCGCTCCACGATTGATAACTTGGAATGGCAGAATGCGCAAAACGGAATTTGCCATTGTTCGCCAAAATGAAGCTGTCGTCGGTTGCGTCGGACAGCGTACCAATCCACGTGTCTTTCAGGTTGCCATTGTAAACGAACGAGTCGCTGATCGTGTAATCTACCGACGTTCCCGCTTGGTTTGTGGCAGTTGTGAGGTCGAGTGTGTAGTCCTCAGCATTGGCAGCAAGTGCAAACATTGCTGCTGCAAAAAAAGTAATTTTTTTCATTGTTTTGAAGATTTAATTAGTTGAATATCAATTATTTATATAAATTTCTACAAAATGGGATTTCTGCACTCAAAATCCCATTGTTTTGCCTACGTTTTTTTTATTTGGCAGAAAAAAAATAGTCGGTGAGGCAAAAATTGTTGCAAAAAATAAGGGCTGCATGATTCGAAAATCAGCAGTCCTTGTGGTTAAAATTGCGTATGTCGCGCGGCAAACGCGCGGTGGCGTTGCGGCGGTCATCAGCAAACTCTATTCCTCGAGAGTGCGCATGATTTTCGGTAGCATCGGCAGGTCTTCTGACTTGTTACAAAGTTGACGCCTTCCCACACGCTTTTTGCGTAGCAGTGACTTTTTTGTCAACTTTTTTCGTGTAACTCACAGCAGCGGGTCTGTTCAGGTTTCGCACCTGATTCCCTTTTAATTCGGCACATCGCAGCGACGGCCAAAACCAAATGCCCATATTACTGTCGCTCCTCCGAACGACGCTGCAAAGATAGCATTTTTTTGGGAAAAAATAGCGAGTTAAAAGTAAAAAGTTTATAAAGTGAAAAGTAGGAACGCACTGCGTGCGTCCGTTGTTTCGGATTACAAATCCGAATAATACACGAGCGCGGGATTTGAAATCCCGCGCAACGAAAATTCCTTTAGCTCTAACCTCTCAACTATCACCTCTAACCTACTTCACATCTTGTACCAAGCGAACAGAACAAGCGTCGCCACGGTTAATGTACCAAAAAGATATCCCAGAATCTCCAAACCAGAAATATTTCGCACCTTCATCTGTATATTCTTCAGTAGCCGACCAATAACGTCCCCTAGTCGATACATATTCCACCTTCAAAATCGCACGATGACCCGCAGCAGGCAAAAAGACCGCACCAGCCTGCTCCATCTGCTGCCATGGCGCAAGGTTAAATGTCTGATGAGCGGCATACCCGTTACAACCACTCTTAAACTCAATGCCATCGGGGCAAGTCCAATTGTCGGGCAAAAGCACCAAGCCATTAACAGAATCGGTTTCACTCAATTTGATGCAGGCTGTTCCATATTTGTTTTCATCGCGATTATAAAACAGATATTTCCATTCACCGTTTGTAAGCGTGCGCCAAGTCGAGCCATCACCGATATTCTGCCCCCAATCCGCAAATTTGCCAGCGTAAGCACTATCGACATTTATTGTATCAACGCCCCACGGTTGTGCGGCTTTGTCGGCACTCCAACCAAACAGGTCAACCTTGTCGGCAAGGTCTTTGCCAGTCCTTTCGTAACCATAATTTTCATCATACGACACTTCGCCAGTGCCGCCAACGAGATTATCAGTACCAATAATATCGTACTGATGCTCGGCAAACGCCCATTTTTGAGTGGAGCGCGTGTACTGCAAATTGCCCGACGAAAACTTCACGGTCTTATCGGCAGCAACCGAAAATACGGCATGAAAAGGCGGCTTTACAAACGAAATGCTATCGACCTCGCCAACAGCGAACTCCACTTCGGTACCATCGCTCTTGTAGACATAAAAATTGCTCTGCGCCATGGCGCAAATGCCCATGCAAAGGGCAACAGCGGAAAAAAATAGTTTTTTCATGACAGATTTATTTCTAATTTCTTATTTGAAAATTTGAAGATTTGAAAATTGAGGCGATACTCCTCTAACCTCTCAACTATAATCTATAACCTCTACCGCACAATCACTTTTTGCGCTTTATTGCCAATTTTTACAACGTAAACGCCACTCAACTGACCATTCAAGCGCGTCACATCACGACCTAGAATGTCGAAAATCAGCATTTCGTCAGCGCCATAGATACGTCCATTTTCAGCGTAGAGCGAACCGATGGAGACCTCGTCCAACGCAGTACCTTCCTCCACAAAAATGGCCGAGACAACCACATCGGAAGCAGGCATCAAGAAACTCGGCACAACGAATTTGCCCGTGTTCACTTCAACGGATTGCGCGCCTGCCATCGCACTATATTCCGACAGCATGAAACCCTTGTCGGGCGTGGCAGAGAGCAGCACTTCGTCGCCCAAATGAGCGGTGGCGCAGTTGGTCTCCACACGACCATGTTCGCACGTAGCAATGATCACTTTGTAATCGATTTTTTCGATAACTGCCACAACCTCCACTGCACCCGCAGGCATCACAAATGTGTGATTTTCAGCAACTTCAATGCTCGTTTCAGCGGTTTTTGCAACAAACGAGGTTACATGGCAGCCCGCATCGACAGTAACATCGAGCGAAATGATATCGCCCACTTGCGCCGAATCGCGACTGCACGCAACGCTACCATTTTCGCATTCTGCAATGGCGATGGCATAATTTATCTTTTCGAAAGTAGCCGAAATCGATACATCGTTGGCAGGCATTTTGAAAGCATTGTCGGTCACTTTCACCGATTTAGCGTCCGCCACAACCTCGAGCGTAGCCAAGCGGTAGCCCGCCTCGGGCGTGATGGTCAGCGCAATATCGTCACGATACTGAGCCGTAGCCACAGCCTGCACTGTGCCATGCTCGCAGGCATTTACAGTGATTTTATATTCGATTTTTGTGAACACAGCCACAACCTCCACGGCACTCGCTGGCATCACAAAAGTGTGATTTTCGCTAATATCTACCACATTTTCGCCGTATTTTACCACAAGCGATGTTAGTTCTGCGCCTTCGCACGGAATGACCTCTATCGAGACAGTCTCGCCCATTTGCGCAGTCTTGCGGTTAGCCGAAAGCGCGCCATTGGTCGTTGCAGCAATGGCGATGGCGTAATCCTCTTTCACAAACGAAGCCGAAACCGCTACATCGCCAGCAGGCATCACAAAAGTGCTGTCGGCTGCAATAGCAACCTCATTGCTGCCACATTTTGCCGAGATAACCGCGCGATAGCCCGTTTCTGGCACAATGGCGAGCGAAACAGTATCGCCCATCTGTGCAGTGGTGCGGCTTGGCGTGACAGTGCCATGTTCCGTTGCTGATACCGACACGCTATAATCAACCACCACAAACGACGCCGACACCGACACATCGCCTTTTGGCATGGTGAATTGGTTGTTGGCATCGAGCGTTAACGCCGTGCCATCGGCTGCAAGCACTTTCAGCGAACCATCAACAAGTGCGTAACCCGCATCGGGTGTTACTACAAGCGTAACTTTGCTGCCCGTGGCTACGTACGATGCCTCACTATCGACACCAGAGACCACAACTTTGCCATTCTGCATATCGGCAATGTCGAGCAAATAGACATCAGCCACAGCGCGAACCGAATAACCAAATTCACGAACAACAGGATTATAAAACAACCAAGAGTGATATTTAAGATCGAACTCAAATCCTTCGCACCAAATATCACGAAAATGGTATGTAGTAGGATATTTAGCAGTAGTCGCATCGAGCGAAGATGTCCAATATTCACCTAGACTATTCAGATCCCATAAATTTGCCTGCCACTTAGCACCCGATGCAGGCAAGAAAATATGATTGCCGTTGGCTCTACTCTTAAAGATAAAGCCATTTATGCCCGTGCCTTGGTAATTCATTTGCCATATGGTGTCGCAATAGAGGAATAATTCGTCCCATTCGTCCATAGTAGCCATGCGCCATGCGCCATGCCAATTTTGTGTAGCAGCATCGTCTTCAGGTTCGAGTACAAGTAGACTATCGGGCGTTCCAAATTCGGTAGTAACAGTATATTTCAGAATATCAGCCCTATCATCCTTCACAACATCATAAACGCTGTACTTATAGTTTGTTTCAGTATAGTCATCTTTCGTTTCTACCTCGCCCCAAGCATAGTAGTTGCCCGTGCTATTTGGCGCAATAGAGCCAATGTTCATTGTGGACCATTTCAACTTGCTTGGCAAACCAAGATCTACCCAACCATGGTTTGCACTAAAGCCCGAAGGTTTGGCGAATTCCGCTTTAATGTTCACATTATCGAGCGGTATGGTGAATTTATCGTTGGTAACAACAAGCGAATCGCCTGCATCGGTGCGCAGCGTAAGCAGTGCCAACTCGTACCCTTCGGCGGGTTCTACGGTGAGCGATACTTCGTCGTTGTAGTTGTCAACAGTTTTGCTAGGCGTAATTTTGCCATTCTCCGAATCTTCGACACTGATGGTGAATTCCAACTTTTTGTAGGTGGCAGTCAGAGTTGCGTCGCGCGATGGCATAGTCAGAGTCAAATTGGGATTGGTGGCTTGCGACTCGGTGAGCGAAAAACCCATGGTCTCCCAGCGGTCGAATGTCCAACCCGTTTCGGCCTTAGCGGCGCGCAAAGACATTTTTTGGCCTTGCTTGTATTGACCGCCAATGAATTCTATACCAGTGAAATCGACCACATTGATGCAAGTGAGTGTGCTCGAAGTTTTGGTGCGCACCGGACGAATGTGCTTACCCAAATAACGCTCGGCATTCGCCCAACAATGACCTATACGCTCCTGCATTCCCATGCTATACAGTAAAATTTGACATGCTTGATCGGAATGATAATATTCGGTATTGCACAAACTGCTCGACCAATAAGCGCCATAATTATGACTATCTAAAGGGAGTTGCAAAGTTTGCCCTGTAGTATAACTAGATATTTTTATGTATTTTGCAACTTTATTTTCACATATAACCTCCCAACTGCAATTTTTTTTCAGTTCACACCAATCGTCGGCAGTAGGTGTTTGCCAGTTGCTGCCCCAATTCACAAATGCGGCATCGTCCGCATCCTCAAGCGTTGTGCGACCATCGGTAAAACCGTTTTTGCCATTCTTTGTGGTTATGCAATATTTGGTAATGGAATCAGCGGCATTGCCATATTTGTAGTTTGCCCAAGTAAATTCCGTTTTGGCACTCGTCTCGCCCCATGCAAACAAAGAACCAACTTCGGTGCTTGTGTTTGCGCCAACATTGCAAGTGGCCCACAGCAGACCGCTCGGCAAGTCTAGGTCCACATACTCATGCCCGTCGATCGATTCGGCATTGGCACACAACACGCTCGCACCGAGCGCAATTGAGAGTAAAATTTGCTTTTTCATATCCTTAGATCTTTAGATTTTTAGAAGATAGAATATAGATTGTGAGCTTTTGTTCAACGCACAATCACTTTTTGAACCGTATTTCCCACTTTCACCAGATAAATGCCGTTCAGATTGCCATTTTGGTGCGTTACATCGCGTCCAAGCAAGTCGAAAATCTGCATTTCGTCAGCGCCATAGATGCGCCCATTTTCAGCATAAAGAACGAGAACGTTTTCAGCGGTCGAGATGGCGGTGGTTTGACTCAATTTGTCGTGCACAGGTCGAACGCTCATCCATGTAGTGCGCGTCGTCGGCATCGTGCCTTGCGTAGGATAGCCCCCCAGCATAGCTGCGTATTGACGCCATTTAACGCCCGTAACCACACCGCACCAAGCACCCTTCGATTTAGTGTCGCTTGTGCTAAGAGTGCTAGTCCAAAATCCGCCGCAGTAGCCGCCCAACGATTGAGTGCCGTCGTCATAACAGCCTGCCAAAGGCACCGAAATAGTTTTGCCATTTTTCTGACTCGTCAGTTCGCAAATGCTTACACCGTTTACCGTTTTGTCAGCACCATCGCAGTTTTCGAGCAGCTCCTGCATTTCGGCTTTGGTTGGCATGCGCCAGCTTCCACCACAGTTTATGCGCGCGGCATCGTTCACAAATTCCAGCGTCGTCAAACCATCGGTGGCGTTATATTTTGTCCAAGTGCTGTCGTTCACACGAAAAGGCACATCGGCCAATGCGTTGCCCGACGTCACTGCGCCCCACGCGAAATAATCGCCATTTTCTTCAGGACTATCGGCTCCAACATTGCAAGTGGCCCACAGCAGACCGCTCGGCAGACCAAGATCGACATAATCGAACCCATCGACCGACTCGGCACTAGCGCAAAGCGTAGCAACCAATGCCACCGAAAGAAAAATTAGTCGTTTCATATCCATGATTTACGGTTAAAAATTTTCAAGTTTTATTCCCTCTCGCCGAAGAGGTTAATTTGAATTAACTACCTGATTTATAATTAGTTAGCCCCCCCCCTATTTCTAGGGAGGAGGGCTTTTTTCGTATTTTTCCGACTGCAAAGTTAAGAAAATTTTCTCACTCTGCAAAAATTTTCGACAAAATCGACAAACAGCAAGATGAAAAATTTATTTCTGATTATCCATTTGAAGATTTGAAAATTTGAAGATTACGGTGCGGTGAGCTTGTCGAACCACAGAAATCTACATTTTTTGCAGTAAGCAGTTCTTAATTCTAAATTCATAATTCATAATTGGCGTCACCCCTAATTTCCTCTAACCTCTAACCTCTCAACTTTCATCTCTAACCTCTCACCTCTATTCGCAATTTTTGCAAAATTCGACAGAAATTTCTAATAAAGATGATTCTCCAACATATCAGCCTTTAGTAAAAAGTCCTCCAAACAGATCACCAGCACGCCACTATCGGTCTGCCACGGCTTACAAAAGTTGCGCTGAATAATCACCTTTGCAAACGAATCGCGAATGCGCAAAAACGACTGCTGTTCCTGCGCCATTTTCTGCGCCTCTGCCACCGAATAAGCCGACTGAATATAAATGCGACGACTGCCACGATTTGCCACAAAATCAACCTCCAATGGCGAACGTTTGTAGCCATCACCATCTTTCGAAGTGGCTGCAACCACGCCAACATCGACAGAATAGCCACGAATCAACAACTCGTTGAAAATCACATTTTCCATCAAGTGCGTCTCCTCAATCTGGCGAAAATTGATGCGCGCATTGCGAATGCCCGTGTCCACAAAATAGTATTTCAGCGGCGTATTGATGTAACGGTTGCCCTTAATGTCGTAGCGATAGGCTTTTTCGATAATAAAAGCATCAACAAAATGATCGAGATAGGTACTTATGGTGTCCTTCGACAACGATAGATGCGAAACCGACGCAAACGAATTGCTTAACCGCAGCGGATTTGTGAGCGAACCAACGTTCGATGCAATAATATTGAGCAGCTCACCCACCTCGTCCTTACCACGCAGGTTATAACGATTAATGATGTCGGACAAATAGACCTGATTGACCATTTTTTTCAGATAATCGGCTTTTTCACTGTCCGATTTTTGTTGCAAAACCAGCGGCATTCCACCATAAAACATATAGTCCTGCCAAACACTATCGAACGCGTCATCGACCACCGAGCGAAATTCGGTAAACGAAAGAGGATAAACGCGCACCTCGTCGCCACGACCACGAAACTCGGTAATAATATCCGACGAAAGAAACTTAGAATTGCTGCCCGTAACATAAATATCGACATTCGGAATGCGCATAAAACCATTCAAAACGCTTTCAAATTTTGGCACCAATTGAATCTCATCGAGCAGAAGATAATACTGCCCATCGTCAACAATCGAGCGTTTCACAAAATCGTACAACAAATGCGGATCGGTCAAATCCTGCCGTTCAAAGTCGTCGAAAGCAATGGCAATAATATGATTTTCAGGCACTCCACACTGTTTCAAATGCGCACGGAAAAGCGTAAAAAGCAAATACGACTTGCCGCATCGTCTGATGCCTGTAATAATTTTTATCAGCCCATTGTGCTTTTTCTGAATGAGCCTATTGAGATAAATGTCCCTACGAATTTGCATAATTATCCTATTAGAAATTTCTGCAAAGTTAGACATAAATTTCTAATAAACAAAATATGACACCATAATTCCCAAAAACCATTCGCAAGTTCTAGATTTCTGATTATCCATTTGAAGATTTGAAAATTTGAAGATTACGGTGCGGTGAGCTTGTCGAACCACAGAAATCTACATTTTTTGCAGTAAGCAGTTCTTAATTCTAAATTCATAATTCATAATTGGCGTCACCCCTAATTTCCTCTAACCTCTAACCTCTCAACTTTCATCTCTAACCTCTCACCTCTATTCGCAATTTTTGCAAAATTCGGCAGAAATTTCTAATAAACGGCAAATGGCACAACAAAAAATGGCTCCCATTTTCATGGAAACCATTTTCTTTTATCGATTGCTGAGTTTATTCAGCTTTCTCTTCGGCTGGAGCTTCTGCTGCTGAAGCTTCAGGAGCGGCCTCTACGGGTGCTTCTTCGGCTTTTGGAGCGGCCTTTTTGCTGCGGCGTGTGCGCGTAGCCTTCTTAGCAGCCGTCTCTTTCAGCATGTTCTCGTTGTAATCGACCAATTCGATGATGCACATTTCGGCAGCATCGCCCTGACGGAAGCCAGTGCGCAGAATGCGTGTGTAGCCACCTGGACGGTTAGCAACCTTCTGCGAAATCTCGCGGAACAGTTCCGTAACAGCCTCTTTTTGACGCAGGCGACCGAACACAATGCGGCGCGAAGCCGTGGTGTCGTTTTTCGATTTGGTGATGAGCGGCTCGATGAACACTTTCAGTGCTTTTGCCTTAGCCGTTGTCGTCTTAATGCGCTTGTGCATGATGAGCGAGCAAGCCATGTTCGACAGCAGGGCTTGGCGGTGTTCAGCCGTGCGGCCCAAGTGATTTACTTTCTTGTTATGTTTCATAGCGTGTTAGTCTTTATCAAGTTTATACTTCGAGAGGTCCATGCCAAACGACAGGTTCATGCTTGCAAGTTTGGTTTCCAACTCGTTCATCGATTTGCGACCGAAGTTGCGGAATTTGAGCAATTCAGCGCGCGTTGTTTCGCAAAGTTCACCCAGCGTTTCTATTTCAGCCGCTTTCAAGCAGTTCAGTGCGCGCACCGAGAGATCCATGTCGGCCAAACGGCTCTTGAACAACTGGCGCAGACGCAACGACTCCTCGTCGAACTCCTCATCCGAAGGTTTCTCGGTCAGGTCGAGTTCAATCTTGTCGTCGCTGAACAGAATGAAGTGTTGAATCAGAATGCGAGCGGCCTCTTGCAGAGCGATTTTCGGGAGAATCGAACCATCAGTTGTTATCTCGATAGTCAATTTCTCGTAGTCGGTTTTCTGCTCCACACGGTAGTTGTCAACGGTGTATTTCACGTTCACAATAGGCGTGTAGATGGCATCGATGGCGATAGTGCCAATCTCTTCTGGAATCGTTTTGTTCTCGTCGGCTGGCAGGTAGCCACGACCTTTGTCCATGGTCAGTTCCATGTGCATTTTGGCCGATGGATCCATGCGGCAGATGACCAATTCGGGGTTCAGCACCTCGAAGTCGGCCAATTGCGGAGTGAGATCGCCAGCGGTAAGTACCTCTTTGTTAGCAACATCGAGTACGATGCGTTTGCATTCGGCATCCTCGTGCAGTGCTTTGAAACGAATGTGTTTCAAGTTCAAGATGATGCTTGTAACATCGTCGTACACACCAGGAATGGTTGCAAACTCGTGGTCCACACCGTCGATTTTCACCGAGGTGATGGCGTAGCCTTCGAGCGACGACAAAAGAATGCGGCGCAAGGCATTGCCAATGGTGATACCGAAACGAGGCTCCAGTGGGCGAAATTCGAACTTGCCGAACGAATTTGTCGACTCCACCATGATGACCTTTTCGGGTTTTTGAAATGTTAATATGGCCATATTCGTATCGATTATTATTTAGAGTACAACTCTACGATTAACTGTTCCTTGATGTTCTCAGGAATGTCGGCGCGCTCAGGCGTGTGCAGGAATTTTCCAGCCATTGCGTTGTTGTCCCACTCGAGCCAAGGATATTTAGCGTGGTTGAAGCCGTTCAGTGCGTCAACAATCACAACCAGCGATTTGTCGCGTTCGCGCACAGCAATCACTTGTCCTTGTTTTACATTGTACGAAGGGATATTCACAACAGCGCCATCGACCGTGATGTGACGATGCGAAACGAGCTGACGAGCAGCGGCGCGTGTTTTGGCTATGCCCAGACGATAAACAACATTGTCCAAGCGGCTCTCGAGCAGTTGCAGAAGCACTTCACCAGTAACGCCTTTCGAACGCTCGGCACGCTCGAACAGAATGCGGAACTGACGCTCCAGCACGCCGTAGGTGTATTTGGCTTTTTGTTTCTCTTTCAACTGAGTGCCATACTCCGAAGTTTTGTGCTTACGCGAGTTGCCATGTTGTCCAGGAGCGTAGTTACGACGCGCTTGAGCTTTGTCGGGTCCGAATATCGGCTCGCCAAATTTGCGAGCGATTTTTGATTTTGGTCCAATATATCTTGCCATTTTCTTTGATTTTTAGCGGGTTATACTCTTCTGCGTTTTGCGGGACGGCAACCGTTGTGTGGCAGCGGTGTAACGTCGATGATTTCGGTAACTTCGATGCCAGCACCATGCACGGTACGAATGGCCGATTCACGACCATTGCCTGGACCTTTCACATAGGCTTTCACTTTTCTCAGACCAAGGTCGAAGGCTACTTTTGCGCAGTCTTGAGCGGCCATCTGGGCTGCATAAGGCGTATTCTTTTTCGAACCGCGGAAACCCATTTTACCAGCCGACGACCACGAGATAACTTGACCTTCGGCGTTGGTAATTGTTACTATAATGTTATTGAACGACGAGTGAACGTGCAGTTGGCCAACGCCATCTACTCTAACCACTCTTTTCTTAGTTGCTACTACTTTTTTTGCCATAACTTCTAATTTTTAGCAGTTAAACATTACTTAGTTGCTTTCTTCTTGTTAGCAACAGTCTTTTTCTTACCTTTGCGCGTGCGGGCGTTGTTTTTGGTACGTTGTCCGCGCAGAGGCAAGCCAATGCGGTGACGCACACCTCTGTAGCAACCGATATCCATCAGTCGTTTGATGTTCAATTGCACTTCTGAACGAAGTTCACCTTCGACTTTGAAGTTTGCGCTGATAATTTCACGAATTTTGGCGGCTTCGTCGTCGGTCCAGTCCTGAACCTTTTTCGTCAAATCGACTCCAGCCTCGGCCAAAATCTTGCGTGCACTACTGCGACCTATTCCGTAGATATAAGTCAATCCAACTTCCCCACGTTTGTTCTGGGGCAAATCTACTCCTACAATTCTTATTGCCATAATTGTTTGTTTTTACTTTATCCCTGACGTTGTTTCATCTTGGGATTTTTTTTGTTAATAACATACAAGCGTCCTTTTCTGCGAACGATTTTGCAATCGTCGTTGCGCTTCTTGATAGATGCTCTTACTTTCATTTTATTGTTAATTTTTTAGTTATTTGTATCTGAACGATATGCGACCTTTGGTCAAATCGTAGGGCGACATTTCCACTTTCACTCTGTCGCCGGGGAGAATGCGAATGTAGTGCATACGCATTTTGCCCGAGATGTGGGCCGTTATTTCGTGGCCGTTTTCCAACTCCACACGAAACATGGCGTTCGACAGTGCCTCAACTATCGTGCCGTCCAACTCAATTGCCGCTTGTTTTGCCATACAATCTTTATTTTTTGTTTTTCAATACCTCTTCGATGATGCCGAAATCCGACAAAATGTCAGCTTTGCCTCGTCCAATGGCCACCGCATGCTCGAAATGTGCTGCTGGTTTGTGGTCGGCGGTGAAGGTTGTCCACCCATCGCGTTCCATGCGCAGTGCGCGTTTGCCCAGCGTTATCATCGGCTCAATGCAGATGGTCATGCCCGAGCGCAGCAGCGGACCTGTGCCGCGGCGTCCGTAGTTGGGGACTTCGGGTGCTTCGTGCATTTCGCGCCCTACACCATGTCCCACCATTTCACGAACTACGCCATAACCTGCGGCTTCGCAATGTTGTTGCACTGCGTTAGCGATGTCGCCTATGCGGTTGCCCTCCACCGCCTTTTCGATGCCCAAGAATAGAGCCTCTTTGGTGGTTTTGAGCAGTTGCCGCACCTCTGGTTTCACCTCGCCAACTTCGAAAGTGTAGGCCGAATCGCCCACAAATCCGTTTTTCAGCGTGCATAGGTCAATTGTGATGATGTCGCCATCTTTCAGCACCGTCTTTTCCGACGGAATGCCATGCACTACTTGTTCGTTGACCGAGGCGCAAATAGAGGCTGGGAAACCTTCGTAGCCTTTGCAGGCTGGTATTGCGCCATTGTCGCGAATGAACTCCTCGGCTATGCGATCGAGATAAGCAGTGGTTACGCCTGGGGCAATAATTTTTGCCATCTCGGCGAGCGTTTTGCTTACCAGCAAGCTGCTTTCGCGGAGCAGTTCTATCTCTTCGGCCGTCTTAAGGTAAATCATCGTTTTACGAAAGATCAATATGCCGCTATCGAACCCGAACGACCTTTGATACGACCACCCGATTTGAGCAGACCATCGTAATGGCGCATCAGCAGGTGACTTTCAATCTGTTGCAGCGTGTCGAGCACTACGCCCACCAAAATCAGCAGCGATGTGCCGCCGTAGAATTGAGCGAAGCCTTGCGTGATTCCAAGCATGCTAGCAAACGATGGCATAATGGCCACCAATGCCAAGAAGAAGGAACCAGGAAGTGTGATGCGCGACATGATTTCGTCGATATATTCAGCCGTCTTTTTGCCCGGTTTCACACCTGGAATGAAGCCGTTGTTGCGCTTCATATCCTCTGCCATCTGCGTTGGATTGATGGTGATAGCCGTGTAAAAATAGGTGAATGCGATGATCATCAAAGCGTATACAAAATTATACCAAAATCCTGTATTGTCCATGAAAACTCGCATAAAGTTATTAACACCATCGGCATTGAAGCCTGCGAACATGATAGGAAGCATCATGATGGCTTGTGCAAAGATGATGGGCATAACGCCTGCGGCGTTCACTTTCAATGGGATATATTGGCGTACACCACCGTACTGTTTGTTGCCAACAACGCGTTTTGCGTATTGTACGGGGATTTTGCGTGTGCCTTGAACCAGCAGAATGCTAGCAGCAATGACGAGCAGCAACACGATCAACTCGGCCAAGAACATAACCAAGCCACCTTGAGCAGTGCTAAGGCGCGAAATGAATTCTTGGATTACAGCACTTGGGAAGCGGGCAATGATACCTATCATGATAAGCATCGAGATGCCGTTGCCAATGCCTTTGTCGGTCATGCGTTCGCCGAGCCACATCACAAACATGGAGCCTGCGCACATGATGACCATAGACGAGAAGGTGAACCAGAAGCCCGTTTCCATGATGGCACCTGCGCCGCGCAGTTGGTAATTCAGGTTTTTCAGATAAGCCCAACCTTGCAGAATAAGTACAAATACCGTGAGGTAACGTGTGATTTGGTTCATTTTGCGCCGTCCACTTTCGCCATCGCGCTGCATTTTTTGGAAATACGGCACTGCGATGGTGAGCAGTTGCACAACGATTGATGCCGAGATGTAGGGCATGATACCGAGGGCGAAGATAGACGCGTTAGAGAACGCACCGCCCGAGAACATGTCGAGCAACGACATCAAACCACCCTCCGTCTGCGCCCGCAATGCTTCGAGGGCGCTAGGGTCGATACCTGGCAGCACAATGAACGATCCGAAACGATAGATGAGGATAAACAGAATAGTTACCCCAAGTTTGTGCCGGAGCTCTTCGATCTTCCAGATATTTTTGATGGTTTCAATAAATTTCATGATGATTTAGAGTTTTACGATGCTTCCGCCTGCAGCCACGATAGCCTCTTCGGCCGCTTTCGAGAACGCATCTGCTTCCACTTCGATTTTTGCCGTAATTGTGCCTTTTGCCAAAATTTTAACCAAGTGTTTTGGTTTTACGATGCCAGCCTCAACGAGTGCGGCTTTGTCGATTTTGGTCAGTTTTGCACTTTCGGCCAACATCTGCAGAGCATCAAGGTTGATAGCTTTGTACTCTACGCGATTGATGTTGTTGAAACCGTATTTAGGCAGACGGCGTTGCAAAGGCATTTGACCGCCTTCGAAACCGATTTTGCGTTTGTAGCCCGAACGCGACTTTGCGCCTTTGTGGCCACGCGTAGAGGTGCCGCCTTTGCCCGATCCGGTGCCACGTCCCAAACGTTTACCTTCTCTTACGGAACCTGCTGCGGGTTTGATATTGCTTAAGTCCATTTCTTCGTTGTTTTTTAAAGTTTTGACTAATTGTTAACCGATGACTTTTACCAAGTGTTTCACTTTCTCGACCATGCCGCGAATGGCAGCAGTGTCTTCGTGTTCAACTACGGCATTCATCTTGTGCAATCCGAGTGCATCGAGTGTTGCCTTTTGTGTGTGTGGGCAGCGGATGCGACTTTTCACCTGTTGAATTTTAATTTTTGCCATAATTCACCTCACTTGTTTTATCCGTTAAACACTTTGTTCATAGAGATACCGCGATTTTTGGCTACGGTGTAGGCATCGCGCATTTCGCTGAGGGCAGCGAATGTGGCTTTCACCAAGTTGTGAGGGTTCGACGAACCTTTCGATTTTGCCAAAACGTCGGTAATGCCAACGCTCTCGAGCACGGCACGCATAGCGCCACCAGCCTTAAGACCAGTACCTTGCGAGGCAGGAAGCAGAATTACTTCGGCACCGCCAAAGCGTGCTACCTGTTCGTGAGGAATTGTGCCTTTCAGCACGGGAACGCGGATAAGGTTCTTTTTTGCGGCTTCAACGCCTTTGGCCATTGCAGCCGAAACCTCGCCTGCTTTGCCAAGACCCCAGCCCACAATGCCGTTGCCGTTGCCCACAACTACGATGGCAGCAAATGTCATTGCGCGACCGCCTTTGGTAACTTTCGTTACGCGACTAACATGTACCAAGCGATCTTGCAATTCAACATCGTTGGTCGATTTTACTCTGTTATTATTTTCAGACATAGTTGTTCGTTATTAAAATTTAAGTCCACCATTACGGGCAGCGTCTGCCAATTCTTTTACACGGCCGTGATAGAGATAACCATTGCGGTCGAATACCACGGTAGTGATGCCAGCCTCGAGGGCTTTTTTGGCGATGAGTTCACCCACTTTTGCAGCCTGCTCTTTTTTGGTCATTTTACCTTCGACTTTTTGCGAATCGGCAGCCACAAGGGTGCGACCTGCATTGTCGTCGATAATCTGAACATAGATTTGCTTATTGCTGCGGAACACCGTGAGGCGCGGACGCTCGGCGGTGCCTTTTATTGTGCGGCGGATATGCTCCTTAATCTTCAGTCTTCTTTCTAATTTATCAAACATGGTCGTATGATTTTCAATGTTTTACTTACCAGCGGTCTTACCAGCCTTTCTACGAATAATCTCGCCTTGGAACTTAACGCCTTTGCCTTTGTAAGGTTCAGGTTTGCGGAACGAGCGAATCTTAGCGCAAATCTGTCCCAGCAGTTGACGATCGCAACTTTCGAGAATGATGAGCGGGTTTTGGTTACGCTCCGAGATGGTTTGTACTTTCACTTCGGCAGGCAAACCAAGGTAGATGATGTGCGTGTAGCCGAGTGCGAGTTCGAGTACTTGACCGTTGTTGCTAGCGCGGTAGCCCACACCAACGAGTTCCAAGGTTTTTTTGTAGCCTTCCGACACACCCACAACCATGTTGTGAATAAGTGCGCGATACAGACCGTGTTGTGCGCGACTTTCGCGTTCGTCGTCGGGGCGTGCAACGTGGCAAACATTGCCTTCGACCGTTACAGTGATGTTCGGGTTAACGATTTGTTTCAGTTCACCTTTTGGACCTTTCACGGTTACTTCGTTGTCTTTCACCGTTACGGTTACTCCTGCAGGAATTGCTATCGGTAATTTTCCTATACGTGACATTGCTCTTCCTCCATTAATAGATGTAACATAAAACTTCGCCACCAATTTTCTGCTCGCGAGCCTCTTTGTCGGTCATCACGCCTTTCGAAGTCGAAAGAATGGCGATGCCGAGGCCGTTGAGTACGCGTGGCATTTCGCGATAGCCTACATATTTACGCAAGCCTGGGGTCGATACTCTGATGAGCTGACGAACAGCGCTCACTTTGTTGGCTGGATCGTATTTCAAGGCAATTTTGATTGTGCCTTGAGGTCCATCTTCTACAAATTTGTAGTTCAAGATGTAACCCTTTTCGAAAAGGACTTTTGTGATCTCCTTTTTCAAGTTCGAGGCGGGTATGTCCACCACACGGTGATTGGCCTTGATGGCATTCCGCACTCTGGTCAGATAATCTGCGATTGGATCTGTCATAATGTTTTTGGGTTAAATTGATCCCGTCTGCCGGGACAATATTTATAAATCTTTTTCTTTTGCTTTCGTTTTACCAACTTGCTTTTTTCACACCTGGAATGAGTCCAGCCGAAGCCAATTCACGGAAGTCGATACGCGAAATGCCGAATTGACGCATATATCCGCGTGGGCGACCCGAAATTTTGCAACGGTTGTGCAGGCGCACATACGAAGCATTTTTTGGTAAAAGTTGCAGCGATTCATAATCGCCAGCCTCGATGAGGGCTTTGCGCTTTTCGGCGTATTTTGCTACCAATTTAGCGCGTTTCACCTCGCGGGCTTTCATTGACTCTTTTGCCATTGTCTTATCCTTTTTTAGTTTTTCTTGAATGGTAATCCGAACTCTTTGAGCAGAGCGAGTCCCTCTTCGTCGGTTTTGGCTGTGGTTACGAATGTGATGTTCATACCCAGCAGTTTTTGAATGCCGTCGATGTTGATTTCGGGGAAGATGATCTGCTCGGTGATGCCCAGCGTGTAGTTGCCACGACCATCGAGTTTCGAGTCGATTCCTTTGAAGTCGCGAATACGAGGCAGAGCCACGCGAATGAGGCGCTCGAGGAATTCGTACATTTTCTTATCTCTCAGGGTTACGCGTACGCCGATAGGCATTTTTTTACGCACCTTGAAGTTCGAGATATCTTTCTTCGAGAGGGTTTGTACGGCTTTCTGACCGGTGATGGCAGTCATCTCTTCGACGGCTGTGTCGATAATTTTCTTATCGGCTACGGCTATGCCAAGACCTTGGTTCAGCACTATCTTCTCGAGGCGAGGGCACTGCATTACGGATGTGTATCCGAATTGTTTTACCAATGTAGGAACGATGCGTTCCTTGTAATCTTGTTTCAAACTATCGGTTGCAATCATTTGAGTTCCTCCCCTGATTTTTTAGCGTAACGTACCAATTTGCCTTCTGCGTCTTTGCGGCGACCGATGCGAGTCGGTTTGCCAGTCTTTGGGTCGACAACGTTCAGATTCGAGATGTGCAGAGCCGCCTCTTTCTTCACGATGCCGCCTTGTGGGTTCTTTGCGTTGGGCTTGGTGCTTTTCGACACCATGTTGATACCCTCTACGATGGCGCGCTGTTTGTCGACAATGACTTTAAGCACACGGCCTGTTTTGCCTTTGTCTTCGCCAGCGTTTACATAAACGGTATCACCCTTTTTTATGTGCAGTTTGCTCATTTTACTTACTGTGTTTTTGTTAAATTTAGAGTACTTCAGGCGCTAGCGAAATAATTTTCATGTTTGTGGCGCGCAGTTCGCGTGCTACAGGACCGAAAATACGGCTACCGCGCATTTCGCCAGCGTTGTTCAACAGCACGCAGGCGTTGTCGTCGAAACGGATGTAGGAACCGTCGGCGCGGCGCACCTCTTTGGCAGTGCGAACCACAACGGCTTTCGACACGGTGCCTTTTTTAGCGTCGCCCGTAGGCAGAGCGCTTTTTACAGCAACTACAATGGTGTCGCCAAGTGTGGCGTAGCGTTTGCCTGTGCCGCCAAGCACACGAATGCAAAGTACCTCTTTAGCGCCGCTGTTGTCGGCCACTTTGAGTCTGGTTTCTTGTTGTATCATACTACTTCGCTTTTTCTATGATTTCTACTAATCTCCATTTCTTAGTCTTGCTCAATGGGCGAGTTTCCATGATGCGCACGGTGTCGCCAACGTTGCACTCGTTCTTCTCGTCGTGAGCATGGTACTTTTTCGTCTTATTGACGAATTTGCCATAAATAGGGTGTTTTTCTTTCCATTTCACAGCAACTACGATGGATTTATCCATTTTGTTGCTCGAAACCACGCCTATTCTTTCCTTTCTTAAATTTCTTGTTTCCATTTTTTGAACGTTCGTTATTGTTGTTGAAGTTCGCGTTGACGGAGTTCGGTTGCCATGCGGGCAATCGTTTTACGTATTTCTCTTATTTGAGCAGGATTGTCGATAGGAGAAATGGCATGGTTCAAGGTAAGGCGAGCGAGTTCTTCGCGTTTTGCGCCTAGTTGCTCTTGAAGTTCATTGGTTGTGAGTTCTTTTATTTCTCTTGTTTTCATAATCCTTACACATTTTGAGATGGGTCATAATCGCGTCTTACGACGAACTTAGTTTTGATCGGCAGCTTTTGAGCAGCGAGACGCAGGGCCTCTTTTGCTACTTCGAAAGGTACGCCGTCAACTTCGATAAGCATGCGTCCTGGGGTTACTGGTGCAACGAAACCTTCTGGGTTACCTTTACCTTTACCCATACGCACGTCGGCAGGCTTGCGGGTGAATGGTTTGTCGGGGAAAATACGAATCCAGATTTGACCTTGACGCTGCATGTAACGTGTTACAGCTACACGAGCGGCTTCGATCTGTTGACCTGTGATCCAGATTGTGCCCAGCGACTTGATGCCAAACGAGCCGAAAGCCAATTGGTTGCCGCGAGAGGCCACCCCTTGTGGGTGTCCATCTTGCTGCCTTCTGTATTTAGTCTTTTTAGGTTGTAACATGGCTTGTTTTTTTCAAATGCGTTCGACAATTATTTTTTTCTCTTTCTGAAGCCTTTACCACCGCCATTACGTTCGCCAGCGTTGTTGCCGCCGCGATTGTTGTTGGTTTCTTTGGTTGCAAAGTTGGGAGCGAGGTCTCTCTTGCCATACACTTCGCCACGGCAGATCCACACTTTAACACCGATTTGTCCAACTTTGGTGAGGGCCGAAGTTTGGCAATAGTCGATGTCGGCGCGGAAGGTGTGCAGCGGTGTGCGACCTTCTTTGTACATCTCGGAGCGAGCAATTTCTGCTCCATTCAGACGACCTGATACCAGCACTTTGATGCCTTCGGCACCCATGCGCATGGCAGAGGCAATGGCTGTTTTTGCGGCTTTACGATAGGCAATTTTGCCTTCGATCTGGCGAGCGATGTTGTTGGCCACGATAACAGCGTCCAAGTCGGGGCGTTTAACCTCGAAGATGTTAAGTTGCACCTCTTTGTCGGTGATTTTCTTCAATTCTTCTTTCAGCTTGTCAACCTCCTGACCGCCTTTACCGATGATCATACCGGGGCGAGCGGTGCAAACGGTGATTGTAACAAGTTTCAGTGTGCGTTCGATTACGATTCTCGAAAGACTGGCTTTTGCAAGACGGGCGTTCAGGTATTTTCTGATTTTGCTGTCCTCGAGCAAGGTGTCACCATAGTTTTTGCCACCATACCAGTTCGAATCCCAACCGCGGATGATTCCGAGGCGGTTGCTGATTGGATTAATTTTCTGTCCCATCTGGCTTAATCTTTATTATCGTTATTAATTTTCGTATCAACAAACACTGTGATGTGGTTCGAGCGTTTGCGTACGCGGTAGCCGCGTCCTTGAGGAGCGGTGCGCAGGCGTTTGAGCATGCGGGCCGAGTCAACATAGACGGCACTTACATACAGGTTGCCATTTTCGGCCTTCTGTTCGGTTTTTTGTTCCCAGTTGGCGATGGCCGATTTCAGTGCTTGTTCCATTTTCACGGAAGCATCTTTGGTCGAGAAGCGCAGCATGCCAAGGGCTTTGTTCACTTCTACACCACGAATCATGTCGGCAACGAGGCGCATTTTGCGCGGCGAGGTCGGCACGTCGTTCAGTTTAGCGAAGTAAACCGTGCGCCGGGCTTCTTTCCTTTTTTCGGCAGATATTCTTTTTCTTTTGCCCATATTTGTTTTTACTTTTTTATTTTACAAAACTAATGTGCAACGGTTTACTTTCTATTTCCTGCGTGTCCGCGGAAGATGCGGGTCGGGGCGAATTCGCCAAGTTTGTGACCGACCATATTTTCCGTAATATAAACAGGGATGAATTTGTTGCCGTTGTGAACTGCAATTGTGTGACCTACGAAATCAGGCGAAATCATCGAGGCGCGTGCCCATGTTTTGATCACGGATTTTTTGCCGCTTTCATTCATATCAAGCACTTTTTTCTCGAGTTTCAGGTTGATATATGGTCCTTTTTTCAATGAACGACTCATAAATTACTCTCCTTTTTATTTGTGTTTCCTTTCAATAATGTACTGGTTCGAGAGCTTCTTAGGTGCGCGTGTCTTCTTGCCTTTAGCCAGCAAGCCTTTGCGCGAGCGTGGATGTCCGCCCGAAGCGCGTCCTTCGCCACCACCCATTGGGTGATCGACAGGGTTCATGGCTACGCCACGGTTGCGTGGGCGACGACCGAGCCAGCGGCTGCGACCTGCTTTACCCGATTTCTCGAGGGCGTGATCGGCATTGCCTACGCTGCCAACGGTTGCTTTGCATGCGGCAAGCACTTTGCGAATTTCACCCGAGGGCAGTTTGATGATGACGTACTTGCCTTCGCGCGATGTGATTTGCGCAAATGTTCCAGCGGAACGAACAAGTGCTGCACCCTGTCCTGGACGCAACTCGATGTTGTGTACAATAGTACCCAGAGGAATATTTTCCATGGGGAGCGCGTTGCCAACTTCGGGAGCGGCTTCGGCGCCAGAGAGCAATTTCTGACCTACTTGCAGTCCATTCGGTGCAAGAATGTACGCTTTTTCACCGTCGGCATAGTAGAGCAGCGCGATGCGAGCCGAACGATTCGGATCGTATTCGATGCTTTTTACCGTTGCCGGCACGCCGTCTTTGCTACGGCAGAAATCAATTACTCTATACTTTCTCTTGTGACCGCCACCAATGTAGCGCATGGTCATTTTACCGGTGTTGTTACGACCGCCAGTTTTGCCATGACCAAAAACAAGAGACTTCTCTGGTGCGCTGGCGGTAATTGCGTCGAACGCACCAATAACTTTGTGTCTTTGCCCCGGTGTAGTGGGCTTTAATTTACGTACAGCCATTTCTGTTTATTAAATGTTGCTATAAAAATCGATTGAATCTCCTTCTTTCAGCGTTACGATGGCCTTTTTGTAGATGGCCGTGTGACCATTCACTACGCCACTTTTGGTGTAGCGGCTTTTCGCTTTGCCGTGCACGTTGGAGGTGTTTACGTCCACCACGGTAACGTTATACAGGGATTCTACCTCGGCCTTGATTTCCAATTTGTTGGCCTCGGGAACAACACGAAAACCGACGCGATTGAATTTCTCGCCGACTTTGGTCATCTTCTCTGTAACGATTGGTTTGATGATTACTGACATACGAATTTTCCTCCTTATGCATTAAAATGTTGCTCAATTCCTGCAATGGTTGCCTCTGGAAGCACCACAACAGCATTGTCCAGAATTTCGTAAGTATTTAATTCTGAGACAGTTATAACTTTCGCATTCTGAAGGTTACGAGCCGACAAATATACAAATTTATTTGCTTCTGGCAAAATTACAAGTGATTTTTTGTCGTTAATCTTCAGATTTTTCGTCATAGCCACAAAATCTTTGGTTTTTGGTGCCTCGAAATTGATGGCATCAACAACGATGATTTGTCCTTGAGCGGCTTTGTACGACAGGGCCGAACGGCGTGCGAGTTGTTTCAGTTTTTTGTTCAGTTTGAAACTATAGTCGCGCGGAACGGGACCAAACACGCGAGCACCGCCCACCAATACTGGCGAGTTGATGTCGCCACGACGAGCGCCGCCGCCGCCTTTTTGGCGACCGAGTTTGCGGGTAGAACCCGACAGTTCGCTGCGTTGTTTCGATTTGTGAGTGCCTTGACGGCGGTTAGCCAAATACTGCTTTACGTCGAGGTAGATGGCGTGGTCGTTAGGCTCAATGCCGAAAATTTCGTCTTTCAGTTCGACTTTCTTTCCGGTGTCTTCTCCTTTGATGTTATATACGCTCAGTTCCATTATTTTTCGATTAAAATGATTGAACCTTTAACGCCCGGCACCGATCCTTTGATAACCAACAGATTGTGTTCTGGCATTACTTTGATTACTTGAAGGTTTTGCACCGTTACGCGGTCGCCACCCATGCGGCCTGCCATGCGCATGCCTTTGAATACTTTCGAGGGATACGACGATGCACCCAGCGAACCTGGAGCACGCAGACGGTCGTCTTGGCCGTGTGTCGATTGTCCTACACCTCCGAATCCGTGACGTTTTACTACGCCTTGGAAACCTTTACCTTTCGACGTTCCAACGGCATCAACCCAGTCGCCTTCTTCGAAGACTTTGTCGACGGTGATGACGTCGCCCAGTTTGTAGGCGTCGCCGAAACTCTTGAACTCAACCAAGTGTCCTTTGGGGGCTGTGCCAGCCACTTTGCAGTGACCAACCTCGGCTTTAGTGGTGTGTTTTTCTTTCACATCGCCGTAGCCAAGTTGCAAGGCTTCGTAGCCGTCGCGTTCAACGGTTTTCACCTGCGTAACCACACATGGACCAACTTCGATAACAGTGCATGGAATATTTTTTCCCTCGGCACTGAAAACGGATGTCATTCCGATTTTTTTTCCAATTAATCCTGGCATTTCAATTAAATTTTAATTATTTCTATTTTTCTTATTCAGAAAGTGTTAGCCTTTGATTTCGACTTCAACACCCGAAGGCAACTCGAGGCGCATCAGAGCGTCGATGGTTTGCGTGGTGCTGCTGTAGATGTCGATAAGGCGTTTGTACGACGAGAGTTCGAACTGTTCGCGCGATTTTTTGTTGACGAACGTCGAGCGGTTTACGGTGAAGATGCGTTTGTGCGTTGGCAGCGGAATTGGACCGCTAACTACTGCGCCTGTGGCTTTCACTGTTTTTACGATTTTCTCAGCCGATTTGTCGACCAAGTTGTGATCGTACGATTTGAGTTTGATTCTGATTTTTTGACTCATTGTTTTTTTGATGATTAATAATTTTGTTTTTTTGAAGAACCGCTCGTGCGTTAAGAGTCATACGCTAACGCACGGCGATTCGTCATTTTTTTCAGTTTTTACAAGAGATCGACGCGACCTTTGGCTTCTTCAACTACGGCTTTGGCAATAGAGGTAGAAACTTCGGCGTAGTGCGAGAACTCCATCGACGAGGTAGCACGACCCGATGTGATGGTGCGCAGTGCGGTAACGTAACCGAACATTTCGGCCAGTGGCACTTTGGCTTTCACAATGCGTGCGCCCGTGCGGCTCGATTCCATGCCTTCGACTTGTCCGCGACGTTTGTTAAGGTCGCCGATGACATCGCCCATGCTCTCTTCGGGAGTGACAACCTCCAACTTCATGATAGGCTCGAGCAGTGCAGGTTTTGCTTTTGCGCAAGCGTTTTTGAAGGCGATTTGAGCGCAGATTTCGAACGAAAGTTGATCGGAATCGACTGGGTGGAACGAACCATCGACCAGAACCACTTTGAGCGAGTCGACTGGATAGCCAGCCAGAACACCGTTCTTCATAGCGGCTTGGAAGCCTTTCTGTACCGAAGGAATGAACTCCTTAGGAATGTTACCACCTTTCACTTCGTCGACAAATTGCAAGCCGCCTTCCCAACCTTCGTCGGCAGGACCAACTTTCACAATGATGTCGGCGAATTTACCACGACCACCCGACTGTTTCTTGTAGACCTCGCGCAGATCGACGGTTTGCGTGATGGCCTCTTTGTACGAAACTTGTGGACGACCTTGGTTGCACTCTACTTTGAATTCGCGTTTCAAACGGTCGATAATGATCTCCAAGTGCAGCTCGCCCATACCCGAGATGACGGTTTGACCCGATTGCTCGTCGGTGTGAACGGTGAAGGTTGGATCCTCTTCGGCCAGTTTCGAAAGACCAATGCCAAGTTTGTCGACATCGGCTTGCGATTTTGGTTCAACAGCGATACCGATAACTGGATCGGGGAAGTCCATCGATTCGAGAACGATTGGAGCCTCTTCGGCGCAGAGTGTATCGCCAGTGCGAATATCTTTGAAACCTACGCCAGCACCTATGTCGCCAGCACTGATTACATCGACAGGATTTTGTTTGTTGGAGTGCATTTGGAAGATACGCGAGATGCGTTCTTTCTTGCCCGAGCGCGAGTTGTAGACATACGAGCCAGCGTCGAGGTGACCCGAGTAGACACGGAAGAAGCAGAGACGACCAACATACGGGTCGGTGGCAATTTTGAATGCCAGAGCGCACAGAGGTTCATCTTCGCTTGGTTGACGCGTGAGTTTTTTGTCTGGATCGCGTGGGTCGGTACCATCTACATGAGCGGTATCGAGTGGCGAGGGCAGATAGGCGCAGACTGCGTCGAGCAGTGGTTGAACGCCTTTGTTTTTGAACGACGAGCCGCAGATGATTGGTTCAATCTGCATCGAAACCGTGCCTTTGCGCAGGGCGGCTTTTATCTCGTCTTCGGTGATGGTTGCAGGATCGTCGAAGTATTTCTCCATCAGAGCATCGTCGACGCCAGCAAGCGTCTCGAGCATCTTGTCGCGCCACTCTTCGGCTTCGGCTTGGAGTTCGGCAGGGATGTCGTCAACTTCGTATTCAGCGCCCATGGTTTCGTCGTGCCAGTAAAGGGCTTTCATGCGAACGAGGTCGATGATGCCTTTGAAGTGTTCTTCGGCACCAATCGGGATTTGGATTGGGCAGGGGTTTGCGCCAAGGACGTCGTGAATTTGTTGCACGACATCGAAGAAGTTGGCACCCGAGCGGTCCATTTTGTTCACATAGCCAATGCGAGGCACATTGTACTTATCGGCCTGACGCCAAACGGTTTCGGACTGTGGTTCTACGCCGCCAACGGCGCAGAAAGTAGCCACGGCACCATCGAGAATACGCAGCGAGCGTTCAACTTCAACGGTGAAGTCGACGTGCCCCGGGGTATCGATCAGGTTGATTTTGTACTTATTGTTGTTGTAGTTCCAATAGGCTGTGGTTGCAGCCGAGGTAATGGTTATACCGCGCTCTTGCTCTTGCTCCATCCAGTCCATGGTGGCAGCGCCGTCGTGCACTTCGCCGATTTTGTGTGTAAGACCTGTGTAGAACAGGATACGCTCCGAAGTGGTGGTTTTGCCAGCATCGATGTGAGCCATGATGCCGATGTTGCGCGTAAAATGCAAATCTTTTTTAGCCATCTCTTATACCCTATTAAGATTAGAAACGGAAATGCGCGAATGCGCGGTTTGCTTCAGCCATGCGGTGGATTTCCTCTTTGCGTTTGAAGGCGCCACCTTGGTTGTTGTATGCGTCGATAATTTCGGCAGCCAGTTTTTCGGCCATCGAATGTCCCGAGCGTTTGCGCGCAAAAATAATCAGGTTTTTCATCGAGATTGATTGTCTCCTATCGGGGCGGATTTCGGTAGGAACTTGGTAGGTAGCGCCACCAATACGGCGCGATTTCACTTCGACTTGAGGTGTGATGTTGTCGAGAGCGTTTTTCCAAATCTCGAGAGGAGTTTTTTCCTCGTTAGGAAGTTTGGCTTTCACCAAATCGAGAGCGGTGTAGAAGATGTCGAACGAAATGCTTTTCTTTCCGTCGAACATCAGGTGGTTGACAAATTTTGTCACCATCACTTCGTTAAAAACGGAATCCGGCAGGATTACGCGTTTTTTTGGAGTTGATTTTCTCATTTTTCAAAAAAGTTACGTTTTTGTTTTGGCTGTGCTTGTGTCTTCAACGCGTTCCGCCGAACGCATTTACTCAACCGTGTACTTTGCTCAAAAAATCAAAAACAATTTTAGACTTCTGTGTTAGGTAAAGGAGTTAGTTATTTTTTCGGACGTTTTGCGCCGTATTTCGAGCGGCGTTGAGTGCGCGACGTAACGCCAGCGGTGTCGAGCGTGCCACGAACGATGTGGTAACGAACACCTGGCAGGTCTTTTACACGACCACCACGCACCAGCACGATGGAGTGCTCTTGCAGGTTGTGTCCTTCGCCTGGGATGTAGGCATTGACCTCTTTGGCATTTGTCAGGCGCACACGGGCTACTTTACGCATCGCCGAGTTAGGCTTTTTTGGTGTGGTGGTGTACACACGCACGCAAACGCCACGGCGTTGTGGGCAAGAGTCCAAGGCTGGCGCCTTGCTGTTGTCTTCCAAAACTACCCTTCCTTTTCTAACCAATTGTTGAATTGTAGGCATTTTTTCTGATTTTTGATTACTTAAAACTTATTATTTGTCCCTACTATTAGGGGCTGCAAAATTACTACTTTTTTCTGAACCGACAAAAAGTTATGAACAATTTTTTTCAAAAAATGCATTTTTCGTGGTTGAGCGGGCAAGGAATGCGGAATTGATGCGGGTTAGCAGGCTTTTCAGCCTGATTTTTTATTTGAAAATTTGAAGATTGTCGGTTTCCATAGCAGACTGCAAAAACATAACGCTGCTGCACACCAACAACGACAGTAGGGACGCGGCATGCCACGTCATTATAATCATCGAATTATTGAATC
>CAZGVF010000001.1:16461-19837 GCA_964528925.1 uncultured Paludibacteraceae bacterium | reverse complement strand
TGCCGCTGGCATAACGAATGTGTTTTCTGCAGAAACCTCAACTTCTTGCCCATCGCCGTAGGTTACAGTGATTTTGTCGAGTTCGTAGCCTGCTTCAGATTCAATAAGAAGTGCGATTTCATCACCCATATGCGCCCCCGTACTAGTCGACCATACATTGCCATGTTCCGAATTGTATGTAATATCGTAAAGTATCGCCACGAAATTTGCATAAATTGTAACATCATACGCTGGCACGGTGAATTTATTGTCTTTTACTACGTTATAGAACTTAGCTCCATCATATTCCAACCAAACCACATCAAATCTATAACCTTCGTCAGGTGTAATGGTGATGGTAACTTCATCGCCTATTTGTGCTTCGGTTTTGTTGATCTCGACCTTACCATTTTCGAGTTGACCAACCGTGATAGCATAGGTTATTTTTTTGAAAGTGGCCGTTATAGTAACCTCTGCGGCCGGCATGGTAAATTTGTGATCTTCTGAAATTGTTACATCATTTCCATTGGCATCTTTTGCCGATATCTCGTCGAGTTCGTAGCCTTCGCTAGGATAAATATTGATCTTAACCTCGTCATTTATGAATCCATGATTAAATCCACTACTTATTTCAGCTACAACATCGCCATTTTTCATTTCATTATATTTGATGTCGTAAGATATCTTTTTGAAGGTTACAGTAACTGTTACATTGGAGTTTGGCATGTTGAATTTATGATCATCGCTAACATTTTTGTAGTTACCGTCAGCATCTTTCACCGAAATGTTGTCGAGTTCGTAACCGGTATCTAGCGTGATGGTAAGGGTTATTTCGTCGTTTTCTTTTGCGGTGGTCTTACTTGCCTCGACCGTGCCACCCACTGGTTGGGTAATGGTGATGTCGTAAGCATCTTCCACAAAGGTGGCAGAAACCGTAACATTGCCCGCAGGCATGGTGAATTTGTAATCGGCCGACACCTCAACCTTTTTGTTGTTATCGGCATCCATTACAGTAAGCGAGCCAAGTTTGTAGCCTACGTTTGGATAAACGTAAATCTTAACTGTTTCTCCATATTTTGCTTCAGTAGCATGGCCTACCGTACCGCCTTCGGTAATTGTACCCTTACTTAGAGTATATGTGTTAAGCTCGAAATATGCAATGTGAGTTTGATTACCTTTTACCTCTTCGTCTTCTATTTTTGCGGTGGTTAGTCCTCCGTTCCAATAGACAAAGTGATAACCCGCATTGGCAGTAGCTTCGAGTGTAATTTTTGTATATTTCTCGTAGGTGCCGCCAGGGGTTACAGTGCCGCCTTCGGCTGGTTCGCATTTAGTGGTAACTTCATATTGATCAAAACCAAAAATGCCAGTTATCACCGTGTCGCGAGTTACAGTTATGGTACGTTCCCTGTCTTTTACGCCATCGCTCCAGCCAAGGAAATCGTAACATTTATCATTACAATAAGTGGTTCCAACAGCAATGATCGCCTGATTGTTCTCGCAAGTAGGTTGCTGTGTTACAACCACTGTGCCTTTGCTACCGTCGTTGGTCTGTGCGATTATGCTATACGCCTGCTCGGTAACATTCGAAGAGAATTTGCTCCATGGATCTGCTGCTTTGTATTTTTCCGATGTACCACATGGCACACACAGCGTAGCCGAAGACGAAACCGACTGAAAAGCATCAGAACCGCACTTAAGTGGTTCCTGCCATTTTACGGCGATAGATTTCAGTATCCAACAATTGTTAAAAGCACTCTGGCCAATAGTTGTTACGCTAGCAGGTATAGTCAAATTAGTAAGAGCACAAGTATTAAAAGCCCAATCACCGATAGTGGTTACACCATTGGGTATTTCGATACTCGCTAATTGCTGACAATTACGAAAGGCATATGCTCCAATTGTAGTAACACTAGCGGGAATGGTGATGGAAGTAAGCTCACGAAGTCCATCAAAAGCATTGGGTCCAATAGCAACTACGCCATCGGGTATAGTGGTGTTTTTACAGCCATTTATAAGTGTGTTAGTTTTCGTCTCAATAAGGGCGTTGCAATTGTTGCGGCTGTCGTACACAGTGTTGCCACTCTCCACAGTGATAGTCTCCAATGAATTGCACCAACCAAAGGCGCTCTTGCCAATGCTTGTTACACTGGCAGGAATGGTGATGGATGTAAGGCTCGCACTATTAAAAGCTGAACTACCGATAGTCGTTACAGTGCTTGGAATAGTGATGGTGGCAGTGAAACGGCAACCAGCGAAGGCCCCAGCGCCAATAATCTGTACGCTGGCGGGTATGGTGGAATTTTTACAGCCTTGTACGAGTGTGTTAGTTTTCGTTTCGATAATGGCGTTGCAATTGTCACGACCGTCGTACACGGTGTTGCCACTCTCCACAGTGATAGTCTCCAGTGCAGAACACGAGCCAAAGGCGCTATTGCCAATGCTTGTTACGCTGGCAGGTATATTGGCCGAAGTAAGACTAGAACAACCATAGAAAGCCGATTCTCCGATAGAGGTTAAATTGCTAGACAGTGTGACAGAGGTAAGTTTATTGCACCGGTAGAAAGCGTATCCTCCAATAGTAGTAACACTATTGGGTATAGTAACAGAGGTTAGTTTGCAATTACAGAAAGTCCACGCCCCAATAGTAGTAACGCCTTCGGGTATGGTAACAGAAGTTAATTTACTGCAGTCATAGAAAGCTTCTCTTCCAATAGTAGTAACGCTATTGGGTATGGTAACAGAGGTTAATTTATTGCAACCATCGAAAGCACTGCCGAAAATGGTCGTAATGCCATCGGGAATGGTATAATCGCCCTCATACGAAGTTGGCATACAAATAAAATTAGTTGCATTATACACAGGTGCAGTCAAGTTTGTGCAGTTCTTTAAAATATTATCGCCAAAACTTGTAACGCTGTTAGGGATGTTGATAGTTGTAAGGGCAGAGCAATCAGCGAAAGCCTTGTCGCCAATCGAAGTCAGCGCTTCGCCTTCGATGGTTACACTTGTAAGGCTAGAGCAAGAATAGAAAGCCATACCGCTGATGCTCTTCACGCTACTAGGTATAACCACAGAGGTTATCTTAGTATAATAGAGAGCGTTACTCGCTATTCCTACCACCGCATATTCCGTTTCGTTGTAGGTAACCGAGGCAGGTATGACGATGTCGCCAGTAGCACCACTAGTATAAGCAACAATGGCGGTCTTGTCTGTCTCATCTAGCGTGTAATTGAGGTCGCCAATCTTGTAGCTAGTAAGAGCCTGTGCGCATGTTGCGCCCAATAGTAGCAAGCATGCAAAGAGTAAAGTTTTTTTCATAATGGAAAAATTTTAAAAAGGTTTATAATCGTTTTTAAGTTTGTCGCGCTACGCGCTGTTTCTAATTGTTTATTTG
>CAZGVF010000001.1:13860-16361 GCA_964528925.1 uncultured Paludibacteraceae bacterium | reverse complement strand
GCGCGCCACGTCCCCTACTGGTTTCGTGGCATTATAGTTGGCAATGGTTACCGCTATTATTCATTGTTCATTCTTAACTATCCATTCTAACTATCTGAAAATCAAATAGTTAGCCCCCCCCCATTTCTGGGAGGAGGGCTTGCAGACGCTATTTCGGAGTGCAAAAGTAGTGTAAAATTTTAGAACGACAAAATAATTCGGTAAAAAAATTTTACCTTTGCGGTATGAAATCACACCATATTATATTTGCAATAGGCACGGCACTGCTGCTCACGGCATGCGGGCACGCCGCCACACAAAGCGCGCGCACCGAGTCGGACTCGACTCTGACGGTGAAGTACGCCACAGGCTTCGAGGTGGACTATTTCAGCCACTACAAGCGCGTAACCATCAACAACCCATGGGCTGCGGGCGAAACGCTGGCAGTTTATTATCTCACCCAAAACGACACGGTGCAAGTGCCAGCCGACGGCGTGAAACTAACCACACCGCTGAAGCGTTTGGCGGTAACATCTTGCACGCACTACGAATTTCTGCAGATGTTGGGCTGTCTGGAGTCGGTGGTGGGCGTCTGCAATCCCGAACTGGCATACAACGCCACCATTCGCAGCCGCTTTGCCGAGGGCAAAATAACCTCGCTTGGCGATGCGTTCAATACCAACACCGAATGTCTGCTGGCTCTGCACCCCGACGCGCTGATGCTGGCGAGTTACAATCAGCAGGACAACAACTCGAAACGCCTGCAGGCGTCGGGCATTCCGCTCATCTACAACAACGAATGGACCGAAAGCACAGCCCTAGCGCGCGCCGAGTGGATAAAACTGGTGGCTGCCTTCTACGACCAAGAGGCGCTGGCATGCCAACTGTTCGACACCATCGAAAACCACTATCTGCAAGCCAAAACACTGGCTACCAACATCGATCACAAACCCACGGTGATGGCGGGTGGCAACTTCAAAGGCACTTGGTACATGCCCGGCGGACGCGGTTACATGGCGCAACTCTTTGCCGACGCTGGAGCCGACTATCTCTACAAAGATAACGAAGAAACTGCGAGTCTGCCGCTGAGTTTCGAGACGGTACTGCACCAGTTTGCCAATGCCGAAGTTTGGCTGAATGCGCCCACCGCCACCATGAGCGAACTGCTGGCCATGGATGCGCGCCACGGACTATTTACCGCAGCAAAAAGTGGAGAGGTGTATGGTTTCTACGCACGCACGCTGCCCAGCGGTGCCAACGATTTTTGGGAGAGTGGCGTGGCTCACCCCGACCTAATTTTGAAAGATCTGATTTGGGCGCTACACCATATTAATATAGAGGGTGCACCGAGTTACATCAATAAGTTGGAATAATGGAGTTGATGAATTGAAAAGTTGAAAAGAAGTCTATCAAGTTTATAAAGTTACGCTGGTGAGCCTGTCGAACCGCGCATTGTCCAAATTCGGGGAGAAAATTGTCAATTGTCAATTAAATTGCTGTTGACTATATCTAAAACTTCCCCCTTGGGGGATTAGAGGGGGTCTTGAAATCTTGAAATTTAATCGTAACATACTATTTTTCAGCGCATTAGCAGTACTCACTGCGGTGCTTTTTGTGTGCGATATCAGTTTTGGTAGCGTGCGTTTGCCGTGGAGTGCCATCTTTTCGAGCGACCGCGTGACGCACGAAATCATCTTCAACTTTCGTCTGCCCAAAGCCCTGACTGCGGTGGTTACAGGTGCTGCTATTTCGGTGGCTGGCCTGCTTATGCAGACGCTTTTTCGCAATCCGCTGGCTGGTCCGTATGTGCTGGGCGTAAGCTCAGGCGCGAGTCTTGGCGTGGCCATCTATCTGCTGGCTGGCAGTCTGCTGCCCGTGGCATTTGTACAAAACGGCTGGGGTTTGGTGAGTGCCGCCACCATTGGCGCAGTGCTGGTGCTGCTGCTGGTTTTGGCAGTGTCGTTCAAGGTGCGCGAGGCGGTGTCACTGCTCATCGTGGGCATCATGTTTGGACAGATTGCGGGTTCGCTAGTCACCATTCTGCAAAACACAAGCAATCCCGATTCGCTGAAACTGTTTGTTGTGTGGACTTTCGGCAGCTTGAGCGCAGTCGGTTGGGACTACATGTGGGTGATGCTGCCGCTGGCAACGGTAGGATTTATCATCGCCTTCAGCATACAAAAACCGTTGAATGGTCTGCTTTTGGGCGAAAACTACGCTCAAGGGCTCGGTGTGAACATCACACGCACACGCTCGCTGATTATCGCCGCCGTGGCACTATTGGCTGGCGCCACGACCGCCTTCACAGGACCAATCGCCTTCATAGGAATGGCGGTGCCGCACCTTGTTCGGGGCATTTTCCGCACATCGGATCACCGCACTACCCTGCCCGGCTGCATGCTTTGCGGCGCAAGTCTGCTGATGGTGTGCGACCTTGTAACGCAACTGCCGCCACAAGGCTACACGCTGCCCATCAATGCCGTGAGCGCACTGGTTGGCGCACCGATTATTATTTGGATAAT
>CAZGVF010000001.1:10859-13760 GCA_964528925.1 uncultured Paludibacteraceae bacterium | reverse complement strand
GTGCTTAAAACGGTAGCATTAAATATCGGTTATGGCAAGAGCGTGGTTCAGCGCGACCTCTGTTTGGAGGCGGCTGATGGCGAGATGATTTGCTTGATTGGCAAAAACGGCTCGGGCAAAAGCACGCTGTTGCGCACTTTGGCTGGACTGCAACGACCGCTGTCGGGTCGCGTGCTGGTGCAGGAGCGCGATGTAGTGCAAATGACCAACGCCCAGCGCGCCACACTGCTGTCGCTGGTGCTGACCGACCGCGTGGTGGTCGACAACCTGACCATTCACGACCTTGTGGCGATGGGCCGATTCCCGTACACCAATTGGGCGGGGCGACTTTCGGGAAATGACGAAAAAATTGTCGAGACCGCCATCAATCAGGTAGGATTGGCGCACAAAACGCACGCACTAGTGAGCCAAGTGAGCGACGGCGAACGCCAACGCGCCGTGATAGCCAAAGCCCTCGCGCAAGACACGCCGCTGGTGCTGCTCGACGAGCCAACGGCCTTTCTCGACCTGCCAAATCGCATCGAGACGATGCTACTACTGCGCCAACTCTCGGCCGAAACACGCAAAACATTCATCTTGTCGACCCACGAACTCGACCTCGCACTGCAGCTGGCCGACCGCCTCTGGCTGATGAGTCAAACGGGCGTACAGACGGGCATTCCAGAAGATTTAATGCTGCGCGGCGACATCGAGCGGGCATTCGGCAACGAGCGTTTTCAGTTCGACCCGAGCGATGGGCATTGCCAAGTAACCACGCCCACACCACAACAATTCGTAAAAATCGACGGCGACAACACGCACGCCACTTGGCTAAAACGCGCACTGGCACGCATTGGCATCGGCACAAACGACAGCGCGCCAATCACCATCTGCGCCAAAGAAAACGGTTTTCAGATTGATAATCAGGAATTTGCAACGATTGCCGAAGTGATTGAAAAATTGTTGAACTGTAGGGGCGAGTAATCATTCGCCCGATAGACACAAAAAAAGCGCATCTCGAAAATCGAGACGCGCCTTTTTATTTTTGCAGTTCGCAAATTAGCGATAGAGGAAGCGTTTGATGCTCTTTTTCGGCGTTTTTTCGAACTCTTCGTGGTAGATTTCGATGGCAGAAATTTTTTCGTAGGCTGGCAACAGAGTGTTCAGTTCCACGCGGTTCTGCTCCATCACCTGTTTCAGGTCGTCCTCTTTCAAGCCATGTTTGAAGGCATCGTCGAAATCGGGATAAACCAAACCGACCAACTTCTCGTCGCGTTGCACCACAATGCTTTCGGCCACATAGAGCATGTTGTTCAGTTTATCCTCGATCTCTTCGGGGTAGATATTTTGTCCCGAAGGTCCGAGCAGCATATTTTTGCTACGACCTTTGATAAACACGTTCCCTTCGGCATCAATAATGCCAAGGTCGCCCGTGTGCATCCAGCCATCTTCGTCGATGACGGCAGCGGTGGCTTTCTCGTTTTTATAGTAACCAAGCATCACATTCGGGCCTTTGCAAACGATTTCGCCAACGATATTTTGCGGATCGGGCGAAAGCACTTTCACCTGCATGCGCGGGGCAGCCTTGCCGCACGACGACTGCGCAAATCGGCTCCAATCTTCGTAGCAGATAATCGGGCCGCACTCGGTCATGCCGTAGCCCACGGTGTATGGGAATTCAATCGATTTCAGCAGTTTTTCCACATCTTGGTTGAACGCTGCGCCACCCACAATCACCTCGATGAAGTTGCCACCAAATGCATCGATAATGGTTTGGCGCACTTTGTTTTTGATGACGCCGCTCACGTAAGGCAGACTCAGCAAAATCTTCATGGTTGGTGTCTCGAGTTTTGGCATCACGCTCTTTTTTATCACCTTTTCGATGATGAGCGGCACTGCCACAATCAGGCGCGGACGAATTTCGGCAAAAGCTTGAAAAATGACTTTCGGGCTTGGTATGCGCGTGAGAAAATAGATGTGGCAACCGAGCGAAAATTCGTGCAGAAACTCGAATGCAAGACCGTACATGTGCGCCATTGGCAGCATCATCACAATTTTGTCGCCTGGTTTCATCGGCACAACCTCGTGGGCAAACAGCAGGTTCGAAAGCAGACTGCGGTAAGGCAGCATCACGCCTTTCGATTCGCTAGTGGTGCCCGAAGTGTAGTTCAGCACAGCCATCTCATCAGGTTCGCCGGCGTAGTACGAGAGATGCTCTGGACGGAAATTTTTGGGAAATTTCTTGCCAAAAAGTTCGTTCAGATGTTCGCGAGCATAACCTAGACGCTCGTCGCGCGACACCAGCAACTGAAAATCGTTCAGTTGGAAAATGCCTTGCAGATTTGGCATGGCTTGTTCGTTCAGATTTTCCCAAACAAGATCGCCAACGAAGAGCAGTTTTGCCTCCGAATGGTTCACGATGGCATGCACATTATCGGCTTTGAACTCGTGCAAAATAGGCACGGCCACTGCGCCGTAGGTGAGCGCAGCCAAGAAAGCCACGCCCCAATGCGAACTGTTTCGTCCGCAAAGCGCAATGCGGTCGCCATGCTCGATGCCGCACTGTTCGAAAATAATGTGCAATTTTTCTATTTTGCGAGCCACATCTTTGTATTGCAGCGTGGCACCTTTGTAGTCGGTGAGCGCGTCAAGATCCCAATTGTCCTTGATTGCGCGTTCGATAAGTTGGTTGAATGTTTCTTGTTCCATTTAGAAATGATTTAGAGAGGCATTTTTGCCACGACAAGCGAAGCAAACTTATTGATTATCAGCAAATTAAATTTTATTTTTCTGATTTTCGCCTCAGATTAAACGCCGCAAAGGTACAATTTTAATACGAATAGACCGAAAATTGCACGGTTAAAAATGCAAAACAGGGAGAAACAGGTCAGAATTTCTAGGGAAAAATCGTCAATCAGATTT
>CAZGVF010000001.1:7097-10759 GCA_964528925.1 uncultured Paludibacteraceae bacterium | reverse complement strand
CTCTGCACGAGCGGAATCTGCGCCAGCAGCGCCACGCCTTTCTCTTCGGCTAGACGTTTGCAGCCCTCGCGACCAAAAATGTAATAGCGATTTTCTGGCAGTTCGGCAGGCGTGAACCACGCCATATTCTCAACCAGACCGAGTATCGGCACATTTATTTTGTCGTTTTCGAACATCTGCAGTCCCTTGCGCGCATCGGCCAGAGCCACTTGCTGCGGCGTGCTTACAACTATGGCGCCATCGAGATGGACGGTCTGCACCAGCGTCAGATGAATGTCGCTCGTACCAGGCGGAAGATCGATCAGAAAATAGTCGAGTTCGCCCCACTCGGCATCGCAAATGAGCTGTTTCAGGGCGTTGCTAGCCATTCCGCCACGCCAAACAAGTGCCGTACCAGGGTCGACAAAAAAGCCAATCGACAGAATTTTTACACCATATTTCTCAATCGGCACAATCAGCGTGCGCCCATCAACCTCGTCGGCCACGGGACGCGCATCCTCAATATCGAACATTTTGGGAATGGACGGACCGAAAATATCAGCATCGAGCAGACCCACACGGTAGCCCATTTGTGCCAACGCCACTGCCAGATTTGCCGCCACAGTCGACTTTCCCACGCCGCCTTTTCCCGACGAAATGGCGATGATGTGTTTCACGCCTTCGAGCGGCTTTTTCTGTTCCGCAGCGGGCTGTTGGCGACATTTTATAGCGATGTTTCCATCAATCTCAACCTCGGGCGAGATATAAGTTTTGATGGCCTGTTCGCATGCCTTCACGAGCGAGCGCGCAAAAGGGTCGTTTTGTTTTTCGAACAGAAGCGAAAAGCTCACTTTTTGTCCGTCGATGCGCATATCGTCCTCTACCATGCCGCTCGACACAATGTCTTTGCCCGTTCCAGGGTAGCGCACATGCGTCAGGGCGTCGAGAATCAGTTTGGGGTACAGAGTCATAGTTGAAAAGTTGATGAGTTGACGAGTTGATAAGTTGATAAGTTTAACGCGTGAGTCAGAGTCTTTAGCGTTTTTTGTTTCTAAGTTTCTATTGTTTCGTTGTTGAACCGATGTAGGAACGCGGCATACCACGTTCGCGTCTCTCATTTGCAGTTGGCAAGTCTTAGTCTTAGTCAAAAGTCATAGTTGATCTATTTCAACAGATTTCAAATTACGGTATCCACAGCAGGTTGCGACTTGTCACGGCATTACCGCAAATGCGTATACCAAATAATTGGACAATTGGAAATTGGGTAATTGAATAATTTTTCCCGCAAAATTACAAAATTATTGCATTTTGATGGCACTTTTTGTTTGACGAAATTTTTGTACCTTTGTCGGCACGAATTTTTTTGAAAAATCAAGTTAAAAATAGAACATCAAAACCATGTTAGAAACTATTTTGACCATCACGGGTCGCCCAGGACTGTACAAAGTTGTGGCACAGTCGGGCAAAGGCATGATTATTGTTGAATCGCTCATCGACAAGAAGCGCATTCCATCGTTTGCACACGAAAAAGCCGTTTCGCTCAACGACATTGCCATGTTCACCAACGACGGCGAGCGTCCATTGCGCGAAATTCTCACGCTCATCAAGGAGAAAGAGAACGGCAAAACTGCCTCTATCGCACCAAAAGCATCGGGCGCAGAACTGTTTGCTTGGTTCGAAGGCGTATTGCCCGATTTCGACCGCGACCGTGTGCATCCAAGCGATGTAAAAAAACTCGTTCAGTGGTACAACCTGCTGATTGCCAACGGCATAACCGAATTCGAAGAGAAAGAAGAGGCTGCTGCCGACGACAAAAAAGCGGAGTAATTTTTTTTGAAGGAGAACAAAATGAGTAAAAAAGAGATACGATTCAGCCTTGTCTATCGCGACATGTGGCAATCGTCGGGCAAATATGTGCCGCGCAAAGACCAGTTGGCACAAGTGGCGCCCGTAATCATCGATATGGGCTGCTTTGCGCGCGTCGAGACCAACGGCGGCGCATCGGAGCAGGTGAATTTGCTCTATGGCGAAAATCCAAACCAAGCCGTGCGCACCTTCACCAAGCCATTCAACGAGGCTGGCATTCAAACGCACATGCTCGACCGCGGCTTGAACGGTCTGCGCATGAACCCAGTGCCTGCCGATGTGCGCGAACTGATGTACAAAGTGAAAAAGGCGCAAGGCACCGACATCACACGCATTTTCTGCGGTCTGAACGATGTGCGCAACATCATTCCATCAATTCGCTGGGCAAAACAGGCTGGCATGATTCCGCAAGCCGCCATGTGCATCACCTATTCGCCAGTGCATACGGCCGAATACTACATCAACATGGCCGAACAACTCATCGAGGCGGGCGCGCAAGAAATCTGCCTGAAAGATATGGCAGGAATCGGTCGCCCCACGGTGCTAGGAACCATTGTGAAATCGATAAAAACCAACCACCCCGACATCACCATTCAGTATCACGGGCACACGGGTCCTGGATTTTCGGTGGCATCGGTTCTCGAGGTGGCAAAAGCGGGCGGCGATGTGTTCGACGTAGCCATGGAACCGCTGGCGTGGGGCATGGTTCACCCCGATGTCATCACCATTCAAGCCATGCTGAAAGACGCTGGTTTCATTGTGCCCGACATCAACATGAAAGCCTACATGGAGGCGCGCCGCCTGACGCAGAGTTTCATCGACGACTTCCTTGGTTATTTCATCGATCCGCGCAACAGCCACATGACTTCGTTGCTCGTGGGCTGCGGACTGCCCGGCGGCATGATGGGTTCGCTCATGGCCGACTTGAAAGGCGTTCACGCTGCCATCAACAGCAACCTAAAAGCGCAGGGCAAAGCCGAAATTAGCGAAGATGAACTGCTCATCGAACTATTCGACGAAGTGAAATATATCTGGCCAAAACTCGGTTATCCACCACTGGTTACGCCATTCAGCCAATACACCAAAAATGTGGCACTGATGAATGTGCTGGCCATGAGCAAAGGGCAAGGGCGCTGGACCATGATAGACCAAAACACTTGGGATATGATTCTGGGCAAAGCAGGTCATCTGCCAGGCAAACTCGACCCCGAAATTGTGGAATTGGCCAAGTCGAAAGGCTTCGAATTTTTCGATGGCAACCCGCAGGACAACTACCCGAATGTGCTTCCAAAATACATCAAAGAGATGGAAGAACTTGGCTGGGATCGCGGTCAGGACGACGAAGAGTTGTTCGAATTTGCCATGCACGAAAAGCAGTATCGCGAATACAAATCGGGCGACGCCAAAAAGCGTTTCAATGCCGAACTTCAGCAGAAGATGGAGACCAAATTCAAGGCTTCGGGCGTGCAGATGCCGATTCCCGACTTCCGCGCGCTGCGTCACCCAAATGCCGAACCTGTAGCTGCTGCTGCATCGGGCCGACTAATGTGGGAGTTCGACTATCAGGACAAATCGGTGAAACCAGCCGAGGGCAAAGCCTACAAAGAGGGCGAATATCTCTGCGCCATTCAGACCAACGGTCGCGGTTTGGAAGTGATGACCGCCAACTTTGCAGGTCGCATAGTGGAGCCAAAAGAGCAAGGCGCAATGGTTCAGAAAGGCGACATCATTGCCTATCTCGAAAAGTAGCAAAACTGAACTCTGAAATAAGTAAAAGCAGAGGCGTTCGTCAAAGTGCGCTTCTGCTTTTTTTGTGT
>CAZGVF010000001.1:0-6997 GCA_964528925.1 uncultured Paludibacteraceae bacterium | reverse complement strand
TGAAATAAGTAAAAGCAGAGGCGTTCGTCAAAGTGCGCTTCTGCTTTTTTTGTGTAAAAATTTGCTCAATAAAAAATAATCTCGTAACTTTGCCTATCAAAAAATAAAGGAGTCAGTCATTATGGGAAATACTAGACAAAATAAAAATGTTTTCCAGAAAATGTTGGACGATAAGCGATGCATAAACAAGTGTATACGCGATAATGGTGATCTTAAACAATTGGCTGATAAACATGGATTTAAGTTCGCTACGCCCATATAATTTTCATCAAAATGGATTGGATTACACCTTTGTCACCGACTTTGGTGTAATTTATCATGCCTACTTCATCGATTATTCCTCACAATTTCCAGATTTACAAAATATCTTTTCCTTCAATATTGAACCCGAAGGAGAACCAGCGCGCGAATTCGACATTCGCATTCAACACACAATAGTCACCATCCTTGCTAGTTTCTTCAGCAACAACACCAATGTAATGCTAATAGTGTGCGATAGCACAGATGGGCGCGAACATCAACGAAAAATCCTTTTCGATAGATGGTATTTACGCTATCATACAAGCGACATCATCAAATACGATGCATCACTCGAAACCGAAGATTACATGCTTTATGTTTCACTCCTGATCCATTCCGCCAACCCAAACCTTAAGCAAGCTGTCGATGCCTTCTACAATTTGGTGCGCAACAACATGTATCCAGAGTAATTTTTTGTGTTTCGTAACATAAATTATCGTGCAGTTGGTGCGGATTTTACTACCGTATGTCGCAAACTATTTGTAATTTTGCACCGCAATTTTTGCAAAAAATCAAAACCACCCTTATTCATCTAAAAAGAGATGGAAGAAATATCGCCCGATTATATTTTCGAAACAAGTTGGGAGGTGTGTAACAAAGTTGGCGGCATCTACACGGTGCTGTCCACTCGTGCGCGCACACTCGAAAAACAACTTGGCAATCACCTCATGTTCATCGGTCCCGATTTTTGGGACAATAAGAACCCGATCGATTTCGTTCCGACCGACGATTTTGCCGATTGGGTAGCCAATGCCAACGAACAACAAAACCTGAAAGTGCGCGTTGGCCGTTGGAATATATGCGGTCGCCCGCTGGTTATTTTGGTCGATTATCGACCTTTTTTGTTGCAGAAAAACAAAATCTACGGCGATTTTTGGCAGTGGTTTGGCGTCGATTCGCTGCAAGCCTATGGCGACTACGACGACTCGTCGATGTTTGGCTACGCAGTGGGCGCAGTCATCGAAAGTTTCGTGAAATATCATCGCCTTGGTCGCAAAAAAATCGTGGCGCATTTCAACGAGTGGATGACCGCCTTCGGACTGCTCTACACCAAGCATTATATGCCGAAAATTGCGACTGTTTTCACCACGCACGCCACGTCCATCGGGCGCTCCATCGCTGGAAACCACAAGCCGCTCTACGACTATCTGAACGAGTACAACGGCGACCAGATGGCGCGCGACTTGAACATGGTTGCCAAACATTCGGTAGAAAAAGTAGCTGCGCATGTGGCAGATTGCTTCACCACAGTGAGCGACATCACCAACCGCGAATGCGCGCAATTGCTCGAAAAACCTGCCGATGTAGTTACACCCAACGGCTTTGAAGACGATTTCGTGCCAAAAGGCAAACTTTTTGAGTCGGCTCGCAAAGATGCACGCGAAAAATTGCGCCGCGTGGCAGAGGCTCTGCTTGGATACAAAATTGACGACAATGCGCTATTCATCTCCACTTCGGGCCGATACGAATACAAAAACAAGGGTCTCGATGTGTTTGTGGAATCGCTCAAAGCGCTGTCGCAGCGACCGCTCTCACGCGAGGTAATCGCCTTCATCATGGTACCAGCGTGGTCGAATGGCGCTCGCATCGATTTATCAGAAAAACTGAATGGTCGCCACACCGAACGTCTTGATAATCCGTTTGTTACGCACAATTTGGTAGAACCGTGGAACGATCGCATTTTGAATGCCATCAACTGGTTCCATCTGACCAACCGCAAGGAAGAACCCGTGAAAGTAATTTTCGTTCCGACCTATCTGAACGGCATCGATGGCATTTTCAACACCGCTTATTATAATCTGCTGATCGGATTCGACCTCACAGCCTATCCGTCGTACTACGAACCGTGGGGCTACACGCCGCTCGAGAGCGTGGCGTTTGGCATTCCAACCATCACCACCAACTTGTCGGGTTTCGGGCAATGGGCACAACCGCTCTCGCCAAGTCTCGACGAAGGCGTTGGCGTGGTTCAACGTTCCGACTACAACTATCACGAAGTGGTTTCGTCGGTTGCAGGATTGATGGCCGAATACGCCAATCTTTCGGCTGTGGCGCAAAAGAAAATCCGCGCCAATGCCTCGGCACTCGCCACAAAAGCCCTTTGGCGCGAATTCATCGCCTACTACTACAAAGCCTACGACATAGCGCTGCGCAAAGTCGCCAAATGAGGAAAAAATTGTATCTTTGCGAACTAAAACTCAAGGTAGGTTCTAAAAATTATCTTTGCAAGAATTTTCGAATTATAATCGAGCAGATTTGAAGAATTTTCGAAGGAACAGGGTGTCCTGTGACTGAGAAAAGACAAAAAAGATGCCGATTAGAAACGAAAATTCGCAAAGAACGACCAAAATCTCAAATAATTTTTTGAACCCGCCCACACAAAAAAATAAAAGCGTAGAATTTTTAGAACCTACCGAAAATTTTAAGGTAAAAAAGAATATTCATTCAAAACAATTTTATGGAAGTAAAAGTAAATCATGTAAACGAACCCAGCTGGGTAGAGGTTACAGTGAAAACCCGTCTGCCAAAGACTCTCGAGCGTCTTCACGAGATGTCGCTCAACCTTTGGTGGGTTTGGTCGGTCGATGCTAAATCATTGTACCGCTCAATCGATGCAAAACTGTGGAGCCAAGTGCGCCACAACCCCATCGCCATGCTCGAACGCGTGAAAGTGGAGCGTTTCAACGAACTTGCCGAAGACGAAAAATTCTTGAAAAATCTGGACGAAGTCTACGCTAAGTTCCGTGCTTATGTCGACACCAAACCGAGCAAAAAGTACCCATCGGTAGCCTATTTCAGCATGGAATACGGTCTTACCGACCACCTGAAAATCTACTCGGGCGGTCTGGGCGTGCTGGCTGGCGACTATCTGAAAGAGGCTTCGGACCACCAAGTGGACATGACTGCCGTAGGTTTCCTCTATCGCTACGGCTACTTCACACAAACACTGACCATGGACGGTCAGCAAATAGCCAACTACGAGGCGCAAAACTTCAACCGCCTGCCCATCACGCAAGTGTGCGAGCCTGGCGGACAGCCAATGGTTGTGGAAGTGCCTTATCCCGATCGCACAGTCTATGCCTATGTTTGGAAAGTGGCTGTAGGTCGCGTTTCGCTCTACCTGCTCGACACCGACATGGAGATGAATAGCGAATGGGATCGCTCCATCACGCACCAACTCTACGGCGGCGACTGGGAAAATCGTCTGAAACAAGAAATCATGCTCGGCATTGGCGGCATGCTGATGCTGAAAAAACTCGGCATCACCAAACAAGTGTACCACTGCAACGAGGGTCACGCCGCACTCATCAGCGTGCAACGCTTGGTCGACTACGTGAAGAGCGGATTGAACATTTCCGAAGCACTCGAGGTAGTGCGCGCATCGTCGCTCTACACCTGCCACACGCCCGTTCCCGCTGGCCACGACGCCTTCGACGAGAGCCTGTTTGGCAAATACATGGGCAGCTATCCCGAAAAATTGGGCATTTCGTGGAACGAATTCATCGACATGGGACGCGAGAATCCTGGCAGCCAAGAGAAATTCTCGATGTCGGTATTCGCCTGCAACATGTGCCAAGCCGTGAATGGCGTAAGCTGGCTCCACGGCAAAGTATCGCAAGAGATGTTCTCGCCAATCTGGAAAGGCTATCTGCCCGAAGAACTGCACGTAAGCTACGTAACCAACGGCGTTCACATGCCATCGTGGGCTGCATCGGAGTGGAAAGCCGTCTACGAGAAATATTTCGGCAAAGACTTCTACAACGACCAGTCGAACATGAAGATTTGGGCGAAAATAAACGATGTACCCGACGAAGAGATTTGGGCTACACGCACCGCTCTGAAAAATAAACTGATCGACTACATCAAAACACAGTTCCAAGAGAATTGGCTCAAGACGCAGCAAGATCCTTCGAAAATCGTCTCGATTCTCGACCGCATCAATCCAAATGCGCTCATCATCGGTTTCGGTCGCCGCTTTGCCACCTACAAACGCGCTCACCTGCTCTTCACCGACTTGGAGCGCCTGAAACGCATCGTCAACGACCCAATTCACCCCGTGCAATTCCTCTACACAGGCAAGGCTCACCCTGCCGACGGCGGCGGACAAGCACTCATCAAACGCATCATCGAAATTTCACGCATGCCTGAATTCTTGGGCAAAGTCATCTTCCTCGAAAACTACGATATGCGCTTGGCAAAACGCCTCGTTTCGGGTGTCGACATTTGGCTGAACACACCAACGCGCCCACTCGAAGCCTCTGGCACATCGGGCGAAAAAGCACAGATGAACGGCGTGCTCAACTTCTCGGTGCTCGATGGTTGGTGGCTCGAGGGCTACGTCGAAGGTGCTGGTTGGGCATTGACCGACAAACGCACCTACGAAAATCAGCAACACCAAGACCAACTCGATGCTGCTACAATCTACAGCATGCTCGAAAACGAGATTATTCCACTCTATTTTGCAAAAAATACCAAAGGCTATTCGCCAGAGTGGATCGCTTACATCAAGAAATCGATTTCGCAAATCACGCCACGCTTCACCACCAAGCGCATGATCGACGACTACATCGAACGCTTCTACGCACCTTTGGCAAAACGCTCGGCCGAACTCACCGCCAACAACTGCGCCAAAGCCAAAGAGATTGCCGCTTGGAAGAAACATGTGGCTCAATGCTGGGACAACATCGAAGTGCAGTCGCTCGAAATTCACAACCTCGACCGCGTTGAAGTGGGCGGACACACCGAGATGATTGGCAAAATCGACGTTCACGACCTGAACGACTCGTGCATCGGTCTGGAACTGGTGATGACCTACGCCGACGAAAAAGGCAAGATGCATGTGGCCGACAAGCGCGAATTCGACCTTGTGAAACGCGAAGGCACGCTGCTCACCTTCAAATTGGACTACACGCTCGAGCAAGGCGGCACCTACAAGTACGCCTTCCGCATGTTCCCAAAGAATAGCGACCTGCCCCACCGCATGGACTTCTGTTATGTTCGCTGGATACAACGAACCAACTAATAAAACTAACAAAAAAGACGCCGCGAAATGCGGCGTCTTTTTTTGCTACAACTCTTTTCAAAACCATCTCACTAATCTAAAACTCTGTTACATGTAACATGATTTTAGAGTAGAAATGGCTATTAAATGGCGAAAACTGCGCATTTTGCATTCAGTTTTAAGAAAAAGATTGAGCATAAAAAGTGCCTATTTTAGGGTGAAATCAACATTTTCACCCTTATTTTTTGTCTTTCATAAAAAAATAGTAATTTTGTAATCGAAAACTATGTTACAAATTTACACCTTTTTCGATTATGAAAGCAATTAACCGCAGCAAATATCTAAACGAGCTTATATCGTTGCAGAGCAACGGCATGATTAAAGTGATTACTGGCATGCGTCGGTCAGGCAAATCGTTTTTGCTTTTCGAACTTTTTCCTGATTATCTTTTGCACCACGGCATCGACGCACAGCACATCATCAAAGTCGATTTAGAAAATTACAAAAATCGCGAACTGCGCAACGCAGATGCGCTCTACGCCTTTGTCGAGAGCCGCATGTCCGACGACAAAACCTACTACATTTTGCTCGACGAGGTGCAAATGCTCGAACATTTTGAAGATGTGCTAAACGGATTTCTGCACATGCCAAATGCCGATATATACGTAACAGGCAGCAATGCACGTTTCCTGTCGAAAGATGTTATCACCGAATTTCGTGGGCGCGGCTACGAGGTAAAAATGTATCCACTTAGTTTTAGCGAATATATGTCAGCTTTCGACGGAACAATGCAGGCAGGACTAAACGAATATCTGCTTTATGGCGGTCTGCCACAAACGCTTCTTTACCACACCGACGAGCAGAAAGTGCATTTCCTAAAATCGCTTTTCGATGAAACCTACATAAAAGACATCAAAGAGCGTTATAGCATTCGAAAAGACGCCGATCTTGAAGAGATTATCGATATGCTAGCCTCAAATATTGGTGCGCTAACCAATCCGAATAAATTAGCAAACACCTTTCGAAGCGAAAAAAACTCGGTCATTGCCTACGACACCGTGAAAGACTACATCGATTATTTGTGCGACTCTTTTTTAGTCGAAAAGTCGACTCGATACAACATCAAAGGTCGGCACTACATCAATTCGCCATACAAATACTATTTTATGGACCTTGGATTACGCAATGCGCGACTTAATTTTCGCCAATTCGAGAAAAACCATTTGATGGAAAATCTGGTTTACAACGAGATGCGCATGCACGGTTTCAATGTAGATGTGGGTGTTGTACCACTGATTCGGCGCGATGCCAATGGTCGCATGCAACGCTCGTCACTCGAGGTCGATTTTGTGTGCAATTTGGGCAGTCAACGCTACTACATTCAAGCAGCCTACCGCATTCCATCAGACGAAAAATCGCAACAAGAATCTACATCGCTGCTGAATATTGACGATTCGTTCAAAAAGATAATTGTGGTTGGCGAAGAATGTCCAATAATGCGCAGTGAGCAAGGTATTACCACCATCAGCATCTATGATTTTCTGCTCAACGAACATTCGCTCGAATTATAAAGTCTAATCGAAAACTCTGTTACATGTAACATGATTTTAGAGTAGAGAAGACAGCAAAAATTCTGCGCGAAAAAAATTCAATGAAAAATTTTGTGGTTTTGGAAAAATAATCTACCTTTGCAAC